>DJIW01000035.1 GCA_002433805.1 Competibacteraceae bacterium UBA6584 | reverse complement strand
CCGTGATGCCGAAAGGCGACAAGGCGCTCTATCGGGCCAAGGAAGGCGGAAAGAACCAGGTGTTTGGGATTGAGTGAAGCGGCGTCGCGAGGCGGCGGCCCCAGATGAAACGACCTGTCTCGATTCAGTCGCGATTGCCATAGATCCGGGCCACCGCCAGGGTGGCGTCGGGATTTTTCTGCTTGGGAATGATCAGCTCCGCCGGAAAGGGATGTTCGATCAACCGTTCGGCATGGGCCAGCGCCGCCGCCTCCGCCACGCCGTGACAGCCGGTTTCCCGAAACACGATCTCGGATTTTTGGCTGAGCCGGTCGCCGTAAGCGGCGAGGATGCTGGCCGGATAAAACTGGATCGGAACCGCCAAGGCGGCGGCCAGCTGATGCATGGCCGGTTCGTCCCGCTTCAGTTCGATGCTGGCCAAGGCGCTTAAATCTTCCCGTCGCAAGCCGTGAGCGTTCAAGGTCTGATCCAGAAGCGACAGCAAGCGCTCCAGGGGGCAGCCCCGATTGCAGCCCAATCCGGCGACCAGCAAAGGCTGGGTGTAGCGCTGCGCGCCGGTAATCACGCATTGCGCCCCCAGCGCTTGACCGATCTGCCGCGCCCATTCGTTGGCGCCGCCTTCATGGCCGGACAGAATCGGCACCACGAAGCGGCCGTGTTCGTCCATCACCAGCACCGCCGGATCGCGATATTTATCCCGCAGCGCCGGCGCGAGCGTCCGCACCGCGATGCCGGCCGCGCACAATAAAATCAAGCGCCGGCCTTGTTGGAAGCGCGTTTGAACCGCTTCTTGAAAGGGCTGAGGCCGGTAGAGGTGCTCGGCGTCGGGCCAATGCGCCAGCAGGCGTTCGGCCAGCGCCCGGCCGGGCTCGGTCAGGCTGACGACGGTGAAGGCTTCAGACGGCGGATGATGGGCGGGACGCATGAGCGATGATCAAAGCAGTTAAAGGGGCGGGGCGCAACTCGCGCCATCCGGCGCTCGGGTTGCGGCGCAGGCGCGGCGGCATGGCTGTTTTTCAAGGCGGGATTTGCCCGCCGCGCCAAACGGGGTTAGATTGACCGCTCTCCGATCGCCCCTTGAACCGGATGGAAAATGGCCAAAATAACCAAAAGCATCTACCGAGTTCTGTTCATCAACCAAGGCAAGCTGTACGAACTCTACGCGCGCAGCATTTATCAAGGCGAACTGTACGGGTTCATCGAAGTTGAGGAACTGCTGTTTGGCGAGCGTTCGAGCGTGTTGGTCAATCCGGCCGAGGAGCGGTTGCAAAGCGAGTTTAGCGGAGTGCGGCGCACCTTCATTCCCCTGCATTATATTTTGCGGATCGATGAGGTGGAACGCGAGGGCGTCAGTAAAATCCGGCCGGTCGAAGGCGGTGACAACATAACGCCGTTCCCGCAGCCGGTGTTGCCGCCCGGCGGCGGACCTGTCAAAAATTGAAGGCGCGACGAGCGAAGGGGGCGCGATGGAAACGGCGGCATGGTGGGAAATCTTGCTGGGCGGGCTGGCGGCATTATTGATATTGCTATGGTTCAGGCCGGGCGTAAAGGCGGCCATCGAACGCAGCCGCGGGGCGAAGAAAGATTGGCCGGCGGTGTTGATCCCGCTGGCGTTGGTGGTGGCGTTTGTGCTGCTCCTGATTCAGTGGGTGCGTTGATTGAAGAGGGCTTAAAGGATTGTTCCCGCCGTTCCCGGCGGCGCTGGCCGGGTGGCGCGTGCTTCCCGCCAGTCACTGGAGGATTTGAGCGTCGACGAGGTCTTTTTCGCGCAGAGATAGCGTCACGCTGCCGCCGGATTTTGGAACGGTGATGGTCACGTTTCCTTCGGCAATACCGTTTAATTTGCCCCGATACTGAATGTTGCCGGCAGTCTTGAGCTGCGCGGTTTGGCCGATATACTGACCCAACTGACTGATGGCAACCGGACGAAACGCTTTTTGGACGACGACCGTCCGCGCCTGCGACGGACCCGGATGCGGCTCCTCGGCTTCTGGAGCGCTTTCGGTTTTCACGGCCAGCGCCCGGGCGATTTTGGTGCCGTCCCAATTGATCGAAAGATCGGAAATCGGCTGGTCGTTGACGGCGAGCGTCAAGCCCGCGAGCTTGATGGCGTCGCCGGGTTTGTAAAATTGCAGCTCCTTGGGGTCGATGGGCGCGGGCGGCGCGGCCGCGAGCGCCAGCTTGCCGCCTTCCCTGGAATACTGTCGGTAAGCCTCGATCAATCCCAGACCCGGATAAACGCCGTTGGCGCGCAGGCGGTCTTCGAGAAGCCGGATGTGATCGGAGAGATAAGCATCGACGGTTTTACCGGCCTTGGCGGCGCAGTACGTGTTCCGGCGTTGGTTGAAGCCGTCATCGCGAACCAGCACGTTCAGCTTGCTCAGTTTGAGCGGACCGGACGCCGCCAGCGCCGAGAGCGTTCGCGCCGCTGCGGGCGCGACCAGGCCGAAGTCCAGATCGACGGTCGCCCAATCCCGGCTGGAGCTGCGCACCTGCAATTCCACGCCGTTGCGGGCGTTATCCAAGCGGTAACCGACTTCCATGTCGCCGATCAGGTGGTGGTAACCCATTTCCTGCCACTCGGCGCGGCCGAGCGCCGCGACCGGACCGCAACCCAAGGCGTCCAGATCGCTGAACGCCGAGCGTTGGGACAGCGTTTCCTGACCGGTGCCGAGCAAGCCGCCATCGAGCGGAATTTCGAACTGTTGCAGCGCGAAGGCCATCGCGGGCGGCAGTTGGCCCCGAGCGAGCTGCCAGCGCAGTTTAAGCAATTCCAGGAGGTTGGGGGCCTTGAGACGAACCGAACCGATGGTGACATAGTCATTGAGATCGTGAAGGATGATCCTGAGCCGGTTGACGCCGATGGAGCCGGTGGGGGCGATGTCGATGCCGCCGTAACTGATGTCGGCGAACGGTTTCGCCAGCGCCACGAGTTGATCCACCTGTTGTTTGGTGCTGTACCATAGATAACCCCATAGCGCCCCAGCGATCAAAAGCGGGACGAGCAGGATAATCCCGACGATCTTCAGCTTGCTCATGCGCGGATACCTTGAAAGTTGCAAAGCGTGAATGGGCCGATGGTCGGCGGGAAAAACCGGCTGGCCGCTGTTGCGCATGATAATACGTCTTTTGGCCGGATTTCTGGAGCGCTTAAGGGTCATTTGTTAAGCTTGCGCGGTTTCCGAGCGCGTCTTAAGGGCCACGTCAACCGTTGCTGATACCAACCAGAGAGTGATTGTTCATGAATTTCGCCCAGATTGGTTTACAGGTTCCTGCAATTCTGTTGCCTAGAACCGGCACGGACCTGACAAAGTGGGCGGTGGTGGCCTGCGACCAATACACATCGCAACCGGATTATTGGCGGCGCGTGGAAAACGTGGTGGCTGAAGCGCCGTCCACGCTGCGGCTGATGTTGCCGGAAGTCTATTTGGAAACGGCGGACAGGGCGCGGCGGATCGCGGACATCGAACAGACTATGCGCCGCTATCTGGCCGAAGGCGTTCTGACCGAGCAGCCGCCCGGCTTTATTCTGGTCGAGCGGCAGACCGGACGGGGCCGTTCGCGCAAGGGATTGATCGCGGCGCTCGATCTGGAATGCTACGACTACAACCCCGGCGCCAAGACCTTGATCCGGCCGACCGAGGGGACGATTCTGGAGCGGTTGCCGCCCCGCATCCGGGTGCGCGAGAAGGCGCTTCTGGAATTGCCGCACGTGATGGTGCTGATCGACGATCCCGATCATTTGGTGATCGAGCCGTTGTTCGCCGAACCGCAAGAGTGTTTGTACGATGTTCCGCTGATGCTCGACAGCGGCCGGGTGCGCGGCTGGCGGGCCGCTCATCCCCTATTGATGCAGTGGGCGGTGGAGCAGTTGAGCCGGTTGGCGGACCCGGCGGCGTTTGCCGCCCGTTATGGCGTCGAGGGCGAACCCGTATTGCTGTACGCCATGGGCGACGGCAATCATTCCTTCGCCACCGCCAAGACCCTTTGGGAAAATCTCAAGCAAACCGCGGCCGATCCGGTGGCGATCATGCGGCATCCGGCCCGCCATGCCTTGGTGGAATTGGTCAACCTCCACGATCCTGGGTTGCAGTTCGAGGCGATCCACCGGCTCGCTTTCGGAGTGAATCCGGACTCGCTGCTGGGGGCGCTGGCCGAGTATCTGGCCGCGCGACAAGCGGGGTTGCGGGTGCTGGATGCGCCCTCCTGGGAAGCCGCCCGGCGCGTCTGGTCGGAACTGCCGCCAGCCAACCACGCCATCGCGTTTGTCAGTCAGGATCGGTGCGGGGTGCTGGTCGTCGAGCGGCCGCATTTGAGCTTGCCGGTCGCCACCTTGCAAGCGTTTCTGGATGACTATCTCAAGCTCCAGCCCGGCGCGCGGCTCGATTACATCCACGGCGAGGACGTTCTGGAACAGCTCGGCCGACGGCCGGGCAATCTGGGCTTCTATCTGCCGGCCTTGGCCAAGAGCGATTTCTTCCCGACCGTCATCCGCGATGGCGCATTGCCGCGCAAGACGTTTTCGATGGGCGAGGCCGACGAAAAACGCTTTTATCTGGAATGTCGGCGGATCGTTCCCTAAGTCCCGCCCGTGCGTTTGCTGCGTCATCTTCGCGTGATCGAGAGGCATTTTGTGCATGGCTAAGGTTCCGGATCTGACACGGGTGCGCAACATCGGCATCGCCGCCCATGTGGACGCCGGCAAGACCACCCTGACCGAACGGATGCTGTATTACGCCGGCGCTTCGCACAAAATCGGCGAGGTCCACGAAGGCGCGGCGCACATGGACTACATGGTCGAGGAGCAAGAGCACGGCATCACCATCACCGCCGCCGTGACTCGACTGCCGTGGCGCGAATATTCCCTTCAGTTGATCGACACGCCCGGCCACGTCGATTTCACTATCGAAGTCGAGCGCTCGATGCGGGTGTTGGACGGCTGCGTGATCGTGTTGGACGGCGTGCGCGGCGTCGAGCCGCAGACCGAAACCGTCTGGCGGCAGCGCACTCGGTTTCGGTTGCCGGCGTTGTTTTTCATCAATAAATTGGATCGCCCCGGCGCGGATTTCGCGCGGGCGCTGGCGACGGTGCGCGAGCGCCTGGCGGTCGAGCCGGTGGCGGTGACCGCGCCGCCGGCCGATTACGACGGCGCGGTCGTCCACCTGATCGACAAGACCCGATGGCGGTTTCAGGGCGAGCGCGGCGAACGGGTCGTTATCGAACCCTGCGATGAAGCCACGTGGCGGCGCTTGCGGCCCTGGCGGGAAAATTTGTTGCTGGCGGCCGCGGAAATGGATGAGGCGCTGGCCGAGCAGGTGCTGGCCGAACGGGAACCCGATCCGGAAGCGGTGTGGGCGGCGTTGCGCCAAGCCACTTTAGCCGGCAAGTGCTTTCCCTGTTTCGCCGGCAGCGCGCTGCGCAATCAGGGCATTCAACCGCTGTTGGACGGCGTGACCCGGCTGTTGCCCGCGCCGAGCGAACGGCCGCCCAGTTTGGCGCGCCGGCCCGACGGGGATGAGGAATGGGTGGCCATGACGGCGGACGGACCGTTGGCGGCCTTGGCGTTCAAGGTGCAGATGTGGGAAGGCCGCCGCCACGTTTTCGTCCGGCTCTATCGCGGGCTTTTGAAACCGGGCGATGAAATCGCGGTTCCCGGTCCGAACCAAACCGCGCGGCTGGAGCGGGTGGCCCGGTTGTTCGAGGTGGACGCCAACCACAAAATCCGGCTGGAGCAGGCGGCGGCCGGGCAAATCGTGCTGCTGGCCGGCCTGCGCTGGGTCAGTACCGGCGATACCTTGTGCGATCCTTCGCATCCGTTGTGGCTGGAGCGGATCGAAACCCGCGAACCGGTGTTGGGCTTGGCGATCGAACCGCAGTCTGGTGCCGACGAGGAAAAGCTGCTGGAGGCGTTGGGCAAATTGCAGCAGGAAGATCCGACGCTGCGGGTCGAGGAAGACCGTGAGACCGGCCAACGGGTGCTGCGCGGGATGGGCGAATTGCACTTGCAAATCGCCGCCGAACGCTTGAGTCGGGAGTTCAACGTCACGATCCGGACCGGCCATCCGGATGTGGTGCTGCGCGAAACCATCGGCCGAAGCGCCGAGGCGGAAAGTCTGTTCCACCGCCAGATCGAACAGGCTGACGGCAAGCGGCTGGAACTGAAAGCCGGCGCGCGGGTGGCGGTGGAGCCGCTGGCGCGCGGCGCGGGGGCGACGGTCGCCGTCGAGCCCGCCATCAGGCCGGCGGGCGCGGAATTGCAGCCGGCGCAACGGGATGCGGTGGCGGGCGGCGCGGCGGACGCCTTGGCCGGCGGTCCCGCCACCGGCGCGCCGCTGCACGATGTGGCCGTGCGGGTGATGGACATCGAACTGTTCGGCGGCCTATCCAGCCCCCAGGCGCTGCGGGTGGCGGTGGCGGACGCGGCCCGCAAGGCGCTCGCGCGGGCGGGCGGCTTGGCGATGCATCCGATCATGGCGACCGAGGTGGTGGTTCCGGAGAGCGACGTCGGCGCGGTCATGGGCGATTTGCAAGCGCGGCGTGCGGTGATTCGGGATACCGAGAGCTTGGGCGAACTGACCGTTATCCGCTGCGATTGCGCGTTGGACCGGTTGCTGGGCTACATCACCGACTTGCGCGGGATGACGCGCGGGCGCGGTCAATTCACCATGAGCTTCGAGCGGTTCGACGTGCTGTGATCGAGCCGGCGAATCGGCGGGCGCTTCGCCGGCGTCAGGGTTCAGCCCCGGCGGGCCACCTTGCGCAAGGCGTCGTAGCGCCGGCGCTGGGTTTTGTCGGCCAGGTGCATCCGCATGATGCTGTCGACCGATTGCGGGGTGATGCCCAAGGCGTCCAGCCCGTTGCTCGCGCACACGCTGTCTGCTTGCAGCGAAAGGTAATTGTCGGTCGTGAAAATCTTGACCGGCAGCCAGCCCATCACTTTGGCTTGCAGCCGCGCCAATGAATCCGGCAAGCCGATCACCCGCCGCTTTAACCCCAACATTCGGGCGGTGTCCTCGATCACTTCCCTGAAGGTATAAACGCGCGGCCCGCACAGTTCGTAGCTTTTGCCGATGGTGGCATCGTCTTCCAAGGCGGTTTGAAAGGCTTGCGTCACATCGCCGACGTAAACCGGCGCGAACTTGGCGTCCGGGCAGGCCAGCGGCAATGCGGGAAACAGGCTGAGCATGGCGGCGAATTGATTGTAGAAATTGTCGTCGGGACCGAAGATGATCGACGGCTTAAAGCAGGTGACGGCCAAGTCTTGCGCCTGCATTACGGCGGATTCCGCCTCGCCCTTGGTCGCCAGGTACTGGCTCGGACCCTTGGCGGCGTCGGCGCGCAAGGCGCTCATGTGCAACAGCCGCTTGATGCCGGCGGCCCGGCAGGCTTCGATCACCTTCTTGGCCAAATCGGTGTGAACGCTTTTAAAGCGCTGGCTGCCTTGTTCGTTTAGGATGGCCACCAGATTGATGACGGCGTCGCAGCCGGCGAATTGTTCCAGAAGGACGGTGGCGTCGTGCACGTCCGCTCCGACAAGCTCGGTGTTCGGCAGCACCTCGATATTGCGGTGCCGCTGCGGGTGGCGGCTCAAAACCTTGAGTTGATACCCGTGATTGGCCAGCCGCGAGGTCAGGTGCCGTCCGACGAAACCCGTTCCGCCCAACACGCAGATTTTTTTAATGTTCATACCTTTGCCCGTTATTCGCTGTTCTGTGATCGTCTGAAGCGCAGGGAGGCCGCTAAATCCTGCGTCGAGGTGGGACATGCCCGCCGATCGCCCTTTACAATAACCGTCTCGACCGCTCGCACGGTGGTTTTTCGAGGATGGACTTTACCATACCCAAGCCGTGTGCTTCTCTCTGGAACCGCTCTGTGAGAATAGGATAACCCGATCTTGGAACCGATTTTAGCGACTCTGTTGTTCTATTTGCTGTTGGGGGCGTTCGCCGGGGTCATGGCCGGTTTGCTCGGCGTGGGCGGCGGGTTGATCATCGTTCCGGCGTTGGCCTGGATTTTCCACCACCAGCAGATCGCCGAATCCGCCATCATGCATCTGGCGATCGGCACGTCGCTGGCCACCATCATTTTGACCTCGATCTCCTCGGTCCGCGCCCACCACCAACGCGGCGCGGTGCTGTGGCCGACGGTCTGGCGGCTGACGCCGGGCATCATCATCGGCGCGTGGCTGGGAGCGGCCATCGCCGATCAACTGTCGAGTGTCGCCTTGCAGAAGATCTTTGCCGTTTTCGTGTTGATCATGTCGGCGCAGATGGGGTTCGGCGCGAAACCCGCGCCGCATCGCGACTTGCCGAAAACGGCCGGAATGTTGGCCGCGGGCGGCGTCATCGGCGCGGTTTCCGCCATCGTCGGCATCGGCGGCGGTTCGCTGACCGTGCCGTTTTTGACCTGGTGTAACGTCCAAATCCGTCAGGCCGTGGCGACCTCGGCGGCGTGCGGCTTGCCCATCGCGCTGGCCGGCGCGCTCGGGTTTGTGATCACCGGCGCAAACGCGCCCGATCTGCCCGCTTGGAGCTTGGGTTACGTGTACGGCCCGGCGCTGGCCGGCATCGCCTTCACCAGCATGCTGTTCGCGCCGCTGGGGGCCAAACTCGCGCATAGCGTGCCCACCGAGATGCTGAAGAAAATCTTCGCGGTCTTTCTGGCGGGCGTCGGCATCAAGATGTTGTTGGGGTGAGGCCGTGCTGAAGGTCTTCGGGACAGGGGAGCGGAAACCGTGATCGGCACCTTGGTCAACACCGGCGCGGTCGTGATCGGCGGCGCCATCGGGCTGACGGCCGGTTCGCGGTTGCCAGACTCCATCAAAACCATCGTGATGCAAGCCTTGGGGCTGGCGGTGGTGGCCATCGGCCTGCGGATGGCGCTGGAGGCGCACCAGACTTTGTTGGCCATCGGTTGTTTGCTGCTGGGCGGCATCACCGGCGAACTGTTGCGGATCGAGCAGCGCCTGGAAGCCTTGGCCGACCGGCTGCGGCAAAGGTTGCGCTCCAATTCCGGCCGTTTTGTCGAGGGTTTCGTGACCGCCACGCTGCTTTATTTGACCGGCGCGATGACCATCGTCGGCTCGATTCGGGACGGCACGCTCGGCGATCCCAGCGTGCTGTTGCTGAAAGCGGTATTGGACGGGGTCGCGTCCGTCGCCTTGGCCTCGTCGATGGGTGTCGGCGTGTTGTATTCGGCCTTGCCGGTGCTGGTGGTGCAAGGGGGGATTACGCTGCTGGCGGGACAATTGGCGTTCTTGTCGGAACCGGCGGTGTTGGACGCCATCAACGCCGCCGGCGGCTTGCTGATTTTGGGAATCGGCATCAATTTGCTGGAGATCGGTCGGATTCGCGTGGGCAATCTGTTGCCGGCGTTGTTCTACGCCATTCTCGGTGCTTTACTGTTTTCCGGTTGAGTGCGCCCGTTGCGGAAGGGATGATGTATTTCGAGTGTGGAATCGCAATGAACTTTAGCGGTGAAACATGGTACAAACTTTAAGCCTTGGAAAGGCGACCCGCGAGACGGCGGGAATGATCGCAACGGGCCGTTCACGCGCGTTTTCAGTGGACGCGGCGATGCGCTTTCGGAAGCATGGCCGCCTTAACGCTGTAACTTCATTTTCTGGATCGGGCCAGCAACTGGGGCCGATCATGAATCCCGGCGTCGTCGGGTCCATCAGTTCCTTTCAGTTCCTTAATGAGTGAGAGAGCATCATGGAAAACCAAGATCGTTTTGGTGGTTCGAGTTCCTTCGAGCGGGATGTCAACAACAAAGTGAACCGGGTGGCGTCGGGCGCGCACGAGGCGGTCGACAAGGCGGCGGAAGCCACGGCCAACGCGGCCGATAAAGTGGGCGATACCCTCAACCGGGTGGCGTCGGGCGCGCATGACGCCGTCAATCGAGCGGCGGACGCGGCGGCCAACATGGCGGATAAAGTGGATGAAAAACGGCAGCAGCTCAATGAAGTGAAAGAGGAGTGGCTGGAAAAGACGCGGGATTACGTCCACGAACAGCCGGTCAAGGCCCTGCTGATCGCGCTGGCCAGCGGTTTCGTATTGAGCCGCTTGTTATAAAACAACCGCGAGCGCCGCCGGTGGATTCTTCTAACGCAGTGAAGGATATCGCTAGCTCACAGGTTCCTTCCAATCCCCCGGAAAAACCGCCGGGGGTATTGAAAGAGACGGAGTCCTTGATCAAGGATTTCAGTGAGCTGTTGCAAGACCACGCCAAGCTCGCTTTGTTGGAAACCAAGCGCGTGGGCAAAAGCGCGGCCGCCTTGGTCGCTTTTGGCGTCGGCGCGCTGATCTTCGCGTTCATCGCCTGGCTGGTGCTCATCGCGGCGGTCGTCCTGTTTGTGTCGGAGCGCGGCTATCTGATGGCGAGCACGGCGTCCGCCCTGGTGGCGGCGGTCCATCTATTAGCGGTTTTCATCTTTTACAAGAAGATGATGGGACAGCTTGATCGAATGAACTTTTCCGCTACCGTCCGCAGTTTTAAATCGACGCTGTCGGAATTTAAAAGTACGGAGAAATCGTGATGAACGATCCGGTGGAGAGCAAATCGGCCTCGGATTTAGAGGCCTTGCCGTTGGATGACGAAATCGATCTCGTCGAACGTCGCATTGAGCTTCGCCAGCAACTGATCGTGGAGCGCCGCGCCTTGTTGGGCGAGCGGGTCCACCGCGAAATCACCTCGCCGGGTTTTTTGCTGGCGACCTTTAGCGCGGGCTTCATCGTGGGCGAACTGACCGGCGGCGGTAGAAGGAGAAGGCGCGAACGGCGCAAGGACGAGGCTGCTAGCGACGATCCCTCGGCAGTCTCGCGCCCGCAATTTTTGAGAACGCTGTTCCGCTCGGATTCGGACGATGATGACAAGAAAGATCGCGATAAACAGTCCGGCGAGCGTCCGCCACTCGTTTTAGGGTTGCTCGCGCTGGTGCGGCCCATGCTGATTTCGCAAGCCTTGGAGTTCGCCAAAACTTCCGTCTTGGCGTCGATTTTCTCGCCGGCGCCGACAGCGGAAACGGCTCGACCCGCCGCCCGGCCCGTCGGCGAGCGTCCCACCAGGCTCTAAGGGGTGATCGACCTCAAGGGCGGCGACTCCGCGCCAGGCGTCCTCGCTTTTTCAGGCGCTGACCAAAACCGCTTTTTCGCGATGGACCGATGCGCCCGAGAGCGGTTGGCGCGCGTTTCGCCCTGGTGGACGACGGCGAAAGCGGCCGGTGAATTGAAGCGTTATTCCTGACCCTCTAGTGGAGGTTTCAATGGCCGAGCGCCGCACTCGCAAGACCCGTTCCGTTTCCCGCAAGGCGGTTGAAACGGCCGCCGCAGCTCCGCAAGTCATCGCGCATCGCCTGACCCGGATGGCGCTGGCGGGAGCGAAGCCATCCGCCCGCGACCGCAAGGAATTCCAGCGCATGGGCGCTGAGAAAGTCGCGGCGTTTGCCGAATCGTGGAACGCCATGGCCGCGCAAGCGTTTCAAGCCCATCAAGAATTGGCGCTTTCCTGGATGGCGTCGCTGTGGAAACCGGGCGCTACCGCGCAGTCCGTTACCCAGGCCGCCGCCCGCCAGACCGGGGATGCGGTTCTCGACATCGTTGAAAAGGGGCTCAACCCGATCCACCGGCGCGCGGTGGCTAACGCTAAACGGTTGAGCCGCAAGAAGGTCAAGTAATTTTTAGGGAAAACGGGCTTTCGCGGGCGGCGCGTTTTTAGCATCCTGGGCGCTGCGGCGTCGCCAGGGTGGAAATACGCTGCTGATGCGCTACCATCGACCTCGGTGGCAGGGATGAAGGGTCATTACAACCGAGGTCACTTGACGATCATGCTTATCTTAAGACGCGCGCTCACCAGCGCTGTCCTGGCGCTGCTGCTTGGATCGAGCGCGAGCCTAGCCCAGCAAAAACCTCCGGAAATGCCGCCGATGCCGGTCAAGGCCGCGCCGGTGACCCGCGAAACCCTCAATGTCGAGGTGACGGCGGTCGGCACCTTGCGGGCCGATGAAACCGTAATCATCCGCCCGGAAATCGCGGGCCGGGTGACAGCGATCCATTTCAAGGAAGGCCAGACAGTCAACGCCGGCGACCCGCTGATTACTTTGGATCAGGACGAATACAAGGCGCAATTGGCCGGCAGCGCCGCGCAGGCGGGCCTAGAAGCGAGCAGCTACCAGCGCTTGCAGGATTTGCAGCGCAAGAATCTGGCGAGCCAGCAGCATCTGGACGAAACCAAGGCCAAGCTGGACGCCGCCCGCGCCGCCCAGGAACTCAATCGAGTCCGACTGGATAAAACCGTGATCCGCGCGCCGTTCGCTGGCACGGTGGGATTGCGCTCGGTCAGCCCCGGCGCTTACGTAAAGCCCGGCGACGACATCGCCAATCTGGAAAGCCTCGGCTCGATGAAGCTGGATTTCCGGGTGCCGGAGACCTATCTGGCGCGGCTGGCGGTCGGCCAAAGTCTCGCCGTCCGGGTGGACGCCTGGCCCGATCAGAGCTTCGAGGGCAGCATCTACGCCATCGATCCGGCGCTGGACGAACAAACCCGCACCGTGCTGTTGCGGGCGCGGCTGCCCAACAAGGGCAACAAGTTGCGGCCCGGCCTATTCGCGCGGGTCAGCCTGATTTTGGAGCGGCGCGAGAACGCGCTGGTCGCGCCGGAGCAAGCCATCGTGCCCTTGGGTCAAACCCCGTTCGTCTATCTGGTGGTGGACGGCAAGGCGGTGGCGACGCCGGTCAAGCTGGGTTTGCGCCGGCCCGGTCTGGTGGAAATTCTCGACGGCCTACAGGCCGGCGATCAGGTGGTGACCGACGGTCAATTGAAAATCCGCGACGGCGCGGCGGTGGCGCTGCCGCCGCCAGCAACCCCGCCCACCGGTCCGCCGCCCGCCCAAAAAGGCTGAGCGTCATGTTCCTGCCCGAAGTCTCGATCAAGCGGCCGGTGCTGGCGACGGTGATGAGCCTCGCCATCATCCTGATCGGCGCGATCACCTTCCTGCGGCTGCCGGTGCGGGAATACCCCAACATCGACGCGCCGGTGGTGTCGGTGCGCACCGTCTATCCGGGGGCCAGCGCCGAGATCATGGAAAGTCAGGTCAGCCAACCGCTGGAGGATTCGCTGGCCGGCATCGAGGGCATCCGCACCATCAAATCGGTCAGCCGCGAGGAAGTCAGCCAGATCACGGTCGAATTCCTGCTGGAGCGGGACGTGGATTCCGCCGCCAACGACGTGCGCGACCGGGTGGCGCGGGTGCGGGGCCAACTGCCGGGCGAGACCAAGGATCCGGTGGTGGCCAAAATCGAGGCCGACGCGCAAGCCATCATGTGGTTGGCGCTGTCCAGCGAACGGCACAGCCCGCTGGAGATCACCGACTACGCCGACCGGGTGATCGTGGATCGCCTGCAAGCCTTGTCGGGGGTGGCCAGCGTCATCATCGGCGGCGAGCGCCGCTACGCCATGCGGCTGTGGCTGGATCGCGACCGGATGGCGGCCTACGGCCTCACCCCGCAGGATGTGGAAAACGCGCTGAACCGGCAGAACATCGAGCTGCCATCGGGCCGGATCGAATCGCGCCAGCGCGAGTTCACCGTGCTGACCGAATCCGACTTGCGCGCCCCAGAGCAATTCAACGATCTGATTTTGCGCGAAACCAACGGCTATCCGATCCGGTTGCGCGACATCGGATACGCCGAGGTCGGCGCGGCCGACGAGCGCAACGCGGTGCGGGTCAACGGCAATCCCTCGGTCGGGTTGGGTGTGGTCAAGCAATCCACCGCCAACACCTTGAGCGTGGCGCAATCGGTGCGGGCCTTGCTGCCGGGCATCACCGCTAACCTGCCGGATGGCATGAAAATCCAAATCGGCTACGACGGTTCGATCTTCATCGAAAAATCCATCGAGGCCGTTTACCGCACCATGATCGAGGCGCTGGCGCTGGTGGTGGTGGTGATCTTCGTGTTCCTGCGCAACTGGCGGGCGACGCTGATTCCGTTCGTGACCATTCCGGTTTCGCTGATCGGCTCCTTCGCCTTTCTCTATGCGCTGGGCTTCACCATCAACACCTTGACTCTGTTGGGTCTGGTGTTGGCGATCGGCTTGGTGGTGGACGACGCCATCGTGGTGCTGGAAAACATCCACCGCCACATCGAGCAGGGGATGCCGCCGTTCAAGGCGGCGCTGCATGGCTCCAAGGAAATCGCCTTTGCGGTGGTGGCGATGACCGTGACCCTGGCCGCCGTGTTTACCCCGCTGGCGTTCATGACCGGCAACACCGGCCGGCTGTTCACCGAATTCGCCTTCACCGTGGCGGCGGCGGTGTTGGTGTCGGGCTTTACCGCCCTGACCCTGACCCCGATGATGTGCTCGAAGCTGCTGCGCCACGAGCGCAAGCACAACTGGCTGTTTCTCGCCAGCGAGCGGTTTTTCGAGGCCATGAACCGGGGTTATCGCGCCGCGCTGGTTTGGGCGCTCGACTGGCGCTGGCTGGTGGTGGCGCTGTTTTTCGCGACCGGAGCCGGCGCGGTCTGGCTGTTTTTACACCTTAAGTCGGAGCTGTCGCCGCTGGAAGATCGCGGCACCATCATCGGCGTCATCGTCGCCCCGGAAGGCGCGACCCTGGCGTACACCGACGGCTATGCCCGGCAGTTGGAGCAGTTTTACAAGGTCGTTCCCGAAGTCGTCTCTTACTTTTCCTTCGTCGCGCCGGGCTTGGAAAAACCCAATCCGGTCAACAGCGCGCTGTCGTTCGTGCGCTTGAAGCCGTGGGAGGAGCGCCGGCGCAAGCAGCAAGACATCGCCAAGGAGCTCGCCCCGAAGATGTTCGGCGGTCTGCCGGGGGTGCTGGCGTTCCCGATCAACCCGCCCTCGCTCGGCCAGAGTTTCCGCAATCCGGCGGTGCAGTTCGTGATTCAGGCCAACAGCTACGCCGAATTGCAAAAAATGGTGGATCAGGTGATGGTCAAGGGCCGGCAATATCCGGGCATGACCAACATGGACACCGATCTGCGCCTGAACAAGCCGCAGCTGTCCGTGGTGCTCAAGCGCGACAAGATCGCCGCGGTCGGGGTGGATGTCGAGGACATCGGCCGGACCCTGGAAACCTTGCTGGGCGGGCGGCAGGTGACCCGCTTTAAACAGGAAGGCCAGCAGTACGATGTGATCGTGCAGCTCAAGGGACAAGACCGCGAACAGCCGACCGATCTGACCGCGATTTTTGTCCGGGGCCGCGACGGGAAACTGGCGCAGCTTTCCAATCTGGTCGAGGTCAGGGAAACCGTCGCGCCCAAGGAATTGAATCATTTCAACCGGCTGCGCGCGGCGGTCATCTCCGCCAACATCGCGCCCGGCTACACCTTGGGCGAGGCGCTGGCGTTCATGGATCGGACGGTCGGGGAAACCTTGGGCGATAGCGCCCAAACCGCGCTGGACGGCCAGTCGCGCGAGTTCCGCGAATCCGGGGCCAGCTTGTACGTCACCTTCGTGCTGGCCTTGCTGTTCATCTATTTGGTGCTGTCGGCGCAATTTGAAAGTTTCGTCTCGCCCTTCGTCATCATGTTGACCGTGCCGCTGGCGGTGACCGGCGCGCTGCTGGCCTTGTTCCTGACCGGCGGTACGCTGAACGTCTACAGCCAGATCGGTTTGGTGATGCTGGTCGGCCTGATCACCAAAAACGGCATTTTGATCGTCGAATTCGCCAACCAGTTGCGCTTGACCGGCCTGGATCGGCAGGCGGCGGTGCTGGAGGCGGCGACCTTGCGCTTGCGCCCGATTCTGATGACCACGCTGGCGACCATCCTCGGCGCGATTCCGCTGGCCTTGGCGGTCGGGGCGGGGGCCGAAAGCCGCCAGCAGATCGGCTGGGTCATCGTCGGCGGGCTGCTGCTGGGAACGCTCTTGACGCTGTCGGTGGTGCCGGTGGCTTATACCTTGCTCGCGCGCAAGGTTCACCACAGCGCCGAGGAAGCGGCGGAACTGGCCGAACGAAAAGCTGCGGGCGGTGAAATGCGCCCGGCGGAAACCTGAGGTCAGAGAGGTTATGAGACGGTGATTTGACAAGGAGCGAACGATGGAATGGGCTGAGCTCTTGGCGGACCCGGTTTTGCGGGATTTGCCTTACAAGGTTGAATTGAACGAGTACGGGAAGATGGTCATGAATCCGGCTTCCAACCGTCGCGGCGCGATCCAAGGGGAATTGTATGCGCTGCTCCGGCAACAGTTGCACGGGCGCGGCCGGCCGATTTCGCACGCGCTTGCGCGCCGCCAGCGGTAGGCAAGGTTGCTGTAGTGACCCCGCTGCGCCAGAATGAAGCCCATTGCGGAGGACAAGGCTCATGCTGGCAAAAATCAAGAAATTCGGCCCGGTCGTCAATCTCATTCCCAACACCGCCGTCCAATTTTTGGATTTCGGTTTCAACCTCAACGAAACGCGGGTGTCGCGCGCGTTTCTGGCGGAAACCGACACCGAGGGACGAGCCGCGCTCACTTGCCTGTACGCCGACGACGCCAGCGGTCAGTTCGTCGCGCGAGACGGCCGCGCGATCAAGCCGGAACACGCTTATACGCTGAACGCCGCCAAGGCCGCCGCCATCTTCAACGAAACCTGGATTCCGCTGCCGTTCCCGCGCGTGCGGGAGCCGCGCCCGGACGGACGGCACCTGTTCGACAAAGGGCCCAGCAACTGGGCGCGGGCGCGGCTGGTGGAACTGCCCGCGCCGGACGCCGACGGCCACACCCACCGCGTCACTCTGGCGTTCGACACCCAACTGTTGCCGACCCGCGAAGGCCGACCCTATCTCGCGCCCAGCCCGCTGGACATGCAGTCCGGCGAGGAATTCGCGCTGAGCGACAACGAAGCCGACACCGGCTGGTTTCTGGAGCAAGAGTGGGTCAGAGAATGGCTGCACCACCGCTTCCACGCTTTCGAGCTGCGCCGTCGCGCCCCGCGCCCGGTCAACGAGGCCGAACTGCGCGCCAGCCCCGACGCCCAGGCCGCGTGGCTGACCGTGCTGACCCTGCTGCAGCGGCAAGTGCAGCCGCCTCGGCTGCGCTTCACCTTCGTCGACAGCGGCCCGACCGCCCGGCTCAACCAGCCGGTCAGCGTCGATCTGGTATTGGATGTCGGTAATTCGCGCACCTGCGGCATCTTGATGGAAACCAGCGGCGACGATCCGGTGGACATGAACGACAGCTACCGGCTGGCCCTGCGCGATTTGTCGCGGCCGGAACAAGTCTACGACGAACCGTTTCCCAGCCGGGTCGAGTTCGCGCGCGGCAGCTTCGGCGATGAAAAACTCTCCCGCCGCAGCGGCCGCACCAGCGCCTTTCTTTGGCCGACCGCCACCCGGATCGGCTACGAAGCCCAGGCCCTGTCCTATTTCAGTCACGGTTCGGAAGGCAACACCGGGCTTTCCAGCCCCAAACGCTATTTGTGGGACACCGATCCCCGGCATCATCCCTGGCGCTTCAATCCCGGTCCCGACGGTTTCGGCGGCGACAGCGGCCCGGTGACCACGGGTCCCTTCATCGGCCACCTGCGCGAGGACGGCGAGGAGCTGGCGCCCGGCGAGCCGCCGGCGGTGACCGCGCTGTTCTCGCGCGGCGCGCTGATGAGTTTTTTCGTCGCCGAGGTGATGCTGCACGCCTTCGTCCAGGCCAATTCGCCGGCCAACCGCTACGAGCGGGTCCATTCCGAAGCGCCGCGCCGGTTGCGGCGGGCGATCCTGACCATGCCGACCGCCATGCCGCTGGCCGAGCGCAAGCTGTTCGCTCGGCGGGTGAGCACCGCGATCCGACTGACCTGGCGGGCGCTGGGACTGGACGAGAGCCAGGCGCCGGAGCCGTTCTTGCAGTGGGACGAGGCCACCGGCACCCAGATCGTGTTTCTCTACAACGAGGTCAAGCACAATTTCCAGGGCGACGCCGCGCTGTTCTTCCAGGTGTTCGGCCGGGTGCGCGAAGGTTACGGCGATCTGCCCTGCCTGCGCTTGGCCAGCATCGACATCGGCGGCGGCACCAGCAATCTGATCATCGCGACCTATCAACTGGAAGGCGGCACCGCGCTCAAGCCGACCCAGGAGTTTCGCGAAGGCTTCAACATCGCTGGCGACGATGTGCTGTGCGGGATCATCGAGCGCAACGTGCTGCCGGCGCTGCTGGAGGCGGTCCGCCAGTGCGGCGCGGCCAACCCGGAGGAACTGATGGCCCGCTTGCTGGGCGCGAACCGGGGCGATCAGGCCGAACGCGAACGGACATTGCGCCGGCAGTTCGCCAATCAGGTGGCCTTGCCGCTGGCCTTGGAGCTGCTGCACCGCTACGAAAATACCGACCTCAGCGCCGGCAACGAGGCGGTGACGCTGCGGCTGGCCGATGTCTATCCGGCTGGGGCCGGACCGCACGAGCAGGTGGTGGCGTTCCTGGAAGACGCGGTGCGCGCCGCCGGCGGCCAGAACTTCAAACTGGCCGAGGTAGCGTTTTCCACCACCATGCTGGCGCTGGACACCACGGTGCGCCGCATCCTCGGTCAGGTGCTGAGCGATCTGTGCGAGGTGGTGCATCTTTACGATTGCGACTACCTGTTGATTTCCGGACGGCCGTGCCGCTTGCCGGCGGTGCGGGCGGCGATTCTGGCGAAACTGCCCGCGCCCCCGGATCGGATCGTCAGCCTGCACGCCTATCGGGTCGGGGACTGGTATCCGTTCCGCGCGGTCAGCGGCCGGCTGACCGATCCCAAGACCACGGCGGCGGTCGGCGCGATGGTTTGCGCGCTGTCGGAAGGGCAGTTGTACAAATTCAATTTGCGCAGCCGGGAACTGGGGATGAAATCCACCGCCCGCTTCGTCGGCGTGCTGGAGCAAACCGGCCGGCTGAAGTCAGAAAACATCCTGTTTTCCAATCTGGAACTGGAAGACCGCAAGACCCGGCTGCCGGAGGCGACCTTCGATTTTTACGCGCCGGTATTTCTGGGCTTCCGGCAACTGGGGGTCGAACGCTGGCCGGCCACGCCGCTGTACCGGGTGACTTTCGCCCATCCCCAAGACGCCCGCACCAAGGCCCTGCCCCTCAAGGTCACCCTGGAGCGCTCCACCGACGAAAGCGTCGATCTCGATTTCAAGGTGATCGCGGTGGCGGACGCCGGCGGCAACCAGCAGCCCAACGGCGTGGTGTTGCTGAAATTACAGACGCTAAAGGACGAATCCGGTTATTGGCTGGATACTGGCGTCTTCTCCATTTCAGCCCGCGCCGGCGAGACGCCGCGCCGCTGATCGTCCCGATAAGGCTCAAGCACCTTTACTATGTCGCAAACCACCTTGCATCCCGCCTTGCAAAAATTGGCCGTAACCCACCGGCGGCGGCTGCGTTCGCTCGGTTTGTTGCTGTTCCTCGCCGTGGCGGGGCTTTTGATGTTTCTCATGGTGGCGGCGTTTACCAGTCGAGACGCCGGCAATCTGCTGCTGTTGGGGTTGGTCGGTTTCCTGATGTTGCCGGTGGTGGCGTCACTGGGGGGCATCATGTGGTTCTTGGACCGCTGGCTGTCGCGCGGATTGAACGAAGCCGATCAACTGTTGCGAGATTGCGCGCCGCAAAGCGCGCGGTTGACGCCCCTCGGCCGGGGCGACGGCATGGGCCTGTTGGCGGCGTTGCGGCTCGCGACGGCGCAACCGGCGTCGGCGCCCGCGCACGCGCTGATCAATCCGGCGTTTCGCTGGAGTTCGCCGCCATCCGGCGAAATCGAGGTCCGGCTGCATTGCCGGGCGCTCGCGCCGGATAGCCCCTGGGTCGCGCTGGGGCCAGACGGCGCGCCGCTGATCGGCAAGATCGTGGATCGGGAGGCGCGCCAGCGCCGGAGACGGTGGCTGGCGGTCGCGCTGGCGGTTGTAAGCTTGATCGTTGCAGTCCTGGCCAGCGCGCTGCTCGGTTAGGGCTAAGCGTTGTTTAATTTACTACAATGAACTAAGTTATAATGACTATCCTGCTCTATTTTTAATTCATCCGCTCATCTCAAGGGCTTCGATACCCAGCCTTTGGAGTAAGGGGGCTAGGCGGCGTGTACCAGAGGCTCTCTCATCTGACGATTAAGTTCCCGCTTTTTGTGCTTGCAGCGCTGCTTTCCGTGATTTGGGGTCTGGTGGGCTATTTCAATGTTGCCCTCAAGAACGATCTGGAACAGTTGCTCTCCGCTCAGCAATATTCGGCTGCTTCAGTCATCGCGGCCAGCATCGACCAGCAAGTCCGCCTGCGCCTCCGGGCGCTGGAAGACTTGGCCACGCTCTTCGGCGAACGCGGTCTGATCCAAGATTCCCGTCAGGCCGACGCGCTATTGCACGACAATCTGACGGTCGGCGCTTTGTTCAACGGCGGATTTTTCCTGTTGGACGCCGGTGGCGTTTGCATCGTCGACGCGCCTCGAATGACGGGCCGTCGCGGTTTGAATTTTGCTCACTACGAGGAATTCTCCGCCCTGTTGCAACAGCGCAAGCCGGCTATCGGGAATCCGAGGTCGGGCAAGCTGACCGGGCGTCCTCTGGTCGCGATGAGCGCGCCGATCATCGACGCCACCGACCAAATCGCGGGCGTGCTGATCGGGCTGACCTATCTCGACAGCGCGAATTACATCAGCGAAGTGATCGCGACCTATAAAGGTGGTTCCAGCGAAGTGTCGATCATCGATCCCAGCAGCGCCGGCTTCGTGGCGGTGACCGACGCCGACCGGGGTGGCAATCCGCTGTTTGATCGTTACCGGGAAGGGCATGAAGGATCGGGGATCGCCACCAATTCGCGCGGGATCGAAGAATTAGTTTCTGGCCGGCGCATGGCGTCGACTGGCTGGATCGCGGCCGTCGCCTTGCCGGTCGAGGCCGCGTTCGCGCCGATGATCGCGCTGCGGCACACCCTCTTGGCCGCGGCCTTGGTCTTGTCCGTGATCTTGCCTTGGCTGGCGGCGGCGCTGGTCGGACATTGGTTAAAACCGTTGCGGAAAGCGAGTTCGGCGCTGCGCGAAATGACGGTCGGCCAACGGGCGCTGGCGGCCTTGCCGGTGACCGTCCGCGACGAGGTCGGCGAATTGATCGAAGGATTCAACGGACTGGTTCGCGATATCGAAAATTGCCAGCAGGTCAGCACCGCCTTGATGCAGAGCGAGGAACGCTATCGGGCGGTATTGGAGCTATCGCCGGAGGCGATTTTCACCCATCGCGACGGTCGCATGGCCATGGTCAACCGTTCCGCGTTGCGCCTGTTGGGCGCGAAAGAGCCCGGCCAACTGCTCGGCCGGCCCTGGACGCTGTTGGTCCATCCGGATTTTCACGAGATGGTCAGGGCGCGCATGGAAAAGGCGGAAGGGGCCAAGGAGCCGATGGTGCTGCCGCCCGTGGAACAACGGTATTTGCGGGTCGACGGTTCGGTCGTTGAAGTTGAGGTGACGACGAGTAACATCACGCTCGCCGAGGGCCGGGTCGTGCTGTCGGTCGCGCGCGACATCACCCAGCGCAAGCGAGATGAAACGCGCTTGCAAGCCTTGTTGGCCCAGCAGGCGGCGCTGCTCGACAACGCTCTGATCGGCATCGTGCTGGTTGAAAAGCGCGTAATCGTGCAATGCAACCGCCGCTTCGAGCAATTGTTCGGCTACGCCGAGGGTGAGATGCTCGGTCGGAGCACCGAAATTTTATATATGAGCCGGGAAGGGTACGAGGGGATCGGCGAACGGATCTGGGCCGCTCTGGCGAGCGGCGAAACCTATGTGGAGGAGATTTGGTTCAAGCGCAAGGACGGCGGGCGGTTCTGGGGCTATCTGCACGGCAAGGCGCTAGACCCCGCCAATCCCCACGGAGGCACGGTTTGCATCTGCGCCGATCTGACCGCCGAGAAACGCGCGAAAGAACGCTTGCAGCTGGCGGCCAGCGTGTTCGAAAGCACGACGGAAGGGATCATCATTACCGATTCTAACCAGACCATCATGGCCATCAATCGGGCGTTCAGCGAGATTACCGGTTATACGGAAGCGGAAGTCATCGGCAAAAATCCAAAGATGCTCAGTTCCGACCGCCAGCCTCCGGAATTTTATGGCGAGCTGTGGTCGATCATCCAACGCGAGGGCAAGTGGCGCGGCGAGATCTGGAACCGCCGCAAGGACGGAGAGGTCTATCCGGAGTTGCTATCGGTCAGCGCGGTGCGGGATGACGAGAACCGGATCAGCCACTACGTGGGCGTGTTTTCCGATATTTCGGCGCAGAAGCAAGCCGAGCGCCAGCTGTCCTTCCTCGCCCACCACGATCCGCTGACCGGCTTGCCGAACCGGGTGTTGTTCAACGACCGCTTGACCCACGCCCTGGAACGGGCGATGCGGGATCAAGGACAACTGGCGGTCATGTTCATCGATCTGGATCGGTTCAAACAGGTCAACGACACGCTGGGCCATCAGTTCGGCGACCAGTTGTTGCAGAACGTGGCCCGGAAATTCCAGCGGGTAATTCGCGCCAGCGATACCTTGGCCCGCTTGGGGGGCGACGAATTCGCGTTGCTGGTCGAGGATATTCGTGAAAGCTCGGACGCCGTGTTGGTCGCGCAGAAATTGCTGGAAGTCTTCAAGCGGCCGGTCCTGTTGGCCGAACATGAAATTCATATTTCCTCCAGCATCGGCATCAGCTTTTATCCCGCCGACGGTCAAGATGTGCGCGAGCTGGTCAAGAACGCGGACGCGGCGATGTACCGCGCCAAGGCCAAGGGACGGAACGGCTATTCGTGTTACTCACCCGAAATGACCGAATCCGGAGCCGAACGCTTGCGGTTGGAGGCCGCGCTGCGCCGTTCGATTCGCAACAGCGAGCTGCTGATTTATTTTCAGCCGAAGGTGGATTTGGCCAGCGGCGCGCTGGTCGGGGCCGAAGCGCTGGTCCGCTGGCGTCATCCCGAACTCGGCTTGATTTCGCCTTCGGCGTTCGTGCCGCTGGCCGAGGAAACCGGTTTCATCAGCTCGCTGGGGGAATGGGTGTTGCGGGAAGCCTGCGCCAAGATGAGCGCTTGGCGCGCCTCGGGCCGCGACCTGCCGCGCATTTCCGTCAACCTGTCGATCAAACAGCTCGAACGGGGCAACATGATCGATCTGGTGTCGAGCATTTTGGCTGAAACCGGGCTGCCGGCCGAGTGTCTGGAAATGGAAATCACCGAATCCTTCATCGCCAAGGGCGACGAGGCGATCCGCTTCGTCCAGGAGCTGCGCGCGCTCGGGGTGCCGCTGTCGGTGGACGATTTCGGAACCGGTTATTCGTCGCTGGCTTATTTAAAGCGGCTGCCGTTGCAAACGCTCAAAATCGACAAATCCTTCGTGATGGACATCGGCCGCGACGCCAGCAACGAAGCCATCATCCGCACCATCATCGCCTTGGCGGGAAGCCTGGACCTCAATGTGGTCGCCGAGGGGGTGGAATCGATCGAGCAAGTGCGGTTCTTGCTGCAAGAGGGTTGTCGCAACGGCCAGGGATATTATTTCAGCTCGCCGCTGTCGGAACAGGAGTTTGTCGCGAACTGGTTGGAACCGCACCCCGACGAGTCCTTCGCCTGCGCTACAATAGACGATTGAACGCGCCATCCATCGCCAACAGCCGCCATTCATGGCCAGCGAAGCCCCTATGACCGCCACTGACGCCGCCCTCAGCCAAGCCTGCCGCGATCTGGAGCAGGTCGGTTCCGAATTCCTGAGCTGGCTCGATGACAATTCCGAGCGGGTCGCCCAGGAAAAAGCTGGACTGATCAAGGAATTCCGCCGCTTTGCCACCCAAAGCCGCCGTCTGGAACAGGCGGTGCGGCGGCCGATGTGCGCCGGCGTGTTCGGGCCCAGCCAATCGGGTAAGTCGTATTTGATTTCGGCGCTGGCCCGCAAGGGGACCGCGCCGCTGCTGGCCGATTTCGCCGGCAAGAAAATCGATTTCATCCGCGACATCAACCCGGAAGGCGGCCGCGAATCCACCGGGTTGGTCACGCGCTTCACCGTGCAGCCGACGCCGGGCGCGACGCCCGAAGCGCCGGTGCAAATGCGGTTGCTGACCCAGACCGATCTGGTCAAGATTCTCGGCAACACCTATTACGCCGACTGCGATCACAGCGAGGAGGACGTGCTGACGCAGGCGCAGTTGACCGAGTGGGTGGACAAGCTGGCTCCGGCGGCGCAGCCCCAGCCGGTCGATCCGCTGACCGCCGAGGACGTGTTCGACCTGCAAACCTATTTCGAGCGGTATTTTAAGGGCCAAGAGCGGGTGCGTCTGCTGCGGCACGGCTATTGGGAGCAGGCGGCGCAACTCGCTCCCCGCTTGGCCATCGAGGACCGCGCCAAGCTGTTCGGGGTGATCTGGGGCGGCGTCGAGGCGTTCAGCCGCCTTTACCTGCGCTTGTACGCGGGCTTGAAGGGCTTGAATTTCGCCGGCGACGCCCACGCCGGGCTGGAAGCGCTGCTGCCGCGCGAGCAAAGCATCATCGACGTGCAGACCTTGAACGGTTTGGGTTCGGGCGGCGGGCAAACCGTGACCCTGATCGGAGCCGACGGCGCGCGGGTGAGCCTGCCGCGCAACGAAGCGGCCGCCTTGGTCGCCGAACTGCGGATCGCGATCAGCGAGCAGCCCTGGGATTTCTTCCAGCATACCGATTTGTTGGATTTCCCCGGCGCGCGCTCCCGCGAGCTGATTAAGGATTTGCCGGCCTTTCTGGAAACCGGCGACGCCTTGCGCAGCCTGTTTTTGCGCGGCAAGGTCGCGTATTTGTTCGAACGCTATTGCGCCGAACAGGAACTGACCAGCATGTTGCTGTGCATCGGTCCCAGCAATCAAGAAGTCAAAACCCTGCCGGACATGGTGTACGAGTGGATCGCCAGCACCCACGGCAGCACGCCGGAACAGCGCTCGCAACAGCCGACCGCGCTGTTTTTGGTGCTGACCAAATTCGACATGGAATTCGAGGAAAAGGCCGGCGAGCGCTCGCCGGAAACCCGGTGGATCACCCGGCTGGAAAGCTCGCTGCTGAACTTTTTCGGCAAGCAGCACGACTGGCCGCGCCAGTGGGATACCGAGGGCGTGTTCCGCAACACCTTTTGGCTGCGCAACCCCAATTTCAAGGCCAAGAACATCTTCGACTACGACGAGGAAGGCCGGGAACTCGGGGTGCGGCCCGGCGAGCGCAAGCGGATCGCGACGTTCAAGGAGGCCTTCCTGAAAGACTCGGTGGCCAGCGCCCATTTCCAGGATCCCGAACGGGCCTGGGAAGCCGGCTTCGCCCTCAACGACGGCGGCATCAGCTACCTGGCCGAGCACCTGCGGCCGCTGTGCAATCCCGAACTCAAGCACCGGCAACTGGCCGGGCAGGTGACGCGGTTGCGCGAGCAGATGCTGGAGCGGATGAGCCATTACTACGTCAGCGACAATCCGGAGCAGGAGTTGGAAAAGCGCCGGGCGGCGGCCCAGCAAGTCGCCGGCAAGCTGATCGACTGCGCTGGCGAACAGCGTTTCGGCGAGCTGCTGCGGGCGCTTCAAGCCGACGGCGACGAGCTTGAGGGCATCTATTACCGCATCGAAACGCGCTTGCCGGACGAGGCGCAAGCCGCCAGCGCGCCGACCATCGGCACGGCGGTCAACACCGGGCAAATGAAGGCGCTGCTCGGCTTGGGCGGATCGACGGGCGCGGCGGACGCGCCGCGCAAGGACGACGCGGCCTTGTTCGCCCGCGAGGCGGTGGCGGAGTGGATGCGGGACTTGCAGGATTTGGGCGGTAATAAAACGCTTTGCGAATACTATCGGGTTCCGGAAACTCACATGGCCGATTTTGTGAAGGAATTGATCGACGGCGCGCAGCGGCTGAAGCTGGAGGATCGCATCGAGACCCTGGTCCGGCAAGTGACGGGATTTCGGATGAAATTCGAGCAGATCGTGGCGCTGCCGGCGCGGTTGACCGCCAACCTGCTCAACGGCTACGTGGCGTTTCTGGGCTATGATGCGCTGGCGCTGGAGCAGCGCCCGATGCTGCCCTTGGAAAGCGGCCCCCGGCCGGTGTTCCCACCGCGCGCGTTGCCCAAGGGCGGGCCGCAACTGTCCGAACGACAATCCAGCTACGATCAGGATTACTATACCGACTGGATTCGAGCCTTTCTCGATCTGGTGGAGCGCAACGCGCGCAACCGCGACGGTAAGGACGTGGACCTGGCGGCCAACCGTCGCTTGGGCGAGCTGCTGACGCGCTTGCGAGCGGCTGTTTGATCGCGCCGCGTCGCCGGCGCGGGTTTATGATTAAGGGTCAATTGTCAAACCGTGGAGAATGTTGATGGCCGCGCTTTCGGTTCGGGTATCGGAAGATCCTGCTCGTCCTCTAGGACATGCCATTATTACGCTCGATGGATTGGCGCGCGGTCTGGAGACCTTTGAGTTCGCATTGAGCCGCCACGGTTTCTCCGCCAACCATCTGGGGACCGACGGCTGGCAGGGCGCGGAATGCTGGCTGCAACCCGAGGAAGCCTGGTACAGCGGCGACGCGCTCAAGTTCGTCATCCATCCCGATCAGGTGTTTCAACTGGAGAACATGCCGTATCAATTGGCGGTGCGCGGCCAGGGTTTGAACGGCGTCGCCACCGCTACTTTCGCCTGGCCGTTGCAACTGGAACTCGAAGAGGGCAGCGCCAGCGCCGAGCGGAAAGTGGTCGGCGGCACTCGGGTCAATCCCGCGCCCGCGCCGCGCGCCGCGCCGGCAACGCCAGAGATCAAAAATCCCGATGTCGCCCTACCCGATGTGGCGATTCCCAAGATCGACGCCGCCGCGGACGATGACGACGACCGGACCCGCGTGGCGGTGAACCGAGCGCGCGCGGCCTCCGACGCGGCCAAGACCGCGAGTGATGCGGGGGGACGCGCGCCGCCATTACCCCCGCCGCTCTCTAGCGAGACGCCCGCGCGTTCGCCCGCGCCGGCGGAACGCTCGCGGCTGGAACCCGAACCGCGCGCCGCGACCGGCGCGGGAAGCACGGCGCCAACCGAACGCGGACGTTCGGGTTTGTTCGCCGCGTTATTGGGCCTGGCGGCCGTGGCGGCGCTGGCGGGCGCGGCGTGGTGGTGGTTCAGCCAGCCAGCCGCCAAGCCCACGCCCGCCGGTCAAGCCGAACGTCCGACCCCTTCGCCCGCGCCGGCGGGACCGCGACCGAGCTCGGATTTACCACCCGTTCCCGCCGGTCCTCGGGCATCCGACACGCTAGCGCGGCCCGCGCCGGAACCTCGGACGGCTCCGGAACCCAGGCCCGCGCCGGAGCCGGCGCCCGCGCCGGAACCCAAGCCCGCGCCGGAACCCAAACTGGTCACGCCGACCGCGCCGCCTCCCCCAGATCCAACTCCGACTGTCGCGCCGCCCACGCGAATCGCTCCAGCGCCGCGCGAGCCACACTCGCCCTCGGGGGGCAGCCGCGATCTGGAGGAAGAACTGAAATCGCAGTTTGACCCGACTGTACAGGAACTTGAGCAAAGGTTGCGCCGTCAAAAGCCGTCGCCCTGAAGAGGCTGGCGGTCGGCGCGAACGCATGGTTAATTGCCTCATTGTGAGGCCATACGAGGGATATGTTGATGAATCGCTTGCTGATCAGCAGTTTACTAGTGTTCGCGTGGTGCGTTTTGACACCGGCGCGCGCCGAGGAGCCCGACGCCAAACAGCTCGGCATGGTGACCGGCTCCCAGACCGGCACCTATATCAAATTCGGTAACGACATCGCTGGGGTCGCCAAAAATGTGGGGTTGGAGATCGCGGTCAAGGATTCCAAGGGTTCCATCGACAACATCCGGCGGATCAACAGCAAGGAAAACGCGACTTTCGGCATCGTGCAGTCCGATGTCCTGGGGTTTCTCAGCCGCTCGGAGAATGCGGACATGCGGCGGGTCGCCAGTCGGCTGCGGCTGATTTTTCCGTTCTACAACGAAGAAGTGCATGTGCTGGCCAACAAGAATATCGTCTCGTTTAACGACTTGCAGGGCAAACGGGTCGTGGTCGGCGAACAAGACAGCGGCACCTGGCTGACCGCGACCAATTTATTGCAGCTCGCCGGCGTCAAACCCGCTCAATTGCTGAACGTGCCGCCGCTTCAGGGCGTGACCGCCGTGCTCAAGGGCGAGGCCGACGCCACCTTTTATGTGGCGGGCAAGCCGGTGACCTTGTTCACCAAGGTGGGCAATTTGGTCTCCAATCCAGAATTTGCGCCGCTGCTGGCGAACGTGCACTTTTTGCCGCTGACCGACGAGCGGATGTTGCGCGAGTATCAGCCGGCGCGGATCGGTCCGGCCGACTATGAATGGCTCAGCGGCGAGGTCTCGACCGTGGCGGTCAAGGCGGTGTTGATGAGCTTCGATTTTTCCAGCAAGCAAAATCCTTATTTTGCCCGGCGCTGCCTGCAATTGTCGAAATTGGGCCAAGCGCTGCGGGCCAACTTGGGGATGCTGCGCCAGACCGGACATCCCAAATGGAAAGAGGTCAATCTGGACGAAACGGTCGGAACCTGGCCGTTGGATAGCTGTTCGCGCAGCGGCGCGAGCGGCGACCTGGACGCGGATCTCGGGCGCAGGCTGGAGAAAATTTTGCTGAACCGGTGGGAGCAGCCGAACCCGTCGATCCCGATGGGTTAACCCGAGCGAGGAGAATCCAGATGCGCTGGGCATGGGTTGTTGTCGTTGGGGCATTGGCCGCAAGCGCGGGCGCGGCGCGAGCCCAGGACGGGCGGCCCGACGCCCGCTTGGAATTCACCAGCACCGCTTACGGCTTCCTGGTCGGAGTCAACAAAGGGCAGGGCAAGCTGATCTTCAAGGAGCGGCAATATTTATTTTCAGTATCGTCGGTGAAGTTCGGGACCCTGGGCTTTACCCGAGTGGATGCCGAGGGCCAAGTGTACCGCTTGCGGGAATTGGCTGATTTTCCCGGCCGTTATTACGCGGCCGAGGGAGCGTTTACCCTGGGTCAGGGCGGTGGCGGGGCCGTGTTGCGAAACGAGAAGGGGGTTACCCTGTATTTGCAAAACCTCCATAAGGGCGTCGAATTGACCTTGGGAGGAGCCAGCTTCGATATCGGATTTACCCAATCCGCCGCTTCAAGTCCTCCTGTCCCGGCGGCCTCCACCGGGACCCGCTAACCGCCGACCGTGTTGCGGTACGCTCCGCGATTGTTGAGACCAGACTCCGCATGAATAGAAACTTACGCCTGAGCAGTGGCACCTTTGACGGGTTGCGGGAAATCGGAGGGTTCGGCCAACCCTTGCATGGGCTATATCCCCAAATTCAGGCGGTGCTCGCCAACGAACTGGGACCGGACGCGGCGTGGTTGTTGGCCGAACCGGTGGTGGATCGCGCCAAGAATCGCATCGATTGGTACGCTGACACCAACTCCGATCAGAAAGCCATCGCATTGGCCGATTTACCCGAGGAGCAGCGTCAAGCGGCGCTCGCGCGAGTTGACGAGTTGCTCGGCCAAGGTCGGGAGTTGGCGGACCGCTACGCGGCGTCCGACGATGCGCGGCGGGCGCAACTGGGGGCCATTCTGAGCGCCGTGCTCGCGACCCCCGCCCCGACCGAGATTTTTCTGGTCGAGGGTAAACCGGTGATGACCGGTTGGGGGTTCATGGTCGATGGCTCCTCCTGGGCTGCTTCGGAAGGATCGGCCAGAGCGCGCCGAGTTTCCTCGGACGCTACGTCTCTCCCTGGCGCGGTGGACGCGCGCGGCGTCGCCGATCCTGGCGGGGGCGTCGGTTCTGACTCGGTGTCAGGCGGGGTCGGCTCCGGCGCACCGTCAGGCGAAAACGCGCCCACGCCAGGATCGACGGTCGGCTCTCCCGTCGGGAAAGCGGTTGAAGATGAACCGCCCGCCATCGTTTCCGGATCGGGCTCGACCTCGGTGTGGAATGATCGTTTCATGGGTTCCCGCCTGGTTTGGATAGGTTGGTTGCTGCTGCTGTTGCTGCTGTTGCTGGCGGGTTATTGGTTATGGAGCCGGATGTCCGCTACCGGCGATAGCGACCGACTGGGATCGCCTTCCGTTTCGACGCCCGTCGAGACGGGCGGCGCGGGCGCTGTTGTTCCACCGACGGCCGAACGGGTGGAGCCAACCCCCACGCCTCCCGTGGCGTCGGGTCCGCCGGCGAGCGGGCCTTCGTTCTCGACGCCGCCTGGACCGCCTGCGGGCGGTTCCGCTTCCGCGACGATAACGGCTTCGAAGGGCGGCGAAGCGTCCTCCTCGACCTCCTCGGCGACGCCGGAGAATGTCTCGGTACCGACAGGAGGCGTCGAACCGCGAACGGCGGACGACGCGGGAACCACCGCCGGCGTTCAGCCACCGACGCTTGAAAGCAGCCACTCTTCGTCGAGCCGCTCGTCCGCCGCATCCGCGTCGGGATCGGTTCCGCCGTTGCAGCGAACGCCCGCGTCTGGAAAAAACCTGGAGCAGACCTTAAGCGAGCGCGATCCAGCAGTCGTGGAATCCTTGCAGCGCGAGCTGGCGGCCCACCCGCCCGTCAAGGTCGAGCCGACGGCCGAGGAGCGTCGGGAATTTGCCAGCCGGATGTCCGAGTCGGGCGCAACCAGCGGCGAAATTACCGTGACCTTGCTATGGAACAGCCGAGGCGACCTCGATTTAGTGGTGCGCTGTCCGTCCGGCCAGCAGCTGGATTTTCGCAATCCGACTGAGTGCGACGGCACGCTGGATGTGGACGCCAATACCGCGCGTGACAAGCTGAGCGACCGGCCCATGGAAAATGCGTTTTGGCCTGCTGGAAAGGCCGGGGCGGGCGTGTATCAGATCTTGGTGCGCTACATACCGCGCAAAGATGAAGAGCAACTTCAGGAAATGCCTTTCCAGGTACGGTTAGGCCGGGGCCGGCAAGAGTCGGTCTTCAAGGGGGCCGTGCGGCCTAATTCATTGGTTCCGGTCACGACCTTCACTGTGGGACGTTGAAGGCAAGGCCCCAAAGATCGTTTCGGGAGGTTGTCTGATGTCAAACTTCTCCATCGAGCTCACGTGGCGGCGCGCGACGCCGGATTTCGATCATAAAACCTTCGACCGGAGCCACGTCTGGCGCTTGGCCGGCGCTCAAACGGTCAACGGTTCGGCCGCGCCGGATTATTCCGGCGATCCTAACAAGAGCAACCCCGAGGAGGCGCTGTTGGCCGCCTTGTCGAGCTGCCATATGTTGACCTTCCTGACCATCGCCGCTCTCAAGAAACTGGTGGTGGACAGTTACGAGGATGAGCCGTTGGCCGAACTCGGCAAAAACGACAAGGGCAAAATAATGGTCAGCCGCTTGACCTTGCGTCCCAAAGTGGTATTCAGTGGCGATAACATTCCAGATCTGGCGGCCGTTCGGGAACTCCACCGTAAAGCCGAGGAAAACTGCTTTATCGGCAACTCGTTGCTCAGCCCCGTGGAAGTGGAGCCGCGATTTTAAAGGCAGGTCACGGCAAGATGAGGCAAGACGTCGAGCGCGCCGCCGGAGCGAACGCTCGCTACTTGCGTCCGATTGGGCGCTGCTTTATAACATTGCGCTCGAAGGGTGAAGAGGGTCAAAGACGGTATGCGGGTTTTGAGTGCGAAGATAGCGTGCATCGGCATTTTGGTCTGGTTGATCGGCGGCTGTTCGACCACGGGCGACTCGCAAGGGCCTCCGGGCGAACTGACGGGTTTCGGGCCTGGCTCGGCCCAGCCTTGGTTGTTGGTGGATACCCGAAAGGATGTGCTGATTCTGATGGAGGGAAACAAGCCGGTCAAAACGTTTTCCCAGATCGCCTTGGGCAGCAGCGGCGTCGGCGTCAAATCCCGACGCGGCGACAATAAGACGCCCCTCGGAGTATTTCGGGTCGGCTGGATCAACGACAACAGTCGGTTCAAGCGCTTCATCGGCTTGGATTATCCCAATCTCGATTACGCCAACCGCGCCCTGAGATCGCATCAGATCGACGCGCTGACCTACGAGCGTATCCGCCAGGCGTGGACGGGCGGTTATACGCCGCCTCAGGATACTCCTCTGGGAGGCCAGATCGGCATTCACGGAATCGGGCACGGAAATCCCGGCGTGCACCAGGCCGGCATCAATTGGACCAGCGGTTGCGTGGCCTTGGATAATTCACAGATCGACGCGCTCAGGCCGTGGGTCAAGATCGGGATGCGGGTGGAAATTCGCTGACCTTGGTGATTTAAATTGTTTCCAGTTCAAGTTTCCGTTATATAATCGCTTTTGTTTTGGTGGAACAATATGGTTGTGTCGTGGCAACAAATGCGTGTTCGACACTTTAGTTTTGTTTTGATGATACTTAGGAGTTGAAAATGTCTCTGAAGGCTCTGACGAAAGTTTCCGCGCTGGCCCTGATTGCCGGCTTGACTGTGGGTTGCGCCAGCACCAGCGACGTTCAAAAAGCCCAAACCGACGCCAGCGAAGCCAAAGCCATGGCCCGTAATGCGTTGGATACCGCCAACGAAGCCAAATCCATCAGCATGGCGACCGAAGAAAAGATCAATCGCATGTTCAAGAAGTCGATGTATAAATAAATCGAATCGTTACGTTGATAAAAAACCCCGCACAGACGCGGGGTTTTTTTGTTGCCCAGTTACAACTGACTAGCCAGCTGAAGTCGGCGCACGACCGAACTCGTTTAAGGCCGCGTTGTCGGTGTGACAGGTCGCGGATAGGGGATGGAGCTTCCCTGCGGGACCGGACGATAATCGGCGGGGGGGACGGTGGCCTCTGCGGACGGCGCATACGAATAGGGCGGTTCCTGGGGATAGTTTGCCGCTCCAGGATGACGGGTATAGCCGGGTGGGGCCGTGACTGGCGCCGAGCGGTATGCGGGAGTGTCGACCGGCATGGAGGGCGGCGCGGTGGGCGCGGTGACCGGATGACGATAAGGGGGCTCCTGATAAACGGCTGTGGCGCTGCTGCCGTAACTCGGCGGCGTGTAGCGTGGCGGCGCGACGGGGGCCGGACGATAAGCGGCTGGCGGGGCCGCCGTGGCGCCATAAGTGGATGAGGCGTAAGGGTGCGGAGGTCGGTTGGCCGGTGAGTAATCCGGCACGGCCGAGCCCACGGGAGCGGGTGGCGGCGTGTATTGATCGGGTGTCGGATAGGGAATCGGATCGCGGTTGACAGCGGGCGAATCGACAGGAGCCGGTCTTGGCGCGGGTCCAGCCAGCGGAGCCGGCGTCGATCTCGGTTCGGCCAGCGGAGCCGGAGCCGGCGTCGGTCTGGGTTCGGCCAGCGGAGCCGGCGTCGGTCTCGGTTCGGCTAAGGGACTTGGAGCGGGCGATGGGATTGGAGCCGGCCTCGGCGCTACATGGGCGAGCGATCCGGTGGAAGCCGCGCCGGGTTCGTCAGAAATGGACACCGGCATGCCGCTGACAGTTTCCACGGCGGCTTGCAGGGCACGCGGATTGACGCCTGGCATCTCGGCGCCGACCTTGGCGATCACTGCCTGATTGGCTTGTTCCAGCGTCACCTTCATCGGCAGGTTATCTTCCTCTAGCGGTTCGTGCGCCTCAACCAGCCATTCGCCGTTGAGCCGGCCGACTTTTACCGGTTGGTCGATCAACCGCACCGGCGTACCGATCGGGACCATTCCGAACAAATGTTCGATGTCTTCTGGGTACATCCGCACGCAGCCGTGGGTCACCCGCATGCCGATGCCGAAAGGTTTGTTGGTGCCGTGAATCAGGTAACCCGGCACCCCCAGCCGCATCGCGAAGCGGCCCAAGGGATTGTCCGGACCGCCCGGCACCACATCCGGCAAGATATCGCCTTCAGCGGCGTGTTCGGCCTTGATCGACGCCGGTGGCCGCCACGCCGGATCGACATCCTTGGCGATTACCTTGGTCAAACCCATCGGCGTTTTCCAGTCCATGCGGCCGATGCTGACCGGATAGGTATGGACTACCCGCTCGCCGCCGGCGCTGGCTGCCGGATAGTAATAGACGCGCATTTCGGCGATGTTGAGCACGATGCCCTCACGCGGCGTATCCGGCAGGATGTAGCGGGTCGGCAGCACGATTGGAGTTTTTTCGCCCGGCGCCCAACGGTCCACGCCCGGATTGGCATGGACCATCTCGTCGTAACCCAAGCTGTGGGCTCGGGCGATATCAAGCAACGTTTCCTCCCTTTGAGCGTGCACGACCTTGACCTCTCCGATGACATCGTTGTCGGAGGAGGGCAACGGAAACACAGTGGCTTGCGCGGCGCTGGTGACGATTCCCCCCAGCAACAACCAGTGGAGGCGGTTCAGGAATTGACTCGGCATGAGAGGGTTTAAACTCCAAACGTCAGTTTTGAATAACAATAGTTTGCCTGGAATTTACGAGTAAGGCTAGGACGGCTAAGCGTTCAAAAGGATTGGAGACTACCGCGCGATAACCACTCATCAGCTTAAGATCGCCGGAATTCCCAATAAGTTGGGAATGAACGAGCGAGGCGAAGGCTGATCCGCTTCGGACGGCGGGAGCCGACCGGAGGCCGGCTCCCCTAAAATGACTGTTTTTGCTTTACTGAGTTCAATCAGGAATAAACAGAGGCCGTTTATAGTCTGGAGGAACAACGTGGATCGGCCCTAGGAAAAAGTAAATGCTATCGGTTTGTGTGGGTGTTTCCAGTATTGTCGGTACATTTACCGCCGTAAGTGCAGGTGCGCTGCCCGCAGCGCCGCCGCGCGGCGTGGTATGCACAACCTGCGAGGGTGGCAGCGGTTTGTCGGCGGTCAGATGTTCGTACATCCAATCGAGCGCTTGATTGAGATAGACATGTAAGGGGACATAGCGAGTGTCGTAGCCGGGAAGCGACAGAAAGGCGTCAAAATGCTGGGCGTTGGTGACTTCGATATAACGAAGGTTCAATCCGCCGGAGGATTGTCCGGCGATCGCGTAGTAGGGGCGGGAAGTGTGATTGACGGGAACCAGAGCGTCGGCTCGGCCGTGAACGATGATGGCGGGTTTATCCCGAAGATTGCCGCGCAGTCGCACCGCTTGAATGCCTTGCCGGACCCGTTCTGAAGCGGCGCGCATCTCTCCGGTCAACGGCTGGCCCGTTACGATGTCGAGCCCTTCGACGAGATTGCGGTGACAAATCGCGCCGTCGAGCGCAAAGTCGGCCGAGCCGGTGGAAGGCGACCGCGCCAAAAGATCCAGCATCGGGCCGTCTGACGCATCGTCGTAAACGATATTGACCCCCGAAGTCGGTGGTATGCCGTTGCCGGTTCCGAAGATGTTGTCTTGAATCGCTGCGGCTTGGGGAATAACCGTGCCGGCGGTTGGGTCGGTATTGGCGAAGCTGGACC
>DJIW01000132.1:26832-28050 GCA_002433805.1 Competibacteraceae bacterium UBA6584 | reverse complement strand
AGCCGCCTTAAAGTCTCGTTCGCCGTGCAGAATTTCGCAAAGACGCGATCAGTTTTGCGGCCGCAACCCGCGCTGGCAGACCCTCGCGCTTGAAGCCGCACCGCGCGGCCGGTTATTCTCGTGGCCCGATATCGCCGCCGAAGCTTCGGCCGAGCGGTGCGACGGGCGGATGCGGTTTCTCGCCAGATCGGGTTTTTAGTTGCTAAGTGACTTTATTAACTAGAAGATTTTAGTGGCTATTTAAAGAATAGCGGCACAACCCATGCTCCATGAAGATCGTTTTTATAAAGGTCCTATCGATGTTCATTTTTCCAACCGCGCCGGAGCGAACGCTTGGCGTTTCCAGCCCGCCGCCCGCCGGGCGGAGTCCGCTGGTGAAACGCCGGCTGCTCTGGCTGCTGTCCTGGGCGTTTGCCCTTCAAGCCGGTTTTTCGCACGCGGAAACGCGCTATGCGACTGATGCCTTGCCGGTGCCGATTCAAAAAGGTCCTTCCCTGGAATTTAGGATCGCCAAAATGGTGCCGGGAGGAACGCCGTTAGAGGTGTTGGAATCCGACGGCAAGGGTTACAGCCGGGTAAGAACACCCGAAGGGGTCGTCGGCTGGATCCTGAGCCGTTATTTGATGGATCAACCGATCCCGCGCGAGCGCGTCGCGCAGCTTGAAACGCGCATCGCCGGTTTTGAAAACGAAACCCGCACCCTGCGCGAGGACGCCAAGGCGTTGAGCGCGACCCGCGATAGCTTAAACCGCTGTAGTGGAGATTTGACGGCGGTTCGAAAGAGCGCCTCGCAAACGCTGGCCATCGAACAGGAAAACCGCGAATTACAACAGGCGGTGACCGTGGCGCGCGAACAGCAGCGCCAGTTCGCGCTGGAAAATGAAAGCCTGCAAAATCAGGCCGCCCGCCAGTGGTTCCTGGCCGGCGGCGGCGTCGCGTTGGGCGGTTTGTTGCTCGGCCTGTTCATCCCCCGGATGTCCTGGCAACGGCGGCGGCGTTGGGATCAGCTTTAAATCCAGCGCCGTTTGAAGACTCTGCTGGAGCACTCCTGGACGCTCAGTCCCGCCGAGGCGATGGCCTTGCAGCGGGAGCTTTGCGGGCGGGTGGCGGCGGGCGACCGGCTGGGGCCGGGGCGGCGGGGGGGGGGAATTCATGTCGGGGTTGCGGGCGGCGGCGCGGCGGCCCCCCCCGCGGGGGGGGGGGGGGGCGAGGGGCGGG
>DJIW01000132.1:0-26650 GCA_002433805.1 Competibacteraceae bacterium UBA6584 | reverse complement strand
GAACTGACGTTGCTGGAAACCGCCATCGCCCGCCGCCCGACCGAATTTCCCTACATCCCCGGCCTGCTGTCGTTTCGCGAATTGCCGGCGGTGCTGGACGCGCTGGCGCAATTGCCGGAGCCGCCAGATTTGTTGCTGTGCGACGGTCAGGGCATCGCCCACCCGCGCCGCTTGGGCATCGCCAGCCATTTGGGGTTGCTGGTGGATCTGCCCAGCATCGGCGTGGCGAAGACGCGGTTGCACGGAACCAGCCGAGAACCGCCCGACCAGCGCGGGGCTTGGACGCCGTTATGCGCCGGCGGCGACATCATCGGCGCGGCGCTGCGGACCCGTCCCGGCGTCAAGCCGCTGTATATCTCCTCCGGTCACCGCGTCAGCCTGGAAACCGCCATCCGCTACGTCATGGCGTGTTGCACCCGCTACCGCCTGCCGGAAACCACCCGTCACGCCCACCGGCTGGCCTCGGGCTAGCTTAAATCGTGGTGAGCCGGGGTTGGCCGCCCGAATACAGCATCCGGTTGGCTTCTTCGAAAAAATCCCGTTCCGGCAGCAGTTCGTTGCTGGGAAAGCGGATCAGCAGCGTGGTGATCCGGTGGTTTTTGCCCAACAAAATATCGTCAAAAACCAGCGTGTTGACGTTGCTGGATGCGTTTTGATCGGACTTGATGTTCATGTGGTCCAGCGTCATCGACACGCGGTCCAGCCGCAGGTGTTTTTCCGGTTCGCGCAAGGTTGCCACCACCTTGGCGAGATGGTGGTCCAGCGTCGCCGAATCAGCCCGCAGCCGGCCCAGTTCGGCCTCGACTTCCCGAAGTTGTCGGTCGATAGCGGCGGGCGTGGTCGTATCGGAGGCTTGAGGATCTAACAGCGGTTCCAGCCCGATGTGCTTGCCTTTGAGCAATTTGGTTTTCTTCTGAAGCAATTGCCGTTGCTGCTGTTCGAGCTGCTGTTTTTTGGCGCGGGCCGAAACCAAGCTGCCCAGCGCGGTCTCGATCAAATAATCGAACGCCCGTTTTTTAACCTCGCGGCGGGTTTTGGTTTCGCTGCCGGTCGGGAACGTCACCCGATGGTTGTGGAAATTGACGGTCATCTGCGGGACGTCGCGGCGGATCATATTGCCTTCCAAAGCGACGCCGAGGACGGTTTTTTCAATCCGCTCCGTCCGCAGCAAGGCGTATAAATCGGTCGGCAGCCCGCCGCCGAGCCGCTGGCGATAGTGATGCAGCGCCTTGCCGAAGCTCAAGATTTCCTGCAACTGTTGCGATGAGACGAACAGCGCCCGCAACCGGGGATCGCTGGTAAACCGGCGGCCGGCGATTTCAGCCGGGGGCGGCAAGGCATCCACCAGTTCGATGACGTATTCGATGGCGCGCTCGACGGCGGGTTCGAGCTTCTTTCGATAGTGACGGGCCATCCGCAGCCGGGGGTCGGTGCCGTCCACCACCCGTTCGACAGCCGCCCGAATCAAGTTCGGATCGAATTTGCCCGAGGGTTTGGCGGTTTCTGAAAACAGCGATTGCAGCAAGCGAAAAACCATGGTCTCGACTCGTTCGCTCCGGCCGGCGCTGGTCCGGCCCGGCTTAAAAATTGTTGTTGGACGAGGTCCGCATCCTACGAGTATGGTCGGGATTTGCGGCAACGCAATGCACCCCCGCGCTCAATTTTGTAAGAGCGCGGGGGCGAGGGCGCAAGGCGTTGCCTTGAGTCGGATCGGCGGGCGTTTGGCGCTCAAGAGTGCGGCGGGGGCGGGGGCGACCACTGATAAAGCCAGGTTTCGCTGAGCGCGCCGCCCGCGTCGCGCAGAAAGCAGCGCAGGTCCACCGGTTCGCTGCCGCTGGCGTCGAGATCGAAATGACAGCGCCACACGTCGGATTCCTTGAGCCGCAGCGCGACGACATCCCGGATTTCGCCGCGCGAGGCGGCGACCACGGCCTCCACCTTGGCGGTTTCGGGCAACTGGGCCAGCGAGCCGCCCTGAAAATCCAGCACGAATTTGCGCAGCGGAACCTTGGGGCGCAGGCCGGGCATGCCTCCCATGCCGAGGCGGGTGGCGATCACCTCGGCGACCGTGGGCCGCGCCGGCGGTCGCTCGCCCCAGTGCAGCCGGTAGCTGAAGGTGATTTCCCGGCCCGGCTGGGCCGGTTCCGCCGGATTCCAGAAGGCGACGATGTTGTCGAGCGTTTCGTCGGCGGTCGGCAGTTCGATCAGTTGGACCGCGCCGCGCCCCCAGTGGCCGAGCGGCTCCACCCACAGCGACGGCCGTTTGTTGTAGAACGCGCCATCATCTTGATAGTTTTCAAAATTACGGTCGCGTTGCAGCAGGCCGAAGCCGCGCGGGTTGTCGTCGGTAAAGGAATTGACCCGAATGTAGTGGGGGTTGAGAATCGGCCGCCAAATCCATTCCCCCGTTCCGGTCCACAGCGCCAAGCCGTCGGAATCGTGGATTTCCGGGCGATAGTCGTCAGCGATGCGTCGGTCGTTCTCGCCGCACTGAAACATCGAGGTCATCGGCGCGATGCCCAGGCGCTCGATGGGCTGGCGCGGGAACAGATGGTTTTCGACCTCCATCACCGTAACATCGCCGGGCGTGACGGCGAAACGATAAGCGCCGGTAACGCTCGGGCTGTCGAGCAGGGCGTGAATCACCAGCGCCGTGGCGTCCGCCGCCGGGCGTTCCAGCCAGAAGGCGCGGAAGGACGGGAATTCCTCGGGCCGCTCCATCGCGGTGTCGATCGCCAGACCGCGCGCCGACAGGCCGTACTGCTTGCTCGCGCCGACGGCCCGAAAATAACTGGCGCCGAGGAAGGAAAACATATCCCGATCCCAGTCGGCGCGGCTGTTGACCCGAAAGCCGGCGAAGCCGAGATCGCCGACCTGGTCTGGAATTTTGGCTTTGACGCGGGGTCCGTATCGGTACATCTCCGGCGAAAAATGGATCGGGCGGGCCGCGCCATCGGCAACTTCGTAAAGCTTCACCGGATAATGAAAATACAGGCCCAAGTGAAAAAAGCGCGCCTGAAAGGGCAATTCGCCGCCCGCCCACAGCGAATGATCGGCGCGGAAGTTGTTGAGAGCTTGATAATCGTCCCAACTCATCGCGGCCAACCAGGGCGGCCGGGCGTCGGCGGGTTCCTGATACGGTTCCTGGGCCAGCCGTCGCGCGGTTTCCCGCAGCCATTCCTTGCTGAACGGTTGCGTTTCTGCTGGAACGGTTTGGTCGGTGGCGGCCCCCGCCCGGCGCGCCGACAGCGTTCCCCAGGCCGCCAAGCTGAGCAATCCTGTTAAAAAATGCCGTCGTATCATGATTTTATGGCTTCCTTTTAGCGGTGTGAGTCCGGGAATTATAACGCTAGACCCGGCGGTGGGTCATGATGTACGCACCTTAAAAACCGGCCAAACGCTCGGATCGCGCGACGGGGGTTCCTGGGTGATGGGCGGGCGCGCAAGCTCCAACGTCGCAAGCGGGTCAAAACGGGGCGACGGGGTAGGATTACAGGCGGTCAACACTTGTCGCCGGGCCTTGAATCCGCTAGGCTGCCGCGTGAGTCGTGACCAATAATTTTATAAAAATCAAATTTTTATTAAAAATCTCTCTTTTGCCGAAACCGATGGTTCGATAGTGCTTCCGATGAAATGCCAAGCTTTGCGCCGCATCGCGCCGTTCGTTGTGCTTTGGCTCGGCCTGCAACTGGCCTGGGCCGCGCCTGCTGCAAATCCGCCGCTCGCGCCGGAGCCGGCTTCGCTGGCGGATCGGCCGACAGTCGAGGAACTCCAGGCAAAAATAGCCGCTCTGGCCGCTAACGCCGCCGTGCCGGAAGCCGAACGCAAGCAGGCGAAAGAACTTTATCAGCAGGCCTTAAGCCAGCTCGAAACCGCGAAAAACCACGCCAGCGCCGCCGAGAGCTACCGACGCCAGCAGCAATCCGCCCCGGCGGAAATCGCCCGTTTGCAGCAGAGCTTGAGCGACAAGCCGCCGCCCGAACCCTCGCCGAAGCTCGGCGCGGAGGAGCTGGCCCGCCAGTTGACGCAAGCGCAGTCCGCCCTGGATGAGGTCGAAAAGCGCGTGGCCGAATTAGACCGGCAACTCGCCGCGCAGCAAGCCCGCCCTAAGGCCATCGCCGGCGAACTGAGCGAGCTGAAGCAGAAAAACTTCGACCTGGAAAGCAAGCTGCAAGCGGCCCCGTCGTCCACGCTGGTGGATCAGGCGCGCCGGCTGGCGTCGGCCAGCGAACGGCAAGCGCTCCGGGAGCAAATCGAGCTGCTGGAGCAGGAACAGCTCAGCTACGACAATCGGCTGGCGCTGTTGAACGCCCAGCGGGCGGCGGCGGCCCGAACCGTCGCGCAAACCCAACTGCAAGTCCGGCAGTTGCAGGATCTGGTCAACGCCCGCCGCCGCGACGAAGCCGCCGAAGTCGTGCAGCAGGCCGATCAGACCGCGCAACAAGCCGCCGCTAAGCCGGAAGTGATCCGGGACGCCGCCGAACTCAACGCCGTGTTGAGCCGTCAGTTGGCCGAACTGGTTCAGAAGAGCGACGGCATCACCGCCCGCCAAGCGCACGACAGCGAACGGCTCACTCAGTTGACCGGGCGGATGCAAGGCATTCGCCAGCAACTCGCCATCGCCGGCTTCAGCGACGCCATCGGGCCGATTTTGTTGGAAGAACGGCGCAACCTGCCGGATGTCCGCCTGTATCGGCAAAACGCCGAGGAGCGCCAGCACGGCATCGTTCAAGCCCGATTGGAGCAATACCAGATCGACGAATGGCTGCGGCGCGCCCGCGCGCTCGATGAGAGCCTTCAAGAGATTTCGGTCCAATTCGATCCCGATTGGCCGGCGGCGCAACGCCAAGCGGTACTGGCCGAACTGCGCCCGTTGTTGGTCGAACGCCAGCAGCTGTTGGAAAAACTCAGCGGCCGCTACGCTGACTACATCGCGGGCATGGTGGCCCGCGACGAATCACAGCGCAAATTGAGCGATCAGGCCGAAGTGTACGGCGCGCTGCTCGATCGCTATCTGTTGTGGATCCGCAGCAGCCCGCCGCTGGACGGCCTTTGGTGGCAGGGGTTGAGCCAAGCGCTGGATTGGTTGTCAGCGCCGGCGCACTGGCGCGAAGTCGGACGGACGCTGGCCGGCGGCGCGCTCCAGCAACCGCTGTCGATCACCCTGGCCGGCGGGTTCGCGTTGCTGGTGTTGGCGCGCTACCGCCGCGCGTTCATCCGACATTTGGGCGATCGGATCGAGGCTGTCGGCGATGTCCGGCGCGACGGTTTCTCGGTCACCGCCCGCGCGCTGGCGATCACGCTGTTATTGGCCGCGCCGTGGCCGCTGCTGTTGATGGTGCTGGCGTGGTTGTTGAGCGCCGCCCCCGCCGGCGCCGATTTCTCACGAGGGTTGAGTCAGGGTTTGGTGGGCGGGGCGTTCCTCACCTTGAACATTACGTTCTTGCGCCAGCTCTGCCGCAGCCGGGGCGTCGCCATCGCCCATTTCGGTTGGAGCGAGGCCGGTTGCCGGCTGCTGCGCCGCCATCTCAACTGGTTTTTGTGGATCGGTTTGCCCAGCACGGTGTTGGTCAGGTTATTGGAAGTTCAGCCCGACGCGCTGCACGGCGAAACCCTGGGGCGGGTGGTGTTCTGCGTCCGCGCCTTGGCGCTGGCGTTTTTGTTGTGGCGGGTGCTCGATCCCCGTCAGGCGTTGTTGGCGGGGTTGGAAGCCGGGGGCGCGGCGTGGTGGTTGCGCTACCTCTGGTACCCGTTGAGCGTGGGGGCGCACGTGTTGTTGGTGCTGCTGGCGCTGTCGGGCTATTACTACACCGCCCTGCAACTGCGCGGTCGCTTGGCGCTCACCATCTGGCTGGTGGTCGGCGTGGTGTTGGCCATCAATCTGTTCATCCGCTGGATGAACATCAACCAGCGCCGGTTGGCCTTGCAGCGCGCCATCGCCAAGCGCGAAGCGCAACTGGCGGCCCGAGCCAGCAAGGACGCCGCGCCCGCTTCCGGTGAAGCGCCGCCGATCATCGTCGACGTGCCGGACTTGGATTTGAACACCATCGGCGACCAGACCCGCAGCTTGATGAACCTCTTGGTGCTGCTGGGCGTCGGTTTCGGGCTGTGGCAGATTTGGGAAGGCTTGGTCCCCGCCTTTTCGATTCTTAACGAAATCATCCTGTGGCGGCAGACGGTGCAAACCGCCGAGGGCGCGCAGGTGACCAATATCACCCTGGGCAGCCTCGTCGTCGCGGGGGGCGTGTTGCTGTTGGTCGGTTTCCTGGCGCGCAATCTGCCCGGCGCGCTGGAGTTGATCGTATTGCAGCGCTTGCGGGTGGATTCGGGCAACCGCAGCGCGATCATCACCATTTGCCGCTATCTGATCGTGGCGATCGGCTTGGTGATCGCCCTCGATATCATCGGAGTGCGCTGGAGTCAGGTGCAATGGCTGGTGGCCGCCTTGGGCGTCGGGCTCGGCTTCGGCATGCAAGAGATTTTCGCCAACTTTATTTCGGGCTTGATCTTGCTGCTGGAACGGCCGATGCGGGTGGGCGATACGGTAACGCTCGGCGATCAGAGCGGGACGGTTTCCCGCATTCACATCCGCGCCACCACGCTGGTCAATTGGGACCGCAAGGAAATCATCGTGCCCAATAAGACCTTCATCACCGGCACGCTGATCAATTGGACCCGCAATGATTCGGTCACCCGAGTGGTGATTCCGATCGGGGTGACTTACGACAGCGATCCGCTGAAAGTGCACGATCTGCTGCTGGAGGTGGCGACGGCGCATCCCCTGGTGCTCAGGGATCCTGCGCCCGCCGTGCTGTTTCTAAAGTTCGGTCCGACCGCGCTGGAATTTGAAGTCCGGGTGTTCGTGCGCGATCTGGCGAACCGCTTGACGCTGACCCACGAACTCCACAACCAGATTTTGGAGGCGCTGCGCGCCAATCAAATCGAGATACCGGCCCCGCTGGCGGCGCGCGCGGCGCGCGGTCCGGCTATTTCGGCTGATCCGCCGGAGCCGCAAACACCGCCGGCGCAAGCCCCGGCGGCGCCTGCCGCGCCCAACCCCGCCAAACCGCTCAATCCGACTCCCGCTCCTGACGCCGGCGGTGTGAAAAGATAGCGTCTTATCGGTTGATGGAGCGGCTGAAATCGCTGTGATCGATCAAGGCGTCTCATTCTCCCAGCGTTTTGCCGGAGGCTAAACCAGCACCCTTCATGGCTCCAGCGGGGGGGGCAGGCTAGCGGGGTTGATAGCGCGAATACACTGCCCCCACCGCGCGAGCGGTAGCGGATTCCAACTCGTCCGGGCCTTGCATTGACGCTTCCAAATCTTGCAAGCGGCCGTCCGCCAACCCGTAAATCCAGCTGTGCAACACCAGGGGTTGATTCCGCTTCCAGGCATCACGCGCAAGGGTGGTGCGCGCGACGTTGCGCACCTGTTCGATCACATTCAACTCACACAGCGCCCGCCAGCGCGCATCGTCGTCCGCCACGGCCGCCAAGAATTCCCGATGCCGGTCGCGAACATCTTGAATGTGCCGCAGCCAGTTGTCGATTAACCCCAAGGGTGGTCCCTCCAAGGCCGCTTTGACGCCGCCGCACCCGTAGTGGCCGCAGACGATGATGTGCTGGACTTTCAACACCTCGATGGCGTACTGCATGACCGACAGACAGTTCAGATCGGTATGGACCACAACGTTGGCCACATTGCGGTGAACGAACACCTCGCCCGGCTTAAGGCCAGTGATTTGATTGGCGGGAACCCGACTGTCCGAACAGCCAATCCATAAATATTTCGGGCTTTGCAGGGCCGCCAATCCGGCAAAGAAGTCCGGGTCGTTAGCCTCGGTTTGCTCGGCCCAGCGCGCGTTGGCGGCGAACAGTTCTGGTAGGTATTTCATCGATAACCCCGCGCCTAACGCCAAGCCCAGGTCAGGGACTCGACGGACGCCAGCGTCGGGAGCAGTCGGCGGTGCTGGTTGCGTTGCCGTTCCAACCGCCGAGCCACCGAGCGGCCCGCCCGGTCGGCGGCTCGGTCGATGGCCACATACACGTCGGTCTCGGTGTCTTCGATCACCACGCTCGGCGCGCCGGCGAAAGCGATGCGTATCCGGCAGCGCTTGTCCTCGCCCCCGCGCGGGCCGTTTTCGTCGGACAGGCGGACCGAAATGCGACGCAGGCGGTCGTCGGCCCAACCCAAAGCGAACCGCAGCCGCCGCTCGGCGTGATCGCGCAGGGCTTTGGTCAGCGAGAAACCGCGAGCTTGAATGTTGATGTCCATGATGCGCTCCTTAATCGACAGGCTTCAATTTAGATGCAACGCCATTCTAACGGCCAAAAATACATCCAACAATCCGAATAATTTTGGATAATACTTCGAATTTTTCGAAGTGTTGAACGCCGGTGTCGAATCTCAATTTCAAGCATTTGCGCTACTTTTGGACGGTGGCCAAGGCGGGCAGTATCGCCGCCGCGAGCCAGCATCTCCACCTGACCCCGCAAGCCATCAGCGGCCAGTTGAGCGAGCTGGCGGACCGCCTCGGGGTCGAGTTGTTCCGGCGGGTCGGGCGCGGTTTGGAACTCACCGACGCAGGGCGGCGCGTGTTCAGTTACGCGGATGAAATTTTCGCGCTCGGCAACGAACTGCTGGAGGTGGCGCTCGATCAGACGGCGCGGAAAAGCCTACCGCTGCGGGTCGGCATCGCCGGTTCGGTGCCCAAGTCGATCGCCTACCGGGTGGTCGAACCCGCCCTGCGCCTCGATCCCTCGGTGCGGCTGGTGTGCCGGGAAGGCCAATTGACGCTGATGCTGGCGGAGATGGCGGTTCACCGGCTGGATTTGGTCATCGCCGACCGGCCGATGCCGGCCAACTTGAACGTACGGGGCTACAGCCATCGCTTGGGCGAAAGCGATCTGACAGTATTCGGCGCGCCGGAGCTGACGCGCGTCTTGGGGAGCGAGTTTCCGGCGTTGCTTGACCGAGCGCCGTTTTTATTACCGGGCGAGGAATTCGCGGCGCGGTCCAAACTGATCGACTGGTTGGAAAAACGACAGTTGTACCCGCGCATCGTCGGCGAATTCGACGACGGAGCCTTGCTCAAGGCGTTCGGTCAGGCCGGAGCGGGATTGTTCGTCGCGCCCACGGTGATCGCCGGTTACGTGCGCCAGCAATACGCGGTCGAGGCCGTCGGCCGCATCGAGGCGGTGACCGAGCAGTTCTATGCCATCACCACCGAGCGCCGCTTGCTCCACCCCGCCGTCGCCGCCATCGTTCAGGCGACCCAGCACGAGCTGTTCGCCCAACCGCGGCGGGACGGGGCCGGCGGCGCGGCGAGCCGCCAGAAAGGTTGAAGGGCCGTCCGGCCGTCAGCCGGTGTTGCGCATCCCCGCCGCCAGCGCGTTGATGGAGCGCAGCAGCGGCCGCAGCCAAGTCTCCGCTTCCGACGATTCCGGGCCGTGTTCGCGCAGCGCCTGGCGGTAGCGCGGCAGCAAGGCGATCTGGATGTGATTGAGCGGGTCGAGATAGGGGTTGCGCCGCTCCAGCGATGTGGCCAGGGTGGGATTGCTCTCCAGCAGCGCGGCGATCTGGGCCACGCTCAAAATTTCCCGACGGGTTTGTTCGAATTCGGCGCGAAACCGCTGGTAGATGGCGGCCTCGGTGGCGGAGTCCGCGCACAGACGCGCGTATTCGCGGGCGATGTCGGCATCGACCTTGCTGAGGGACATTTGGCTGTTGTCGAGCAGCGCCCGGAAAAACGGCCACTCCTGATAGAGCGCCTGCAAGCGGGCCAGACGTTGCGGATCGTCGCCGCGCCAAGCGGCCAGCGCGCTGCCGATGCCGTACCAGCCAGGCAAGGTGTGACGGGATAGCCCCCAGCCGAACATCCAGGGGATCGCCCGCACCGAATATTTGGAGCGGTCGCCCTTGGCGCGATGCGAAGGCCGCGAGCCGAGATTGAGCTGGCCGATTTCACCGACTGGGGTAGCCTCGTAAAAGTACTCGATGAAACCGGGCGTGCGCTCGGTCAAGTCCCGATAAGCCGCCTCGCCGCACCGAGCCAGATCGCTCATGATGTCGGCCGCGTCCGGCGGATCATCCGGGGTCTCTTGCACCAGGTGGCGGCTGGCCTTCATCAAGCCGGTGATGCCGAGGGTCAACTCGTAAATGGCGGTTTCCAGATTCTGGTACTTGAACGACAGCACTTCGCCCTGTTCGGTGATCTTGATCCGACCGCGCACCGTGTTGGGCGGCTGGGCCAAAATGGCGTCGTGGGTGGGACCGCCGCCGCGTCCCACCGTGCCGCCCCGGCCATGGAACAAGCGACAGCTGAAGCCGCGCTCCGCCGCCAGCGCCACCGCCCGCCGTTGCGCTTGATACAAACCCCAGTTCGACGCGAGGATGCCGCCGTCCTTGCAGGAATCCGAATACCCGACCATCACGTCTTGAACGCCGCCGGCCGCCTTGAGCAGCGCCCGGTAGGACGGTTGGTCCAGCAGCTGGACCAACAGCGTCTCGACCCGATTGAGGTCGGCGATGGTCTCGAACAGCGGCGCCACCCGGATCTCGCAGCGCCAGCCACCGTCGGCGGTGCGGCCCACCAATCCGGCGAAGCTGGCCAGAAACAGCACTTCCAAGACGTGACTGGCTTCATGGGTCATGGAAATGATGTAGTTGTCGAAGGCGCGCGGGCCGATCTCCCGGATTATGCGCGCCATGACCTGAAACACCTCCAGCGTCTCGCGGGTGGCGTCGCCGAGCGTGTCACAGTACAGCAGCGGCGTGCCGGGTTTGGCCAGCAACTCACCGAGCGCGTTCAAGCGTTGTTGCTCGTCCAGCGCGGCGTAGTCAGGCAAATTGGGGGCAACGGCGAAAATCTCCGCAACCGCCGCCGTGTGGCGGCCCGATTCCTGGCGCACGTCCAGCGCGGCCAAATGGAAGCCGAAGGTTTCCGCCAGCCGGATCAGATCCTTCAGCTCGCCTTCGGCGACCGCCCGGTCGCCGTGCGCGATCAAGGAATCGCGGATCGCGTAAAGATCGTCGAGAAACGCTCGATCCGAGGAATAGCCCCAAAACGGGACCGGCGCGGCTTCCGGACGGTTGTCGGCCAGGGCGCGAAACTGATCGTGGTTATGCTGCAAGCGGTGATAGATCAGGAACAGTTTGCGCCGGTACGGCTCCTGCGCGTATTGCTGGGGCGCGTCGGCGAACAGCGCGCCCATCTGGCGCGCGTCCGCGTCCAGGCTGGCGGCGAACACCGGCGAGGGTGTGACCAGCGAGCTGGAATAGGTCAGGCGGCGATTCAAATCATCAACCCGGCGCAAATACTCACGCAGGATTTCCTGTGCTTGCAGCCGCACCGCCAGCGCGGTGATGTCGGGGGTGACGAACGGGTTACCGTCCCGGTCGCCGCCGATCCACGATCCGAACCGCAACAGGCAGGGCACGCGGATTGCCGCTCGGCCGCCTTGATCGCCGTACACGGTGTCCAGGGCGCGCTCCAGATTGCGGTAGAGCGCCGGCAAGGCTTTAAAAATCGACTCGCGAAAGTAATACAAACCGTTCTTGATCTCGTCGCGCACCTGCGGCTTGAACGTCCGCACTTCATCGGTTTTCCACAGGATCTGAATCTGGCTGCGCAGCTCCTCAATCGTTTCGGCGCGCTGGTGGCGGTTCAACGTCGGGTCGTCGAGCCGGAGGTTGGTCAGAAATACCCGCCGTTGCGCGCCCAGGAGCACCCGGCGTTTGGCTTCGGTGGGGTGGGCGGTGAGCACCGGGGTGAAGCACAGTTGGTCGAGCAGGGTTTGCAATTGGCCGAGGCCGAGGCCGAGGCCGCGCAGGGTGCGAAAAGTTTCATCGAACGAGCCGCGCCACAGCGGCTTGCCGCGCCGGACCTGCTCCCGGCGCAGCGCGTGCTGGAAATTTTCCTCAGCGATGTTGGCCAAGCTGAAATAAGCGTTGAAGGCGCGCACGACATGATTCAGCATTTCTGGATTGAGCGCCGCGATCAACCGGAGCAACTGCTCGCGGCTTTCCGCCGGCGGTTCGTGACCGCGCAGCGCAATGAAGCCCGTGCGCAGCGTTTCGACGGCGTCGAGCACGTGACGGCCTTGCTGATCGCACACCGTATCGCCGAGCAAGCGGCCCAGCAGCTTGACCCGGTCGCGCAGCGGTTTATCGGATGGAAGCGTCATGATGTGATCCTGCGAGCGAGGGCTAAAGTTGATGGACGACGCTGTTGCGGGAAAACAAACGCTAAACCGGATCGGCTCTCGCCGCGTCGGCGAACAGCGTTGCCTAAAGTACCGCGGAGGAGTCGAGCACAAAGGGTAGGCAGTTGGCAAGCGGCTTGTCACGACCGCGCGTGACCCAAGTGTCCGAGGGGCGGAGGCGCGCATCAGCGCGGGCATGACGCCTGGATCGCTTGCCTCGTAATATTGGGAAGATACAGGCCAGCGCCCGCGCTTGCGTTGCCCACAACGTCCGCATCGCCGTTTAGGAACGCCCGCGCGATTTCTCCAGCGCGTTGGTTGCTGACAAACTCCAGAAGATCGGGAAAAAAGTCCTCGAATCCTTGGCAAAGCAGCCGGTAGTGCTCTCGAAGATCGACCAGTCCATCGCGCAGCAAATGGCCGTTTTTCGAAAGGCGCGTGGAGATCCCGCGAACGGCCCGTTCCACGCCGGAGAAAGATCGGTACGAACCCAACCAGTCCCGCTCGATCATCCTCGCGCTCACGCTTTGCAAGGTCTCCGGCAAAATCGCCTGGTGCTGGTTGAGGACCGCATAAAAATGCTCGATAAAGCGGTCCATTGACAAGGCGCTATACGCGCTCCAGCGCTTCGCCAGAGCATGATCGTAGAACACATCGAGCAAGATGCCGGCATAGCGCCGGCGCGGTCCGCCGAACATCCGTTTGGCGGCTTGCACGATTGGATGGCGGTCGGTATAGGCGTCGATCCGGCGGTGCAGCCAAATTTCTGTCTCGATCTCCGGGCTGTAATTTCCCGACAACCTCGCCTTGACGAAATCGCCGAGCAGCGCGCCCAGCATCGCCTGATCGCTGTGCCGCGCGAGAAAGAGATGGGCGAGATAGTTCATGGGTGGAAATTGATAACGGATTCCGCATCCGATCGGGGACGGTGGTGCGAAAACGCGATTTTATCGATGAACGCCATCAACAGCGCCGAAACGACGAAAGCCAAGTGAGCGATGATCAGCCAGAATAATTTTTTTTCCTCGCCGCCCTCAAAGTTCATGAAAGCTTTCAACAAATGAATTGAGGAAATGGCCACAATGGACACGGCCAGTTTGATTTTGAGGGTGGCGGCGTCCATCCGGCCCAACCAAGACGGTTTTTGCTGGCCCGCCACCAAATCGATGGTCGAGACAAAGGTTTCGTAGCTGCTCAACACCACCATCACCAACAGATTGGCGATCAGCACTAAATCGATTAAAGCCAACCCCGCCAGCACGATTTCCGTTGCGCTTATCACCAACACCTGTTCGAACAAGTGAATGGCTTCTTGCACGGCTTTGATGCCGAAGAGCACGAGGATGGAAGCCAGCGCCAGATAAATCGGCACCAGCAACCAACGGCTGGCGAAGATCAATTGATCCAGAATTCGTTCGACCATTTGCTTGACCGGGTTAAAGAAGTGAATGCGAGAGCTTGCTCGCGTCGAGTGCCGGACCGGCGCGGCGGGAGCCGCCAGCGGCATACATCCGGGTGGTTATTCCCCTGATTGTAACAGCGAGCCACGCTCCCGCGCCTTGTCGATGGCGGCCAGAAACACGCTGATGCCGAGCGCGAGATAACCGGCGTTTAACACCAGCGCATACAGCAGATCATCCAGCCGGAAAGTCTGAGCCAGCAATACCGACCGCATCCCTTCAAAGACATGACTGGCCGGCAGCAGCCACGACAGCGGTTGTAGCCAGTCAGGCAAGGTGGCGATGGGATAATAAATCCCGCACAGCGGCGCGATGGCGAAAATCGCCGCCCACGCGATGCTCTCCGCGCCCATCCCAAAACGCAGCACCAGCGCCGCTACCAACAGGCCGATGGCCCAGCCCATCAGCACCAGATTGAGGAAGAAACCGGCCAGCGGCAGCCCGAGTTGAAACAGGTTGAACCGATAAAACGGTATCGCCAGCAACACCGCGACGCCGACGCCGATCAAGGTCCGCGCCAGGCTGACCAGCATCAAGGCCAGCACCATTTCGATCGGTTGCAGCGGGCTGATGAACAACTGCCCCAGATTGCGGGCGTGCATTTCCTCGAAAAACACCACCGACAAGCCCAGTTGGCTGCGAAATAGCACGTCCCACAGCAGCACGGCCGACAGCAGCAGGCCGCCGGCCTGATGGATCACGGTGCTGTGGCTGGCCAGATATTGGGTGATAAAGCCCCACAGAATCATCTGCACCGTCGGCCAATAGGCCAGCTCGACGATGCGGATCCAGGAGCTCCGCAGCAGGTAGAGATAGCGCAGCGCCAGCGCGGCGATGCGTTGCGGCGAGACGGCGATCACGCCAGCACCTCGCCGTCGCGGATGCCGCGCGCGATGTCGAGAAACACCTCCTCCATGTCCTTGCGGCCGTAGCGGTGGATCAGTTCGCGCGGCGCGCCGGCGGCGACGATATGGCCGGCGCGCAGCATGATGACCTGATCGCACAAGCGCTCGACCTCGCTCATGTTGTGCGACGCCAGCAGCAGCGTCGCGCCGCTGCGGTCGCGGTAGGCGGTCAGGATCGAGCGCATCCGATCGGCGGTGTCGGGGTCGAGCGAGGCGGTCGGTTCGTCGAGCAACAGGATTTCCGGCTCGTTCAGCAGCGCCTTGGCCAAGGCGACGCGGGTTTTTTGCCCGGCCGACAGGCTGCCGTAAGGACGCTTGAAAAAAGCCTCGATATCCAATTCCTGTCCGAGCGCCGCCAACCGTTCGCGGATGCGGCGCACGCCGTACAGGCGAGCGTAGACCGTCAGATTCTCGTTGACCGTCAAACGTTGCGGCAAATCCATGTAAGGCGAGGAAAAATTCATGCGCGGTAGCACCCGATGGCGGTGGCGCGGAATCTCCTCCCCGAGAATCTGAATCCGGCCGGCCGTCGGCAGCAACAGCCCCAACAGCATGGCGATGGTGGTGGTTTTGCCGGCGCCGTTGCCGCCCAGCAGCGCGCAGGTGGAGCCGCGCGCGACCGCGAAGCTGATCCCGTCCACGGCCCGCACCGCGCCGTAGTGCTTGCGTAGATCTTCGACTTGAATGATGGCGGCTTCAGTCACGCACCCGCTCCGGCGGTTCGAGCGCGATCAGCCAGCCGTCCCGTTCGATCACGGCGATGCGCTGCAAGGATTGCCGGACGCAAGGCCCGGACACGCAGTAGCCGTCCTCGATCCGAAACAGCGCGCCGTGAATGCCGCACTGAATCACCGTTCCGGTGTAATCGAGAAACTGGTCGGGTTCCCATTCCATCGGCGCGCCGGTGTGCGGGCAGCGGTTTCGGTAGGCGAAAAGGCCCGCGGCGGTGCGGACCACCAGAAGGTCGGCGTAACGGGCGTCGGGCTGGACGGTGATGCCTTTGCTTTGGCCTTCGGGCAATGCGTCCAGACGGCAGAGCGGATAGTCGGCCATAGAGTCGGTTATAAGACCGCCCGCGCCAAGCGCGGCAGATCGCCCTCCAGGCCCATCGCCCGCCGGGCGATCCGGTTTTTAATCGGTTTTGCCGCGTCGGTGAGGTTAAGGCCGAGGTTGCGGATCAGGGGAACCGGCGGCAGGGACGCGCCGAACAGCCGCTTGAAACCGTCCATCACCCCCAGCATCAGCAGGTTGTCGCCCTTGCGCCAGCGTTCGTAGCGGCGCAGCGTCTTGAACGAGCCGATCGGCTGGCCGGCGGCGGCCGCGTCCAGAATGACCTCGGCGAGCGTCGCCGCATCCAGCAATCCCAGGTTGACGCCCTGACCGGCCAGCGGGTGCACCACGTGAGCGGCGTCGCCGATCAAGGCCAAGCCGGGTTTGACGTACTGGTGGGTGTGTTGCAAGCGCAAGGGAAAGGCGGCGCGGGCTCCGACCTGGACGATGGAACCGAGCCGCCATTCGAAGGCTTCGCCCAGCAGCCGAGCGAAGTCTTGCTCGTCCATGGCCACCAGCGCATCGGCTTGCTCGGGGGACGTGGACCAGACGGTGGAACAACGGCCGTCGTGCAAGGGTAGCAACGCCAGCGGCCCGGTCGGCAGGAAGCGTTGCCACGCGGTTTCCTGATGGGGTTCGGCGGTGCGGACGTTGGCGACCACGCCTTTTTGATGGTAGCTCCAACCGCCGGTCTCGATGCCGGCCGATTGCCGGACCTTGGATTGGGCGCCGTCCGCGCCGACCAGCAGCCGGGCGGCCAGTTCGCGGCCGTCGCTCAACCGAATCCGCCAGCGGTTATCGTCCGATAGCTTCGCGGTTTCCAGCTCCGCCGGGCAGACCAGTTCGACCGCCGGCAACTGGCGGGCCCGCTCCAGCAAGGCATATTGGATCACCCGGTTTTCGATGATCCAGCCCAACAGCGGCTCGCCGATGTCGGCGCTGTCGAAATGAATTTGGCCAAAACCGCCCGCGTCCCAAACCCGCATGTCGCGAAACGGGCTGACCCGCCACGCGGTGATGCCGTCCCAAGCGCCCACCGCCGCGAAGATGCGCTGCGAGGCGCGGCTGATGGCGGAAACGCGCAAGTCGAGTTCCACTCCCGGTCGGGCGCGTTCCAACGGCGCGCCTTCGAGCAGGGCGATGCGCAAATCGCTCTGGCCGAGCGCGCAAGCCAGCGCCGAGCCGACCATGCCGCCGCCGGCGATAATGAGATCGTAATCGGTGTTCATACCGTCAGGACTTTATCCGAGGCTCCCTCAATGGAGCTGATGATGGGTTTGCGCCGCCAGCGTCAGACCTCGCGCCAACTTCGGCAACCGCCCGTTCAAGCCCATGCTGTGACGGGCGAACCAATGCTTGAACGGCGGCAGGCTATCGAAAGCCAACAGGCCCAGGTTGCGCGCGGCGCGCACCGGCGGCAGCGGGTTGACGAACAATCGGGTCAGCGCGTCGGTAAAGGCGATGGTTTGTCGCTGGTCCCAACGCCGCCAGTCGGCGTAGCGCTCGAGCACCGCCAGATCGCCGATGTCCTGACCCCGGTGTCCGGCGTCCGCAATCACCTCCGCCAGCGCCGCCGCGTCGCGGATGCCGAGATTGAAGCCCTGGCCGGCGATGGGGTGCAGGGTGTGGGCGGCGTTGCCGATGAAGGCCGCGCGGGCGCGGGCGTGTTCGCGGGATTTCAGTAGAAACAGCGGATAGGCTTGCCGGCGGCCCACCCGCGCGAACGCGCCCAGACGGTCGCCGAACCGGCGGTGCAACAAGTCGATAAAACCGGCGTCATCCAAGGCCAATACCGCCGCCGCGTCGGGGTCGTGCACCGTGCACACCACCGCGCACCGGTTGCCGCCCATCGGCAGCAGCGCCACCGGACCGTCTTCGGTAAACCGTTCGTAGGCGACCTGACGGTGGGGTAGAGTCGGCGTGACATTGGCGATCACCGCCTGCTGGCCGTAGTCCCAGCGCAGCGCCGCCACGCCGAGTTGCTCGCGCACCGGCGAACGGGCGCCGTCGGCGGCCACCACCAGCTTGCAGCGCAGTTCGACCGTTCGATCCTCGCCCAAGCGGACGGTGGCGCGGGCGCTTTCGGGTTCGACGGTCAGCTGTTCCAGCCGGGCGGGACACAGCACCTCGACCCCGCGCAAATTCGGCAACTTGGCGAGCAACGCCGCGCCGATCATCCGCGCTTCGGCGACATAACCCAACGCCTCCACCCCTTCCTCGCGGCTGTCGAGATGGGCGAAGCCCACGCCGCCGCGTTCGGAGATGTGGATCTGCCGGATGGGTTCGGCGGTCGGCTCCAGCGCGTCCCACAATCCGAGCGTTTGAAAGATGCGCTTGGTGCCTTGCGCCAGCGCGATGCTGCGGTCGTCGTAGCTGGGGTGGGCGCTGACGGCGAACGGCGCGGCTTCGATCAGTCCGACGCGCAACGGCTGCCCGGCCAAGGCGCAGGCCAGGCTCGCGCCGACCATCCCGCCGCCGACGATCAGAATATCGTAATCCGTTTCCATTAGCGGCCGTCTCGCATCAAGGCTTCGATCTCGTCGATGTCTTTCGGGGCGTCGGCGCTCAGCACCTCGTTGCCGCGCTCCGTGACCAAAATATCGTCTTCGATGCGGATGCCGATCCGCTGCCAGCGGGGGTCCAGCTCGGTTTCCAGCGTGACCCCAAGACGCGCCCAAGCCCCGTCCGGTTGGGCGCCGCCGGCGGCGATATAGAGGCCCGGCTCGACGGTGGTGACCATGCCCGGCTCGAAAATCCGCCAGTCCTCGCCGCTTTTGTAATGGCCGACGTCGTGCACGTCCATGCCCAACCAATGCCCGGTGCGGTGCATGTAAAACGGTTTGTAGCCCTCGGCCTGGATCAAGTCTTCAGCCTCGCCCTGTAGCAGGCCCAGGTCGATCAAGCCCTCGGTCAAGACGCGGACGGCGGCGTCGTGCGGTTCGTTGAAGTGACGGCCCGGTTGGACCGTGGCGATGGCGGCTTTTTGGGCGGCTAACACCAATTCGTAGAGCGCGCGCTGCTCGCCGGAAAAGCGGCCGTTGACCGGGAAGGTGCGGGTGATGTCGGAGGCGTAACCGTCCAGCTCCGCGCCGGCGTCGATCAACACCACGTCGCCGTCAGCAAGCGGCGCGTTGTTGTCGGTGTAGTGCAGGATGCAACTGTTGTCGCCGCCGCCGACGATGGACGGATAGGCCCAACCGGCTCCGTGGCGCAGGAAGGTATTGAGGATTTCCGATTCAAGTTGGTATTCCATGAGTCCCGGCTGGCAAATCGCCATCGCCCGGCGGTGCGCCTCGGCGGCGATCCGGGCGGATTCCCGCATCACCGCCACTTCTTCCGAGTCCTTGCGCAACCGCATCGGGTGCAGCAAGTGTTCCAGGGCGATGAAGGTCGTCGGCGCGCGAACGCCGGTTCGGGCCTTGGCGCGCGCTTGATTGATCCAGCCCATCACCCGCTGGTCGAAGGCCGCATTATAACCGATGGCGTAATAGACCCGTTCCCGATTTTCCAACAACGGCGGCAACAGCGTGTCGACGGCGGTGATGGAATGGGCCTTATCGGCGCCGTAGCGCTCCATCGCGCCTCGTGGGCCGGCGCGGCGGCCGTGCCAGATTTCCATTTGCGGATCGCGGTCGCGGCAAAACAGCAGAAACTCGCGTTCGCCGCCCGGAACCAACACCGCAATCGCCTCGGGTTCCGGAAAACCCGTCAGATAGTAGAAATCGCTATCTTGACGAAAAGGGTAATCGACATCGCGATTGCGAAGGGCGTGGTGGGCGGCGGGTACGATGGCGATTGAGCCCTGGCCCATCTGATCCATCAGGCTGCGGCGGCGGCGGGCGAAAACGGCGGCGGGTATGGCGCGGGCAAACATGAGGGTCGCGTTTGACGTTAGTGCAGGTGAGATTTGGCTGACGCGCTGGGAAAGCCCAGGTCCTGCTGGATCAGCAGCAGGCCGACGCGCAGGTATTCGACTACTTCCGCATAAGCGGTTTCATCGGATTCATCGGCCTCGTCAGTATCGAAGCCGACTTGGGCAATTTCGGTCGCATCGCGCAGAAATTCCCGGCTCTCCGGCGACAAACGGCCGCGCCGGGCGGTTTCGCCAAGCCCAAGACCGTATAAAAAGCCTTGACACCATAGCCCCATCGCGCGGGTGCGTTGTCGCAAGGGCGTTTCGTCATCCGGCAATAAAGGCGTCACGGCCCCATCGGGATCGCTCAGTTGCGCCGAGCCGTAGTCGAACAACTTGAGCAACACGGTCTGGGTCTCTTCGGACACCTCAAGATCCTCGATCAGATCGTCGCCGGCGTGAGCCAACCATTGCGCGCGGCTCAGGTTGGGATCGGCGCACAGCAGCCCGCAGAGCAGGCCGTGCAACTCGGCGGGATCGAGCGGGTCGAGCAGCCGGGTCAGGCGTTCGAAAATCGGCTGGTGTTCGGTGGCGGACATGGGGATTTCCACAACGACAAAATGAAACGGGCGGGCGCGGCGACGACAATCCTACCATTGCGCGCGCGCAGCTCGATAGCACCGCAAAATTGACCTGATCGGAAAAGCCGCTCTATAGTATGACCATGAAACTCGATGACCTTTACGAAACTGTCATGCCGTCCGAGGTCGATCCTCTGGACAGCGTAACCGAAACGGCCGCCGGCGGCTTGGCGATCCTCGCCGAGCGGGGGGAACAGTTAGTCCAGCTTTGCGAGCGTTTGTTTCAAGAAAATCAAAGCTTGCGGGAACAGCAGCAGGACTTGCGGGCCAAATGCGAGCAATTGCACGAGAAAAACGAACTCTCGCGCTCCCGGATCGAGGCCATGGTCGTGCGCCTCAGGAGCTTGGAGCAAACCCCATGAGCCAGGAAACCGTCAGCGTCACCATCCAATTGCTCGGCGGAGAGTATCGCTTCGGCTGCACGGCCGCCGAGCGGGACGATTTGTTGGAAGCGGGGCGTTATTTGGATGAAAAATTGCGGGAAGTGCGGGATCGCAGCAGTAAGTTGCTGAGTCTGGAAGCCGTGGCGGTGATGGCGGCCATGAACATCAGCCACGAATTGTTGCGCCAGCGCCGTCAGCTCGCGGAAACGGACACGCTGGTGAATTACCATGTCCAAGACATCGTGCAGAAAATCGATGCCGTGTTGAGTAAGTCCGCGCCTGTTGCGTTATAATCTCAGCGTAGTTTTAGAATTTGCAGTTCGGGCGTTTTCTGCGGTGTTCGAGTAGTGGGCCGGGTACTCCTTGATCCTAGTTAATTTTACCCAGGAGGACGGTCATCGGCGATGTGAGCATGTCCGCCTCGCAGCGGGAAGCCTGATTCGCCGTTCTGTTCCCCCACTTGAGCCGCGCGGTTCAAGGGCAAAGGTCCGAGACGGCACAGGCGGAAAACGCCCCTTCATTTTGAAAGCTTGAAAGCTTGAAAGCTTGAAAGCTTGAAAGCTTGAAAGCTTGGCGACTGCGGTCGCCTTTGTTTTTTTGGCGGCGGGTATTTTGTTCAGCACCTCAACATGACGAATCGAGACAGCCTGCGCCGGCGGATGCGGGACGCGCGGCGGCGCTTGACGGTGGCCGAGCGCGCCGAGGCGGCGGCGGCGGTCGCCCGGCGGGTGACGGACTGGCCGCCTTTTGGCGCGGCGGCGCGAATTGCCGGTTATTGGGCGTGCGGGGGCGAGCTAGACCCCAAGCCCTTGCTGGAGGCGGCTTGGGCCGGGGCTAAGGCCGTTTATCTGCCAATCGTAATCGAAACGCCGTCCTGCCGCCTGCGCTTCGCGCCTTACCGGCCCGGTTGTCCGCTGCGTCCCAACCGTTTCGCCATTCCTGAACCCGACGTTCCCGATTCGCAGTGCTTGGCGCCCGACGAGCTGGATTTGGTTGCGATGCCGTTAGTGGCTTTCGATAGCGCGGGCGTTCGGCTAGGGATGGGCGGCGGTTTCTACGACCGGAGCTTTGCCTTTTTGCGCGATTCCGCTTATCGAGGCCGCCGGCCCTGGCTGTTGGGATTGGGCTACGAATTCCAGCAAGCCGCCGAACCGTTGCAGCCGGGGCCTTGGGATGTGCCCATGCACGCGGTCGTCACGGATGCGCGGCTGCGGGTGTTCGCCTGATCCTGTCCCATCAACAAAATGCGTTATTGGCTGTTGAAATCGGAGCCGGCGTCGTTCAGTTTCGCCGATCTGACCGCCGCGCCAGAACAGCTGACCTCGTGGGAAGGCGTGCGTAATTACCAAGCTCGCAATTTCTTGCGCCATAGTCTCCGATTGGGCGATCAAGCGTTTTTCTATCATTCCGGTACGGCGAATCCCGCCATCGCCGGCATCGTCGAGGTGGTGCGGGAAGGCTATCCCGATGGCAGCGCTTTCGATCCCGCCAGCCCGTATTACGATCCCGGCGCTTCGCCCGATCAACCCCGCTGGTATCAGGTGGACGTGCGGGCGGTTCGGGGCTTGGATCGACCGATTACCCTGGCCGAATTGAAAGCGCATGGCGACGCCTTGGCGGATTTCGCGCTGTTGCGCCGGGGTAACCGTTTGTCGGTCATGCCGGTGACGGACGCGCAATGGAAGCTGATACTCGGTTTGGAGCGCGGGCGGGAAGGTTAAACGCCGGCGAGCGCCCGCCGGTTCCACCAACGATCAAGTCGCCTTGCGGAACGTCAGATTGATGCGCTGCTCGCCCAGTAGCGGATGGTGGCCGGCTTTGAGCGGCAGGATGCCGTGATAGCGCAAGCGGGCGGCTCCTCCCCAGGCCGCGACATCGCCGTGCGTCAGTAAAACACGGGCGGGTTTATCATCCCGCCGCGAGCCGCCGAATAGAAACACCGCCGGCAGTCCCAGCGAAACCGAGATGATCGGCTGGGTGAAATCGCGTTCGTCCTTGTCCTGATGCAACGACAGCCGCGCGCCGGGTCGGTAGCGGTTGATCAAGCAGGCGTCAGGCTCAAAATGGTTAAAACCGGCTTTCGCGGCGGCGGTCTGCGCCAGTTGCAAGAATAGCTCGGGCAGGGTGGGCCAGGGCTTGCCGCTGTCGGGATCGATTGAATCGTAACGGTACCCGGTGCGATCCGTGATCCAACCGAGCGGGCCGCAATTGGTCATCGCCACGGACATGCAAAAACCGCCCGGCGTGATCATGTGGCGAAAGGGGGCTTGCCGCGCGATCTCGCCCAGCGCCGCGAGCAAGCCGCCGGCGGCGGGTGTGGCGAAACCGCGCAACACCACCGCGCCGGGGCACAGCGTTTCCTGCCATTGGCCTGATGCTTCCGTAAAAAGTTCCAAGGTCATCGACTTCGCCTCGGCGGGCTTCAATTCGATCCGCGCCGCTTCGATTTCAAGCGCTCACCCACTCAACTTTGCCCGTCCAAGAATAGCCGGTAAGCAAGATTGTCGGTCTCGTCGCGGTAAGGGTAATTCAACTCGTTGAGATATTGATGGAACTGCGGCCGCTCCGCCGGCGGAACTTGGATACCGACCAATACCCGACCGTAATCCGAGCCGTGATTGCGATAATGGAATAGGCTGATATTCCAATCATGGGCCATGCCGGTCAGGAATTTCAGTAACGCGCCCGGCCGTTCCGGAAACTGAAAGCGGTAGAGCAATTCATCGCGGATGCCGGGCGCGTGGCCGCCCACCATGTAGCGGACGTGCAATTTGGCCATTTCGTTGTCGCTCATGTCGACCACCGGATAACCGTGATCTCGCAAGGTGGTGATCATGCGATTTTTTTCCTCCTCGCCTTCGGAAAGCTGAATGCCGGCAAAGACGTGCGCTTGTCGAGAATCGGCGTAACGGTAATTGAATTCAGTGACGGAACGCTTGCCGATGGCTTGGCAGAACCGGCGGAAGCTGCCGGGCTGTTCCGGAATGGTGACCGCCAACAGAGCCTCGCGGCGCTCGCCCAGTTCGGCCCGTTCGGCGACGTGTCGCAGGCGGTCAAAATTGATGTTGGCCCCGCAGTTGATCGCGATCAGATTGGCGTTGGCCACACCGGTTCGCTCCACGTACTTTTTTAAACCCGCCGTGCCGAGCGCGCCGGCCGGTTCGGCGATGGAGCGGGTATCGTCAAAAATATCCTTGGTGGCGGCGCAAATCTCGTCGGTGGACACGATGATGATTTCATCGACGAATTGTTGCGCCAGCCGAAACGTTTCTTCGCCGACTTGCCGCACCGCCACGCCGTCGGCGAAGATGCCCACCTGATCGAGGGTGATGCGCCGGCCCTGCTGGAGCGCCTGATGCATCGAGGCGGCGTCGTCCGGCTCCACGCCGATGATCTTGACGTCGGGGCGAAGGAATTTGACGTAAGCGGCCACGCCCGCGATCAGCCCGCCGCCGCCGACCGCGATGAAAATCGCCTCGATGGGGTCGGGATGTTGGCGTAGGATCTCCATGCCGATGGTGCCCTGACCGGCGATCACGTCGGGATCGTCGTATGGATGAATGAAGGTCAGACCTCTTTCCGCTTCCAACTGGCGGGCGTGTTGGTAGGCTTCGTCGTAGGTATCGCCGAACAGCACCGTTTTAGCGCCTCGGTCGCGCACCGCTTGGATCTTGATGGCGGGCGTGGTGCGGGGCATGACGATGGTCGCCTTGGCGCCCAGCCGTTGGGCGGAGAGGGCGACGCCTTGGGCGTGATTGCCGGCGGAAGCGCAAATGACGCCTTGCTCCAAGGCCCGGCGAGGCAGATGGGCCATTTTGTTGTACGCGCCGCGCAGCTTGAATGAAAACACCGGTTGCAAGTCTTCGCGTTTGAGCAGCGCGCGGTTGTGGAGACGGCGCGACAGGCGGCTCATGGCGTCCAGCGGCGATTCGATGGCCACGTCATAGACTCTGGCGGTCAAAATCTTTTTGATATAGTCGTGCATGGTGGATGTAACGATTGAAAACGGAGGGGGCCTTGTCTGGCGATGACCTGAAAAAACGCGCCGCCGAAGCGGCGCTGGAGTACGTGGCGGATAATACCGTTTTAGGGGTGGGCACCGGCTCGACGGTCAATCATTTTATTGCCGCGCTGGCGCGCATCAAACACCGGCTGGACGGGGTCGTGTCGAGTTCGGAAGCCACCACCCAACGTCTGAAAGCCGCCGGCATTCCTCTCGTGGATTTCAATTCCGCTGGCCCGCTACCGCTCTATGTGGACGGCGCGGATGAAGCCAACCGACGCTTGCAGTTGATCAAGGGCGGCGGCGGGGCGTTGACTCGGGAAAAAATTGTGGCCGCCGCCAGCGAGCAATTTGTCTGCATCGCCGATCAATCCAAACTGGTGGAAGTGTTGGGCGCTTTTCCGTTGCCGGTCGAAGTGATTCCGATGGCCCGCAGCCATGTCGGGCGCGAACTGCTCACGCGCGGCGGCCAGCCGGTGTTACGGGAAAATTTTGTGACCGATAACGGCAACTTAATCTTGGATGTCTACAACCTTCGGATTCTGGAACCCGCCGCCTTGGAGAGCGAGTTGACGAATATCGCGGGTGTCGTCACGGTTGGCCTGTTCGCGCGGCGAGCGGCGGATGTGCTGCTATTGGGCACTGAAGGCGGCGTGCGAAAACTGCTTCCTGATTCGGCGCCATCAAAATAAAAAACGGGCGCTGTTCTAACAGCGCCCGTCGCCCTTACGCCCGGAGTCGGGCTATTTTAATTAGAAATCCACGCGGGTACCGATAGAAACCGCGTTTTGATCGCCAAAGACTAGGGAATCGCCATTACGGCCGATATACTCAACCCACATTGAAGTACGCTTGCTGAAATTATACTGGTAGCCGACAAGGTAATTTTCGACCTTATCGAAACCATCAATCCCGCCATCCAACTGCCCGTAAGCGGCTCTCAAGGTATTATTGCCGAAGCTATAGGAACCGGTCAGGTACCAGTTTTGAGGCTCATCTCCTGGAAGTGAGAAGCCGTCAAATTTGGCTTTTCGCAGCAGACCCAAGGTGTTGAAATCGCCCCGCTCATAAATGGCGGCTATCCCAAAAGGACCAGAGTTGTAAGCTAAAGCCAAAGCCCATTGATCCAAATCAAAATTTGCGTTTACATTAACTCCTTGGTCGGTTTCTCCGAAAAAAATGTCGCTGTCGCCATTCAATTTGACGTAGCTAAGCCCGGCGAAAAAGGGGCCGTTGCTGTACTTAACCGCAAGGTTCCAAATGTCGACACTGTCAGAAAAACCTAAAGCCTCAGTAGCGCCCCCATCCATGACTAGCATCGCTTCGGCGCTAAAACCGCTGAAATCAGGTGTCGTGTAGTAAAGGCTGTTATCAAAACGGACTAAATCACCCGGACCTCGGCTAGCGGCAGTGCCAGTGAGTTGATTGGCGGAAAAAGCGCCGCCCAACCAAGCGCCAGGTCCAAAGGTCTTTCCACTATTAAAAGTGTCGATGACACCAACAACATGGTAATAAGGCGTCTCCTGGGTACCCAGGGAGATTTGGCCGAAGCCGCCCTTCAAACCGACCCACTTCGGCCGGTTGCTGTTGAGGTTGCCCCCTTCGGTTACGTCGACGCCAAATTCATATTGATAAACGGCCGACAGACCGCCGCCCAGATCTTCTTCGCCGCGAACGCCCAAACGAGAAGCATTGTTGGTGACGTCCAGAATGCCGTCGCCATCGAAAATCCCCGAAACAAAGTCGCCTAGATCACGGTCGATGCTCTCGTCAACATAATCAACGGAGACCCGGGCCGAACCGTACAGCGTAGTGTCAGCGTAAGCAGCGGAGCCAAAACCAACCAGCCCGGCGGCTACGGCTAACGCGAGAGCAGACTTTTTCATAAAATTAAACTCCTAGGTTTGTGTTGCAAGTACACAACAAAAGGATTTTGAAAATGCGTTGACGAAATTTATACGCATTTTGCAGCACAAATGCAACGCATTTTTTCAAAAAAAACACAAAATTTAATTTTTGTCTTAAAGAAACAACATGACGTTGTTTTTTGGCTATTTGACAAACGAAAAACCCACCTAAGGCAGGGCTAGGTGGGCTTGGGCGCTTGGCTGGGGGACTAGGATTCGAACCTAGGTTGACGGAGTCAGAGTC
>DJIW01000012.1:392-8567 GCA_002433805.1 Competibacteraceae bacterium UBA6584 | reverse complement strand
ATATTATAGACTGGGTTTATACTTCTTAGCCTGCTATCCTCTCGCGCGGCCGAGCCTGCTCGCTCGGCGGACCGCGCCCGACACACTGTAGGTTGTCCTTTCCCCTTTTAACAGTAATGGGCCTAGGAGCTTAGCAGTCGCGCGGGCCAAGTAAACTTTAAATTTATTTGCTCATAGTCTGGAGGAATTTCAGCATGCCGCTTATAAATCGTCTTGCCGCCGAATTCATCGGCACTCTTTGGCTGGTTCTGGGAGGTTGTGGCAGCGCCGTGCTGGCCGCTGTTTTCGTGGGTCCCAACAATTATCCGCTCGGTATCGCCCTGGTGGGCGTATCGTTGGCTTTCGGCTTGACGGTGCTGACGATGGCTTACGCCATCGGCCACATTTCCGGTTGTCATTTAAACCCCGCTGTATCGGTGGGCCTGTGGGCTGGCGGGCGGTTCCCGACCGCCGATCTGGTTCCCTATATCATCGCGCAAGTGTTGGGCGGCATCGCCGGCGCCGCCATTCTCTATTTAATCGCCACCGGCAAGCCGGGCTTCGATTTGGTGGCCAGCGGCTTTGCGGCCAACGGCTTCGATGCCTACTCGCCGGGCAAGTACAGCATGAATGCCGCCCTCATCTGCGAAATCGTGATGACCTTCATGTTCCTGATCGTCATTCTCGGCTCCACCCACCGCAACGCGCCGGGCGGCTTCGCGCCGATCGCCATCGGTTTGTGCCTGGCGCTGATCCATCTGATCAGCATTCCGGTCACCAATACCTCGGTCAATCCGGCGCGCAGCACCAGCCAGGCAATCTTCGTCGGCGGCTGGGCCTTGCAGCAATTGTGGCTGTTCTGGGTCGCGCCGATCATCGGCGCGGCGCTGGCCGGCTTTTTCTACCGCTGGATGGCGGACGATAATAACGACTAACGCCTGAGGCCGGAGAGCCGAAGCAGGGCGTCTGCCAAGACGCCCTTTTTTTACGCCTCAAAAACCGCCACAAGCGCCGCGCGACGTTCCCTCAACGCGCCTTGCCGGCCTTCCAAGCCGCTAGCAAGGTCGCATAGGCGATGGTTTCGCCCTTGGGTTTCTCATTGGCCAATTTCTTCCACGGCGCGCCGGTGTCGCTCAGCCATTTAGCGGTATCGCTTTTGGCATTGAGCTTGGGCGCGCAGCGGGCCATGCCAGCGCGCTCCAGCCGCGCCATCACCTGATCCATCTCATCCGCCAGATTGTCCATCGCCGCCTGCGGGGTTTTCTCGCCGGTCACCGCTTGCGCGACGTTTTTCCACCACAGCTGCGCCAGTTTCGGATAGTCGGGGACATTGGCGCCGGTCGGGGTCCAGGCCACCCGCGCCGGGCTGCGATAAAACTCCACCAAGCCGCCGAGCTTGGGCGCGAGCTCGGTCATGGCCTGCGATTGAATGTCTGATTCGCGGATCGGGGTCAGACCGACCAGGGTCTTTTTCAGCGAGGCGGTTTTCGAGGTTACAAACTGCGCGTACAGCCACGCCGCCGCCGTGCGGTTCGGGTCTTGATCCTTGAAGAAGGTCCACGAGCCGACATCCTGATAGCCGTTCTGCATCCCATCTTTCCAATAGGGGCCGTTCGGGCCGGGGGCCATCCGCCATTTCGGGGTGCCGTCGGCGTTGACCACCGGCAAGCCGGCCTTGGTCATGTCGGCGGTGAAGGCGGTATACCAGAAAATTTGCTGGGCGATCTGGCCTTGCGCCGGCACCGGTCCGGCTTCGCCGAAGGTCATGCCGGTCGCTTCCTTCGGCGCGTATTTCTTCATCCAATCGACGTATTTGGTGAGCGCGTATACCGCCGCCGGCGAGTTGGCCGCGCCGCCGCGCGCCACCGACGCGCCGACCGGGGCGCAGCGATCCTCCGCCACCCGGATGCCCCATTCATCCACCGGGAAGCCGTTGGGGATGCCTTTGTCGGCGGTGCCGGCCATCGACAGCCAGGCGTCGGTGAAGCGCCAGCCTAATGAGGGGTCTTTCTTGCCGTAATCCATGTGGCCGTAGACTTTCTTGCCGTCGATCTCTTTCACGTCCTCGCTGAAGAACTGGGCGATGTCCTCGTAGGCCGACCAGTTGAGCGGCACGCCCAGATCGTAGCCGTATTTGGCCTTGAACTGGTCCTGCAAATCCTTGCGGGCGAACCAGTCGGCGCGGAACCAGTACAGGTTGGCGAACTGCTGATCGGGCAGCTGATAGACTTTGCCGTCCGGCGCGGTGGTGAAACTGATGCCGATGAAATCTTTCAGATCCAAGCCGGGATTGGTGTAGTCCTTGCCCTCGCCCGCCATGTAATCGCTGAGATTCATGATCTTGCCGTAGCGGTAATGGGTGCCGATCAGGTCGGAATCGGAAATCCAACCGTCGTAAATCGACTTGCCGGACTGCATCGAGGTTTGCAGCTTCTCCACCACGTCGCCTTCCTGGATCAGATCGTGCTTGACCGTAATTCCGGTGATTTCGGTAAACGCCTTGGCCAGCGTTTTACTCTCGTATTCGTGGGTGGTGATAGTTTCGGACACCACCGCGATTTCCTTCACGCCCTTGGCTTGCAGCTTCTTGGCGGCGTCGATGAACCATTGCAGCTCGGCCAGTTGCTGCTCCTTGCTCAACGTGGACGGCTGAAACTCGCTGTCGATCCACTTCTTGGCTTCGGCTTCGCCGGCCTGAGCCGGGCCGGCCAGCACGCCGGCGACGGCCAACGCCAATACGGTATGACGCATCTTCATGGGGCTTCTCCTCATGGCTGTTATTCGCTTCCCCACGGGTCATCCAGCTCGCTACGGCCCTGGGGAAGCATCGGGGCCGGGGTTTTGAACCATCAGCCGCGCCGCAGGATCAGCGCCAGCACGGCCATCGAGACTACAAAGCTGATCCAGATGCTCGGCTCTTGCGCGAGCGACAACCATTCCGCCAGCTTGCCGGCCAGCCCGATGAAACCGAGATTGATATAGGCCGCCGCCAGCAAGCCGATGAACAAGCGGTCGCCGCGGGTGGTGGCGATGGGCAGAAAACCTTTGCGCGACACCGTCGGCGCTTTGATTTCCCACACCGTCATCCCGACCAACATCAGCGCGATGCAGCAGAAAAACACCGCGACCGGAGTGGTCCATACCATCCAGGCGAACATCACACCCTCCCCATCGCGAAGCCCTTGGCGATGTAGTGGCGCACGAACCAGATCACCACCGCGCCCGGCAAAATCGTCAGCGTGCCCGCCGCCGCCAGCACCGCCCAGTCCATCCCGGAAGCGGATACCGTGCGAGTCATCACCGAAACGATGGGTTTGGCGTCGACGCTGGTCAACGTCCGCGCCAGCAGCAGCTCCACCCAACTGAACATAAAGCAGAAAAAGGCCGCGACGCCGACCCCCGATTTGATCAGCGGCAGAAAGAGGGTCAGAAAGAATCGCGGGAACGAGTAGCCGTCGATGTAGGCGGTTTCGTCGATCTCGCGCGGGACGCCGCTCATGAAACCCTCCAAAATCCATACCGCCAGCGGCACGTTAAACACCAGATGGGCCAGCGCCACCGCGATGTGGGTATCCATCAGTCCCAGCGTGGTGTAGAGCTGGAAAAACGGCAGCAAAAACACCGCCGGCGGGGTCATCCGGTTGGTCAGAAGCCAGAAAAACACGTGCTTGTCGCCGAGGAAGGAATAGCGCGAAAAGGCGTAAGCGGCCGGCAGCGCCACCGCAATGGAAATGACCATGTTGATGGCGACGTAGATCAGGCTGTTGATATAGCCCGAATACCACGACGCATCGGTGAAAATGGTGGCGTAATTGGCCCAGGTGAACTGTTGCGGCAGCAGGGTGAAGCTGGCCAGAATCTCCTGGTTGGTCTTGAAGCTCATGTTGACCATCCAGTAGATCGGCAGCAGCGCGAAGAGGAGATAAGCGAGCAGAAACAGCGTCCGCCAGCGGAACCGCGCTTCATTCATGGCCCGCGCCCTCCCGATCGGCCGTGCCGACCCGCTGCATCCAGTTGTAGAGGATGAAACACAGCAACAGGATGATCAGAAAATAAATCAGCGAAAACGCCGCCGCCGGTCCCAGATCGAACTGGCCGACCGCTTTCTGGGTCAGGTATTGCGACAGGAAGGTGGTGGCGTTGCCCGGCCCGCCGCCGGTCAGCACGAACGGCTCGGTGTAGATCATGAAGCTGTCCATGAACCGCAAGAGCACCGCGATCATCAGCACCCCGCGCAGCTTGGGCAACTGGATGTAGCGAAACACCGCGAGGCGGCTGGCCCCGTCGATGCGGGCGGCCTGATAGTAGGCGTCGGGAATGCTGCGCAGCCCGGCGTAGCACAGCAGCGCCACCAGCGGCGTCCAGTGCCAGACATCCATCGCCAGCACGGTGATCCAGGCGTCAGTGGCGTCGCCCGTGTAGCTGTAATCGACCCCGAGCCAGGCCAGCGCCGCGCCCAGCAGGCCGATGTCGGCGCGGCCGTAAATCTGCCAGATGGTGCCGACCACGTTCCACGGAATCAGCAGCGACAGCGCCACCAGCACCAGCACCAGCGACGCCCGCCAGCCGCGCGCCGGCATCGACAGCGCCAGCGCGATGCCCAAGGGAATTTCCACCGCCAGCACCGCCAGCGAAAAGGTCAGCTGCCGCCACAGCGCCGCGTGCAATTCCTCGTCGCGCATCACCGCCGCGAACCATTCGGTGCCGACGAACACCCGCCGCTCGGGCGAGATGATGTCCTGCACCGAGTAATTGACCACCGTCATCAGCGGCAGCACCGCCGAGAAAGCGACGCAGATCACCACCGGCAACACCAGCCACCACGCTTTCTGATTGATCGGCTTCATGCGCTCACCCTCAACGCTTGCGGCTCCGGCCCGGCGGCGATCAGTTGTTGGTCGCGGTCGTAGAAGCAGGTATGCGGCCCCAGCACCCCCAACCAGACTTGCTCGCCGACTTGCGGAGCGATGCTGGCCGGATTCAATCTCGCCCGCAACAGCGTCTCGCCGGCGCGGGCGGTCAGCAGCCAATAGGTGCCGACATCCTGCACCTGGGTCACTTCGGCGACCAGCGCACCCTCCGCGCGCTCGTCCGCCAAGGTCACGTACTCCGGCCGCACTCCGAGCGTAAATTCCCCGGCCGCGCGCAAGGCTTCGGACAAGGCTGGCGCGAGCCGCAAGGTGTGGCCGGTCACTTCCAGCATCCCGTCGCGCCAGCGCGCCGGTAAAAAATTCATGCCCGGCGAGCCGATGAAGTGGCCGACGAACATGTGCCGCGGCCGCTCGAACAGTTCGGCGGCCGTGCCGATCTGCACTGCCCGACCGCGCGTCATCACCACCACCTGCTCGGCGAAGGTCAGCGCCTCGATCTGGTCGTGGGTGACATAGATCAGGGTCAGCTTCAGCTCGTGATGGATCTGCTTGAGCTTGCGGCGCAATTGCCATTTCAAATGGGGGTCGATCACCGTCAGCGGCTCGTCGAACAGCACCGCGCTGACATCCTCGCGCACCAGCCCCCGCCCCAGCGAGATCTTCTGTTTGGCGTCGGCGGCGAGACCGGCGGCGCGCTGGTTGAGCTGGCCGCTCAATTCCAGCATCTCGGCGATCCGGCCGACGCGGGCCTTGATCCGTTCCGGCGGCACTCCGCGATTGCGCAGCGGAAAGGCCAGATTGTCGGCCACGGTCATGGTGTCGTAGACCACCGGGAACTGAAATACTTGGGCGATGTTGCGCTCTTGCGGGCTGCGGGCGGTCACGTCCACGCCGTTGAATAGCACCGCGCCGCGCGAGGGCCGCACCAGGCCGGAAATGATGTTGAGCAGCGTGGTTTTGCCGCAGCCCGACGGCCCCAGCAGCGCATACGCGCCACCATCGGTGAAGCTCATTTGCAGCGGCAGCAGTGCGTAGTCGCTGTCCTGCTTCGGATCGGGCAGATAGGAATGGGCGAGATCGAGCTCGATGCGGGCCACGCTAGCGCGCTCCGGGACGTTGCGGCGCGACCAACAAGTCGCCCCGCGCATCGAAAACATAGATTTGCGACGGGTCGAGATACAAGGTGATCGCCGCGCCCAACTCAAAATAGTGAACGCCGGTCAACTGCGCGACCAGCGGCCCGACCGCCGCCGCGACATGCACGAAGGTATCGGAGCCGGAAATCTCGGCCAGCTCCACCCGTCCGGTCAGCGCCACGTCGCCGGAGCGCGGCCGCACCCGCAACGCGCTGGCGCGGACGCCGACCGTCACTCCGGCCTCGGGCGTATCACCCTCAAGCGCTGGCGCATCAGCCGATGCGCGAACCGCCAACCGCACCTCGCCAGCCAATTGAATCCCGGATTCCGCGACGCGGCCCTTCAGCAAATTGATCGGCGGATCGCTGAAGGCGCGGGCCACCCGGATCGAGTGCGGGCGGTGGAACACCTCGGCGGTCGGGCCGTATTGCAGCACCTCGCCCGCATCCAGCACCGCCGTATAGCCGCCCAGCAGCAAGGCTTCGGTCGGCTCGGTGGTGGCGTACACCACAGTCGAATCACCACTGGCAAACAACGCCGACAGTTCCTCGCGCAATTCCTCGCGCAACTTGTAATCGAGATTGACCAACGGTTCGTCCAGCAGCATCAGCGGTGCTTGCTTGGCCAAGGCGCGGGCCAGCGCCACCCGCTGCTGCTGGCCGCCGGACAGTTCGGCGGGCAAGCGGTCGAGAAACGGCTCGATGTGCAGTTTGCCGGCCAGTTCCCGCACCCGCCGGTCGAGGGCGGCGCGGTCGAGATCGCCGCGCAATTTGAGCGGCGAGGCGATATTGTCGAACACCCGCATCGACGGATAATTGATGAATTGCTGGTAGACCATCGCCACGTTGCGCTCCCGCACCGACCGGCCGGTCACGTCCTCGCCGTCCACCCGCACCCGGCCCTGGCTGGGCGCGTCCAAACCCGCCATCAGCCGCATCAGCGTGGTTTTACCCGCCTGGGTCGCGCCCAGCAGCACGGTGACCGCGTGCGGTTGCAAGGCAAAATCCAAAGGATACAGGTGCGTGGCCGCGCCGACGCGCTTGGCGACGCCTTCGAGCGTCAGCCGCATGGCGCGCCTTTCGGGCTTGGGTGGTTCGGTTCAAGCATGGTGGCTCGCGTGTTCCAAAGCGGGTCGTTTGTCCGTCGGCGACGGCTCCTGAAAATACTCGTCGAATTTTTCTCGCGCGCGATCCCCGAACAGCATCTGGCAGGCTTCCATCAAGCCGGGCGCTTGCCGGATGGTCTCTCGACGCGCCACGAGCGCGATTTTGGAGCGGCGGCGCAGAAAATCCTCCAGCTTGACGATCATTTCCTGGCGTTCGGCCAAGCCGATTTCGCAGCGGCGATATTCGGTGCCTTGGATCAATACCTCGGCCTGCCGGGGGTCTTCCCGGATGTCTTCCAACAACCGCAGCGCCTTATCGCCGTAGCGCCGCCACAGTCGGTGAGTCAGACTCTCCATCGCGCCGGGGAAAGTGTAGCTGTCCAACTTCATCAATTGCGCTTGATGAAAGTATTCTTCCCTCACCGAGGGATGCGGCTCGCCGTACCATTTATAGTGGCGGTGCGGCAGCGCGATGCCTAAAGTCTCCACCAGGTCGGCGACTTCGTTGCCGACGTTGACGCAATCGGTCAGCTTGCCGCCGAAGATGCTGAGGTGGGCGCGGTCGCGATTCACGTCGATTTCGTGCTTGCGCGACAGTTGCAGCCAGTCGCGGCTTTGGTTTTCGCCTTGGGTTTTCACCACCAGCGGCCGCACCCCGCAGCGTTCGGCGATGATGTCGGCGCGGGTCAGGGGCCGGGGCAGGCGCAGCCGCTTGTTGATGTTGTCGAGCACGAACTGGCGGTCTTCCTCGGTTACCTCGGTAAAAGGCGTCTCGACGCGGGTATCGGTGGTGCCGATGCAGGTGCGCGCGCCCATCGGAATGGCGAAAAACAAGCGGCCGTCATCGGCGAAAAACGCCAGAATCCGGGCGTTGGGGGTGATCTGGGGCACGATTAAATGAATGCCCTTGGAAAACAAATGGCGGTGCTCGGTCCGTTCGCCGCTCAGTTGGTTGAGTTCGTCCACGAACGGCCCGGCGGCGTTGATCAGTACCTTGGAACGGATTTCCAAAGCCCGGCCGGCGTTGAGATCGCGGGCGCGGGTGATCCAGACGTCCCCCTCCCGCCGCGAGCCGAGCGAATCG
>DJIW01000012.1:0-170 GCA_002433805.1 Competibacteraceae bacterium UBA6584 | reverse complement strand
ATGCCGCCGCGATCCATCGCCGAACGCACGAACTGAAACACGAAGCGCGAATCGTTATCGCACAGATAGGCATCGGAGTATTCGAAGCCGCCGGTGGCGTTGCGGGTGTCGATCACCGGTTCCTCGCCCTGGATCGTCCGTTTCGGCAACAAGCGCGGGATGCGGGTAAA
>DJIW01000014.1:33142-33865 GCA_002433805.1 Competibacteraceae bacterium UBA6584 | reverse complement strand
GTTTAGAGCGCTATAGGACTGAAGACCAGAAGCCATCTCCCGTGATCGAGAGAGTTATCGCGGCATCTGGCACCCGGAGATTGCGGGTTTGCATCGAGCCTGCCTCAATGCAGCTTGCCCCAATTTCGAGAACGCAACGCTTGGAGGGCGATTACCTTCTCGGAGATGGTCAGGATGCGGGACAGGCCGAGCAGGAATTTCTAGGCCATGGAGCGCTGCTTCGGATCGAAGAGCGACAGGTTTTTTTGCGGACCAGCCTTACCGGATTTCCGCCCATCTTTGTATATCAAGATGGCTTGCAAACAGTGATTGCGTCCAGTATAGCTCGCATTGCGGCCATACCTGGAGTTCGTCTTGCCTTCGATGCTCAAGGGATTGCCGAGCTGGCCAGGATCGGAAAACCGATCAATTACAGAACGCTGTTTAAAAACCTGTCCATTGTTCCAGCCGGAACCGGCCTTCAACTCAATTTAACCGAGGGCTTGCGCGTTGTTGAGACCTGGCGGCCTTCGGAGGAAGCGCCGTTTGCAAGCTGGAAAGACTATATAGCCGCTCAAGAAGAAGCATTGGCAGCGGCTTTACATCGCATGGATTTATCTCGGAGCTTTTTTTCGCTGACGGCCGGCTTGGATACGCGAGCCATCTTCGCTCTGCTTTACCGAGGTGGGGTCGCCTTGCCCGCTTTCACAAAAAGCAGTTCGTCGGGCTGTCTCGATGCCAAGC
>DJIW01000014.1:0-32987 GCA_002433805.1 Competibacteraceae bacterium UBA6584 | reverse complement strand
GCTGTCTCGATGCCAAGCGCGCCAAAGAATTGTGCGATGCCTACAAGATCGTCCATGAAACTATCTTGCTGGATCAAAATTTTACCGCTCAGTTCCCTGAGTGCGTGATCGAAGCGTCGTTCTTGTCCGGAGGATTGGCCAGTTTTAACGAAGCCTCCGAAATTTTCTTCTATAAAATCCTGAGCAGTACCTATGACGCCCGGCTATCGGGCAATCTTGGCAATCAGATTGGTCGGTCAGGCACCGAAGGCGCCAGCATGCGTGATGTCCCGACCAACATACTCGCCCCCGAATTTCTAAATATCGCCGAGAATCTTCCGAAACACCACTGGTTTGAAACCGTGACCAATGGCGAAAAATTTAACACCCTCCAGCTTATCCAGCAAGAAAGCCTATTTGCTTCAATAGCCAATTTCAGTATCGGGCAGAGCTACGTAACACAGCAAACACCGTATGCCGACCGAACAGTGATTCTGCAAAAACTCCGCGAGCCCATCATCAGCGCGAACAGCACCAACAGCACCAACAGCACGGCCGTTCGAATGCGCGATCTGAAGCACCGTTTTCTCGGCGATCCACGTCATACATCCTTCCAACGCCAATTGATTATCCATACCGGCGGCGAGGTCGCGCGAAATCCGATCAATTGGGGCTGGCGCGCGTCGGGAGGCGTATCGCTCTCGGGTATCTTATATGGGATGCTCGCGCTTCTTGATGTCGTGATCAGCACGCGCCTGCCCAAGAACAGCCTGGCCGCGCGGACCGTTTCCCGATTAGGAATGAGCGGTTTTTCCAGTTTTGAATATGAAGATCTTCTGTCGAGGCGTCCGATTGCCGAGTTTGTCTATGACACCCTTAAATCCGACGCTGCGACATCCAACGCGGTCCTCAATCAGGCGATGCTCCGCCGAGCGCTCGATGTAGGCTTCAATGATCGAGCCGCTCGAAAGAAACTGTTATTCGCGCTCGATGTCGTGCTGGCGCAACGGAATTTCAAGATCAATGATGGCTAGGTGGTTGCTCTTGCGTCATTCTGCCTACCCAAGCGCCCGCCGCGCGCTCAGTGACTCCCTGAACCCAATTGGGAAACAAGCCGCCCGCCAGCACCAACAATCCCATCGCGCCCGCAATCACCAGCTCGCGCGGCCGGAGATCTGAAAGGGTCGCCACCGAAGCTCGCGTCACCGGACCCAAGAAAGCCCGCTGGTAAAAGCGCAGAAAATAGGCCGCCCCCAAGATCGCGCCGAGCGTGGCCACCGCCGCCAAAACGGGCGATATTGGCATCAAGCTTAAAATCATTAACAATTCCGCGACGAAACCATTAGTGCCGGGCAAGCCGATGGAGGCCATGCCAAGCAAGAGGAAAAGACCGCTCAGATACGGCATAGGTTGGGACAATCCACCCAAACTCGCCAAGTCGGTCGACCCCAATCGATGGTGCAGAAATCCGGTCAGCAGCAACAAGCCGCCCGCCACCACCCCGAAATTCACCAGTTGAAAAACCGCCCCTTGTACGCCTTGCACGTTCAAAGCGGCGATCCCCGCGACGACCAATCCAACGTGGCTGATGCTGGAAAAAGCCAACATCGACCGCAGATTGGACTGACGCAACGCCACCAGCGCGCCATACAACAGGCCGAACAGGCCCAAGCCGACCATCAACCCAACGTACTCGCGCGCTGCGGTTGGAGCGAGCGGCACGGCAAACCGCAAAATGCCGAACGCGCCGAGCTTGAGGCCAACCAGCACCGCGCTCAACCCCGTCGGCCCCTCCCGCAGCACGGTCGGCAGCCAGGAATGGAACGGGAACAGCGGTGCTTTCACCGCAAAACCCACGAACAGCAGCAGGAAAACCACCGTCTGCAAGGCGGTGGGCAAGGGCCGTTCCAGCAAGGCCGGATAATCAAAGACCAACCCACCCAGTCCCGGCTCGCCGCCGGCGGGGGAAAGACCGAGCAATAGGATAGCGAACAGCAGCGGAATCCCGCCCCCCAGCATGAACAAGGTGTACTTGACGGCGGCGAAGCGCCGCTCCGGACCGATACCCCACAAGCTGATCAGAAAATAAACCGGTATCAGCGTCAGTTCCCAGAACAGAAAGAACAGTACGAGATCGAGCGCGCAGAACACGCCCACGGTCACGCCCTCAAGCGCCAATAGCAGCGCGAAATACAGCCGGGGCATGGCTTGAACGCTGGTCCAGGATGCCAGAATAACCCCGCAGAACAGCAACGCTGTCAGCGGTGGGAACAGCGCCGCGATCCCGTCGATGCCGACCAGATAGTGCGCGTTTAAGCTGGGAATCCAGGCCGCGCGTTCGACCAACTGCATTCCCGGAACCTCCGGCCGCAGCGCCGCCAGCATCGCCAGCGACAGCAGCAGTTCCAATCCCGCGCCCGCCAGCGCCGCGATGCGAACGGCACGCGGATCACGCACGAACGCCAGCAAAAGCGCCCACGCCAGCGGCAATCCGATCAACACGCTTAGGATGGGGAAACCGATCGAGTCGGCGGCAAACAGCGGTTTGAGATCAGGCGGCACGGTCGCCGAACTCCTTGGAAAAGTGATGGGAACTGATTTGCAATTTCCGGCCGAGATAAAGCCGGTGAGCATCGTGCCGCTGCACGCCGGAATCGAGATGGAATTGAGCGCAGCCGGATTCTTGAGCTTTCTCCAGCAACCAATCGAGCAACTTCCCGCCGTAGCCGTGCTTGCGGAAAGCGCTTCGGCAGATCAGATCATCGACATAAAACGTCCGTCCCCACGCTAGATATTCAGCAATCCGATAACCTGCCGCCGCGACAATCTGGGCTTGCGCGGTCAAGGAAACGAGCACATAGCCGTGATTTTGCATCTGGCGCTGAACCTGTCCCACAAAAGCGATCTCCGTGAAATGCGGCCGCAGTTCGTGCATGGCGGGGAAACAGGCGGCGATTTCGGATTTACTCTGAGCTTTGCATATTTCCATGATTTTACTCTATAAAATTGGATGATCACGACAAGATCAATGCCCATCTACCGCCTCAAACACTCTCGCCAAACTCTCCACTGCCTCCCCGATCATCCCGATCCACGGATCGGCGTACAACCCGACCCCGATCATCACCGCGCACAACAGGCCAGCCATGATCAGTTCCCGGTTGCGTAAATCAGCCAGCGGCCGATCTCGGACTTTAGGATTGCGCGCCAGGAAAATCCGCTGATAGGCCCAAAGCAGATAACCGGCGGCTAGCACGTTGCCGGAAGCGGCGGCCGTCGCCACCCCCCAACCAAAGGCTTCCAGAGTCCCTTCAAGCGCCAGATGCGCGGCCTCGAACCCCGGCGTTCCCGGCATCGCGATACTGCCCAGCACCACTACCAGAAACATGAGACCTAACAACGGCAGCGCGTCGAACAAACCGCCCAACCTTTGAAAACGGGTCGTGTTCAAGCGCCGGTTCAACAATCCGGCGGCGATGAACAAACCCGCCGCCGCCAGGCCAAGATTCAAGCTCAGCAGCAGCGCACCTTTCAGTCCGGCGGCTTTCAATGAAAAAAGCCCCGCCATCAACACCCCGGTCTGACTCACGATCCCGAACGCCAGCAACCGGCGCAGGTCGATTTGCAACACCGCCAGCAGCGCCCCGTACACCATTCCCGCCAGTCCCAGCGCCGCAATCCAGCCGCTCCACTGCTGCGCGGCGGCGGGCAACAGCGGCAGAACGAAGCGCAACAGCGCATACACGCCGACCTTCGCGCCCACCAGCAACACCATCCCAATCGCCACCGTGCCGTGCTTGGCGACGATGGGCAACCAGGAATGGAACGGGAACAGCGCCAGCCGCACCGCCAGACCGCCGAACAACAGAACGAAGATAAACGACTGCTGCCCGGCCGGAACCGGCGTCGCCAGCAGCGCCGGCAAATCGAAAGACCAACGTCCCGCGATGGCCGCGTGGTTCCAACCCAACAGCAGCAGTCCCGACAACAGCGCCGCCAACCCGATCAACATCGCCCGCAGGTATTGCGCCGCCGCCCGCCCGCGCGCCGGACTGGTCCCCCAATGCCGGATCAGCAGCGCGGCCGGAATCACCTCCGCCAGCGCGAACAACCAGAATTGCAGCAGATCCAGCGCGGTGAACATCCCCATCAGCGCCAGTTCCACGCCCAGGATATTCGCCACGAACGCGCCCGGTTTCTCCCAGCGGTGCGGCTGGGCGTACAGCATCACGAACAGAGTCAGCAGCGCGGTCAGCGGCAAAAACAGCACGCTGATCCCATCGACGCCGACGTGATAGCGCAGCCAGGAGAAAATCTCGACCTGCTCGACCCATTGCATCCCCGGCGCGCGCGGCTGAAAGTGCGCCAGCAGATACAGCGTCAGCGCCAGTTCCAGACCGGCCACCGTGATGCCCAGCGCGAACGCGGTGCGGGCTCGCCGATCGCGGGAATCGACGATAATGCCGATCAGGGGGACGATCAGCAGCGCGCTCAACAGCGGGAAATCGCCGTTACTCTGGCGATGCAGCATCTCGCCGATGGCAATGATCAGAGCCAGCGCCCCCACCATCGCCGCCACCCACGTCCACGAGCGCCGCAGCAAGCGCTCGACTTGACTCAAAGCCAAGCCCAGCCGATGGCTGGTCGCAACGATCCCCTGACCGACCGCCTTAAACACCATCTGCTCTTCAAAGCGATGGAAAATCGCGGCAGTCCACGCGGTCAGGCGACCGATCAAGCCTTGACCCTGATCGCGCGCATCGGGCGCGCGCTCCAAGAACCGGCCCGCGCCCAGTTGCCGTTCTTCCCACTGCGCCAGCGACGAAAGGGCCTGCACCGTCGGCGCGGGCAATCCCGTCGCCCGATCCACCACGGCGGCGTCAAACCGGCTCGCCCGCCGCGCCAGCCATTGCACCGGACGAACCAAGCTCCAATCCGCCGCCTCGTCTAGCCAGAAGCGCCGAAACGCCGCCGCGTAAAGGCCGCGCCGCCGCGCCAGCCACGCGGGAACCGGCCGGATGGGCTCGCGCAGTTGATGGAGGATCGACGGCGCGCTGAGAAACTGATAAGCCCGAAACACGGCATGACAGCACAGATGCAGCAGCGCCCAGCGCCAGAATCCCAGCCCGCAGGCCAGGAACATCAGCCCGACTTGGCCCGCCGTGGAAAAAACCAGCGCGCTCTTGATATCGGTCTGCGCCAGCCCGACCACAAAGCCGTACAGCGCGCTCATCAGTCCGACCAGCGCCAGCAACGCCATCATGGCCGGCGATTGCTCGAACAGCGGTTGCAGGCGCAACACCAGATAAACCCCGGCGTGAACCATCACCGCGCCGTAAAACAGCGCGCTCGACGGCGTCGGCCCTTCCATCGCCCGTCCCAGCCACGGGGCAAATGGCGCCTGCGCTGATTTCGCCATCGCCGCCAGCAGGAAACAGCCCGCCAGCACGCTACGCTGGGTCGCGCTCAAACTGGCCGCACCGGCGTTAATCGCCGACCAATCCGCGCTGCCCAGCCAGATAAACGCCAGCGCGATGCCGAGCAGAAATCCCGCGTCGCCGACCCGATTGGTGACAAAAACCCGCGTGGCGTTAGCCGCTGCCGTCGGCCGATCCTGAAAGAAAGCAATCAACAGATAGGAACATAGACCGGCGATTTCCCAACCGATAAAAGTCAATACCGCGTTGCCGCCCATCACCAGCAGCGCCATCGCCGCCGCAAACAGGCTCAGCACCATGAACAGCCGGTGAAACCCAGCTTCCCGGTGCATGTAATGGACGGCGAAGCGCGCGACCAGCAGGCACAGCAGCGACGCGAGCACCGCCAGCGTCAGGCTCAAGGCATCGGTGCTAAAAACCAGATCGATTGCATAATCGCCGCTGGCGAGCCAGCGACCGAGCCTCAGGCGATCAGGTAGGGCGTCAATCAGGTGGGCGACCGCCAGCACTAAGGCGGCCGCAAACGAAGCGCCCAGCGCCCCCAGCACGATCCGGCTGCTGCGCCGCTCGTGCGCCTCGCCGTCGGCCTGCCCGAACAAAATGGCCGCGCCCAGCCACAGCGCGGCGGCTAAAGGCGAGCCGGGGATCAGGGCAATATGCGCATCCGCCAGAGTCAAAATCTTGCCCTCACTGCTCGCTTCCCATGTCCATCAGCCGCTGACTCGGCGGACGAATCAGCGTTTCGGCGGGAATACCTAGCCCCCGGTGCAATTTCCAAATCATGTTAAGCGTTAAGGGGCGCTTCCGGTTCAATACTTCATAAACCCGATTCAGGCGGCCGATCATCGGTTGCAAGTCTTTTGGGGTCAGACCAGCCTGTTCCATCCGAAACTGGATAGCCGCTATCGGGTCGGGTAGATCAATTGGAAAGTGTTGGGTCTCATAGGCTTCAATCAGGGTGAGCAACACTTCAAAGCGATCGCCTTCCGGTGATCCTGGCTCCGGCTCCTGATCGAACAACGCCGACACTTCGCGCAAAGCCGTTTGGTAATCGTCTTCAGTACGAATGGGTCGAATATTCATCTTCAATAATCTCCACCAACGGTCTCGGCATCAATCTCATCGTATTGCTGATGAGTACCGATAAATTTGATGTAAACCGCGCCGAACCGATAGGCGACTGAGACGGCCAAACGGTAAGCATTACCCTTGATATTGAAAACCACCCGACGGTTTTTCAGGATACTGGCGCCACGGTACAGCTTCTTGATGTCAGTCGGCTGGTTCCAGTGCGCTTTCCTGACTTCATCAACCCAGGCTTTCAAAGCTTGCTCGGCGTCTGGAAACTGCTCCCAAAACTCACGAAGTGCTTTGATCGCGATGATTTTCATAGGATCAAAGGATAGTCCCATTTTGGGACTGACGCTATGGGTAATTTAAGCGCTACCGCCGATCAACGCTGGCGGCAGCGGCTCAATCTGCCCCCGGTACCAGTCGCCGGAACGGGCGCGCGCCGGTAGCGGGCGCATCGGTCCGGCCCACGGCACGAAACCGCGCGCTGGATCGAAAATCGAAAATTCCCCGCTGTCCGGGTCTTTGGCGATCACATGCACCCAGTTATTGCCGATCAGCTCGCGCAGGCCGGCTTGACGGCCGTAAATCGCGCCGATGATTTCAGTGCGCGCCTCGATCACGATTTGCAGGCGCACCGGCTCGTGAATCTCGATCATCTGGCGCGGCAGGCCGGTGCGCAGGTCGCTGCTCGCGCCTTCCATCACCGCGAACAAGCCGGTGACGTTGTGCGGGGTTTTGGTGCCGCAGCCCAGCCGCTCGTTGTTGACCGTCGAAAAGTAATATTCCAGATTGATGCCCGCGCCGACCGGCCCCACGGCTAACAAGATATTTTCCAGTAAGGCTCCGCTGGGGTCCTGAGTGGGATCGTAGGAGATCAGAAACGCCCGCCGATCCAGAAATACTCCTCGACTCATCGACCTCCGCCCGACCAGCGCGGCGGCGTTGGTGGCGTGGCCCAGCTCCGGCCTCGCCTGACTGAAATCCCGCGACCGCCCCACCACATGCCGCAAGGCGCGCTCCGGCGCGGGATCGCGCGGCGCGGAGGCGAAACGGCGGCAGCGTTCCTGCGCCGACAGCGCGCACGCTCGATCCAGATCCGGCTGTAGCGCCCGCAGCGCCGTTTCGGCGGGCGGCGGAAAATCGCGGCGGTCGTAAAAGGTGATCTGTTCGTTGCAGGTGTTGTGTTCCGCCCCGACAAACCAGATGTCGGCCGGAATGGCGATCCCGCGTTCGGCCAGCAGCGCCCGCACCGCCGGACGGTTGGCCAGGGCCGCGAAGGTGCGCGCGTTCGGCCCGCCGTGCCGCCCGCCGCAGGCGCCGCAATCGTAAGCGCCCAGATGCGGGTTGTTCTGGCTGATCGAACCGTGGCCCATCAGCAGCACCAGGGGCGCGAATTGTCGGGTCAGGCCCATGTTGCGCAGCAAGGCCGCCACCCGGTCGGCCTGTTCGGCGTCGGTGAAACCCAGTCGCGGCTGTTCCGGCGTGGCCGGAGCGGCGTCCGTTGCGGTCGCCGCCACCTCGGTCGGGGCGTCCGGCACCCAGCGCCCGCCGACCGTCGCCGCCAGGTGTCCCTGCCGGTGCGGGGCGAAAATCTTTCCAGCCAACACCGGCAGCACCGGCAGCGCCAGCGCGTCGATCACCGGAACCGAGGACAGCAGGTTGCGCCGGATATTTTGATAAAAAGCGCCCAGCCGCTCCCGCAAAGCTCGCCGCCTGTTGTGCAACGCCAATTCCGCTTCCGCGCCAAGTCGGCCGACTTCGCGAATCTCGTGCGCGGGCGTGACCACCACCGGACACAGCGGCGTGACCGTCCGGTCGTCCAGACCGCGCCAGTTCATCGCCACTCCGAAAAATCCCGCCGCGCCCAGGGTCTCGATCCGGGGATTCAGTTCCTCCAGATGGCGGCGGATGCCTTCTTCCCGGTCGTCGATGCAGAACACGATCTGCGCCTGCGGGCGTTCGCCTTGCGCTCCCCAACGGCCGTGATTGTTGGCCAGCGCGTTGATCAGGTCATTCCGGTAATGGTGTTCGTAGGCGCATTGCCACAGCGCCCCGCGCACCGGAGCCGACAAAGCGTCCAGCGGCTCCAGCAGGCGTTCCAACTCGACCGGCAACAACGACCGCAGCTCGCCGCCGGACAATCCCAGATGCTGGGAAAGCCGGAACAGCCGCCACGCGCTGCCGTGCACGGTATGGCTTTCGGCCTGGGCCGCCACCGGACTGTGCAGCCAGGTCCAGATCATGTCGGCGAGCGTATCCCACGCGGCGGGCGACGCCTCACCCGCCGCCAACTCGCGCGTCCGGCTGGCGAGATATTCCGGCAGCCGTCCCGCGTGCAGCGCCTGTCGCGCCAGCGCCTCGGCGGGCCGGGCGGTGAAATAGGCGCGCAACTCCGGCAGCGTGCCCGCCACGTCCCACAGCTCGCGGGATAACCGCTGGATCCACAGCCGATCCAGCGCCAGCCGCACCGCCAGATAATCGACCAACCGGATGCGCTGCTCGCGGCTGGCGGCATACTCCGGATGTTGCTGCCGCCAGTTCATCATGCCCGACCAGCCCGGCAATTCCAGCGCCAAGCGGGTCAAATAACCTTCCCAGCGCGCTTCGGGAAGCCCCAGCCGCCGCAATTCGGCGATCACCGCCTCGAATGGATCATCCGGCCCGTCGGCCGGCGTCGCGCGGCCGTCCGATAAACCTGTCAGGGTCCAGGCCGGATCGCGCGCCGCCAGCCGCCGCCAGGCCGCATACAACCCCTCCGTCCGGTCCGGTAGAGTCCAGGCGGCCAAACCCTCGTCGAGATAAGCGGCGCACAACCGGATCAAATAGGGCCGCGCCCGATCGAACAGATCGTGCCCGGTCAAGGCCCGCAACACCCCCCGCAGCGTGCTGCCCTCGCCCACATCGTCGAACAGGCGCGCGATCAGCGCTGCGGCTTCCGCCTGCATCCGCTTGTGGACGACCGGCCCCTGTTCATCCGGCGCGCCTTCCTGGCGAAAGCGCGCCAGCAGCGTCTTCGCCACGTTCAACTGTAAATCCACCAATTCTTCGGGATGGAGCTTGAACGCGGGCAGGCGAAACCCTTCAAGACAGGCCCGCCACACATCCTCCAGCACCGCGCCGAGCTCGGCCGCGCCCGCCGCTCGCGCGTGCTCCAGCAACCGCTGGCGCGCGGGTTCCGGCACGTCCGCCTCAAAGCGGCGGGTCGCCTCCAGTTCTTCCATCCGCCAGACCAAATCGTTCAGGGTCAGCGCCTCCACGCCGTACACCAGCGCGATCCGCAGCACCTCGCCCCGGCGGATTTCCCGCTCGCCGACTTGCGCCAGCACCCGCTCGACCTCCAGTTCAGGACGTTGGGCGAACACCGCGTCCAGGTCGGCCGCGACGATCCGATCCGCCTGATACAGCTTGCGAAACGCCGCGTCCGGCAGGTAGGCGTGAATCCCGGTCAACGCTTCGGCGGCGGCCAGCGCCTCCTCGAACGGCAAATGCTGGTAGCCGTGCAAGGTGTTGTGATGGACGAAGTTCAGGATCGGCGCTTGCGCGGGCAACACATGATCGAGATGGGCGATGGCGTGTTCGACGATCTGGCGCGGCGAAAGCGGCGCGCTGCTAGCGGCGGGCGAGTCGGCTGCGGTCATGGATACCCCTCAAAAGCGGCTGAACAGCGCGGCCAATTCCGCGACCTTGGCGCTGCTCAGGGCCACCACCGGCGCGGGCTGTAACCCCACCAGCAGCAATCCCGCCGCCAGGGGAACCGCGGCCGCCAGTTCCAGCGGCCGCAAGTCTTCGAGCTGGGCCAGCTCCGGCCGGCCCGGCCCGGCGAACAGCCCGCCGAGGGTCCGCACCGCGTAAGCCGCGCTCAGCAGCACGCCGAGGCTCGCCAGCACCATCAACCAACCCCAGCGCGCGAAACCGCCGATCAGCACGTGCAATTCGGCCACGAACCCCGCCAGCCCCGGCATTCCCATCCCGGCGAGCAACGCCAGGGCGATCAAAAACGTGAAGCGCGGCGTCACCCGCACCAGCGAACCGTAATCGGCCAGCTCGCGGCTGTGGGTGCGTTCGTACAGCAGGCCGATCAACAAAAACAGCGCCCCGGCGATCAGGCCGTGCGCCGCCATCTGTAGGGTCGCCCCCTGCAAGCCGATCTCGTTCAAGCTCGAAACGCCGAGCACCACCACGCCCATGTGGCTGACCGAGGAATAGGCGATCATCGCTTTCAAATCAGTCTGCCGCCACGCCAGCAACCCGCCGTAGAGGATGCTGAGCAAGGCGAGCCCGACCAGCAGCGGCTGCAACAGCAGCGTCGCCTCCGGCACGATCCCCACCACCCGCAATAGCCCGTAAGCGCCCATTTTCAGCAACACCCCGGACAGCAGCACGCTGACCGGGCTCGGTGCTTCGACGTGCGCCAGCGGCAGCCACCCATGCAGCGGAAACAGCGGGATTTTGACGCCGAAACCGATCAAAAACGCCACCAACAGCCACACTTGTTCGCCGCGCGGCAGATTCCGCGCCGCTTCGGCGATGGCCGGCATGGCGAAGGAATGGTGAGGTGTCGCCTGATAGAGCATGATGAGCGCGATCAGGATAAAGATGGACCCGCCCATGGTGTACAGCACGAAACTGAGGCTAGCCGTGTGGCGCTTTTCCCCGCCCCATAGGTCGATCAGAAAAAACAGCGGGATCAGGGTCAGCTCCCAGAACATGAAAAACAGCGACCAATCCTGGGCCATGAACACGCCCAGCAAGGCGAATTCCAGCACCAGCAGCCAAGCGTGATAGCCCTTGACGCCCGTGGTGACTTTATCCGAGGCCAGCAGCGCCACGGCGGCGAGCAAGGTGCCCAGCAAGACCATCGGCAGGGACAAGCCATCGACGCCCAGCGCGTAAGAGACTCCGATGGTGGCGCTCCACACCACCTGCTCCGCGAACTGGAGCGCCGTCGCGCCACGGTCGAAATGCGCGAGCAGGCTCCACGATAGGATTAAGGTCAAACCGGCGTGGAACAGCGCCACCCCGCGAATCAAACGCGGTTGCCCCGCCGGCAGCAAAGCGACCAGGACCGCGCCGAAAAAGGGAACCCATAAAATCAGGCTGAGCATTTTCATTGTTATTGTTTTGAAGAGTGACCCACGCTATGTCAAGGCTGCCGACACCTGCCGCGCGATGGCGAGCGACGCGGTCAGCCCCGGCGATTCGATCCCGAACAGGTTCACCACCCCCGCCGCGCCGTGATCGCGCGGACCCTGAATGATAAAATCGCCCGCCGCCTCGGTCGGACCGGTCACCTTGGGTCGGATGCCGGTATAGCCCGGTTGCAGCGCGCCGTCCGGCAGATCGGGATAGTAGCGGCGGATCGCTCGGTAAAATTTATCTTCCAGGCCGGATTCAAAGCCGTAATCCGGCGATGTCGGCCAGCCGCTCACGTCCGGCCCGAACTTGCATTGACCGCCTAAATCGAGCGTGACGTGAATGCCCAGTCCGGCGTGATCCGGCATCGGATACACCAGATGCCGGAACGGCGCGCGACCGCTCAAGGTGAAATAATGGCCCTTGGCGTAAAACGCGGGCGGTATCCGCGCCGCTGGAAATCCCTTGAGTTGCCGCGCCAGTGGCTGCGCCTGCAAGCCCGCCGCGTTGATCAAGCAGCGGCAGCGCAATGCGAACGGCTCCGCGCCGCCGGCGCGCAGCACGATCCCGTCCGGGCCGATCCGACCGCCCGCCACCGGCGTCCGCGTGACCAGCGCCGCGCCGGCCCGCTCCGCGTCCCCGAGCAACGCCAGCATCAAGCCGTGGCTGTCGACGATGCCGGTGGATTCCGAATACAGGCCGGCGACCGCCCGCACCGCCGGTTCCAACCGCCGGACCTCGGCGGCGGCGAGCGGTCGCAGCGGCGCGCCGTTGGCGGCCGCGCATTCGGCGTATCGGGCGAGCGCCGCCAATTCCGCCTCCTCGCACGCGACCAACAGTTTACCGATGCGCCGGTGGCCGATGCCCCGTTCGGCGCAATAATGATAAAGCAAGTCCTTGCCCCGCACGCACAACCGAGCCTTGAGCGAACCGGGCGGGTAATAGAGGCCGGCGTGAATCACCTCGGAATTGCGCGCTGAGGTTTGGCTACCGAAGCGCTCCAACGCTTCCAAAATCACCACCTCGCGGCCGGTCAAGGCTAACTCGCGGGCGACCGCCAAGCCGATCACTCCGGCCCCGACCACCACGGTTTCCACGGTTTCCATGCTCGCTGCCTTGACCGGTCGAGCCAACCCGAACTATCGAAGCGCCAGGTTCTATTTCTGTTTCGGAATTCGGCCCAGTAAGTAAAACTCGTCGTTGGGCCGCAGGCTGGTCATGTTCGCCAGCCGGTTGGACATGGCGAAGAACGCCGCGATGGCCCCGATATCCCAAATGTCCGCATCCGTGAACCCATGCCCCCGCAGCGTCTCGAAATCGGCCTCGTGGACTGCGTACGCTTCCTGGGAAACCTTGAGGGCAAAATCGAGCATGGCGCTTTGCCGGGGCGTCAGATCGGCCTTGCGGTAGTTGATCGCCACCTGATCGGCGATCAGGGGATTCTTGGCGCGGACGCGCAGGATGGCCCCGTGCGCGACCACGCAGTACTGGCACTGGTTGGCGTTCGAGGTCGCCACCACGATCATTTCCCGCTCCGCCTTGCTCAAACCGCTCGCTTTCTCCATGAGCGCGTCGTGATAAGCGAAAAAGGCCCGAAACTCGTCGGGCCGGTGGGCCAGCCCCAGAAAAATGTTGGGCACGAAACCGGTTTGCTCCTGCACCGCCAGAATGCGCTCGCGCACGTCTTCGGGCAAATCGTCCAACGGGGGGATCGGATAGCGACTGATGGCGGCCATGCGGTTGTCCTTTGATGGAATAGGCTGCCGCCTAGCGTAGTGCAACGCAGCAGCCAGGGGAAGGCATCCCGTTCAAGCGGGCACGGGTTCGATCCGCGCCCCTTCCAATTCGACCGACCAATCGCTGTCCAGCAGCGCGTTCAGCATCTCCTCGGGCGTTTGGCAGACCCCCAACAGGCTTATCGCCCCATCCAAGCGACGCAGTTGATAGTCCCCAGGGCCTCGCCAATCCGCTTCCACGGTGACTTTACGCTCCTCATCGGCATGAAAATTAATGGACCAACTCATGAGGTTTCACTCCTTGGCGATTTAAAAAAATTCGTCGCAATCGATAAGGTTGCCACGCTAGCTTCCAATCCGGCGACACCCGGTGGCGCAACGGAGAACCCGCGCCAGCCGGGACGATCCCAACCGAAGGTCAAGCTCGAAAATGAAGCGCGATGAATCGCAAAACAGGCTTCCCCCTCGCGCGTGCTTTGGCCTATGCTTTTGCTCGCATCGATTGGGAAGCGGTCAAGGCTCGGAGTTCCGGTCAAGGCGCAAGCGCTCTCGCTCCAATCAACTAGCTGTCCGTCGGAGCGATTTCGATTGCCGGGGAACTATTGAGCCAAACCGCCTATCTAGCGTAATCAGAATAGCCATCAAGGACTTCAATCAAATATTTTCTAGGCCGGAAAACCTTACTTGCCAAATTGAGAGCGCTCATTTCGCCAGTCGCCATCACTTTTCAATAGGTTGGATTATGAATCACAAACCGTTTTGGATCGCAGGACTGCTGGCGATGCTGCTGGCCGGCTGCGACGACCCGCCTCCCAAGGCCCCACCCTCCCGACCTCCGGTCGCGCAAGCGCCGGCCGCGCCCGCCCCGCAACTGCGAGCGCCGAGCAAGCAAGAACAGTTTCTGGCTCGAATCAAAGGGTCGGCGGCCGGCAACAACGTCATCCGCGACGCCCGTATGAACCGGGACAACGAACTGGGGGTGGTCTTCGACACCCAAGTAAAACTCGATCAAGTGCGGCCCTTGATGACGACTCTGTTGAGGGAGATGCGCGACGAATTCCCCGGCCGGCCCTTGATGGTGATCGGCTACGCGCCCAACGGTCAGGCGATGGCGACAATGGGCTACGATCCCTCCGCTCCGGCCGATTCCAATGTGAGCTACAAACCCAATTTTTGATTTTTTGATCGATCCCCGTTCGGTACCGAACGTCTTGCCAAGAGGATTACACCATGCCCGCTAATGATAGAACCGAAAAATTCGGCTTGGACGACGACGCCAATGTCGAGGATTTCATGTCGCGCTTTTCCAATCCCGACACCCATGTTTCGCCCAAGGAAGCCGCGCAACGTTTCGAGCAGTTTAGCCAAAACCGCCACCCTGAATTCGATCAAGCGCTGAAATCCTATATCTCGCAAGCCGATCCCGATACGTTCACGCGGGCCGCGCAAAACCTTAACCCCGAGGAGCGTACCGGCTTGGCCGCCGGCTTGAAAAACGCGATGCAAAACGCCGGGATCGACGTGGGCGCCATCGCGCGTTCGCTGGGCTTATCCTCCGACGATCCCCGCAACATGCAGGCCGACGATCTGGGGCGCCTGGCGGGATACGCGCAGCAAAACGCGCCCAAGGCGCTGCAACAGACGGCTCAGGATCAACCCTTTTTCGTCAAAGCCCTCGGCAATCCGCTGGTCCAAGGCGCGTTGGCGATCATGGCCGCGCGCTATCTGTCCAAGCGCAACCGCTGACCGCGTTGTTGTTGGCCGATGGCGGCGACTGTGTAGGTGAGTAAATCCGTGTTGAGTTGAAGTGTAGATTGAGGAGAGTCATCCATGGGTATTTTATCGTGGCTAGTCTTTGGTCTGATCGCAGGTTGGTTGGCTAAATTCATCATGCCTGGAGCCGATCCGGGCGGGTGGATCATCACCATTCTGCTGGGCGTCGCGGGGGCCGTGGTCGGCGGCTTTCTTGGGACCATGCTCGGTTTCGGCGACGTGACCGGCTTTAACCTCGGCAGCCTCATGCTCGCGGTAATCGGGGCGATCGTGCTGTTGTTCTTGTATAGGATGATGAAAGGCTCGAGGGTTTGAGCGTCGAAAGCCGCTGAGAATGTCAAGCAGTCAATGTGACCAGGCGTTTTGCCCGTCACATTGGCTGCCATCCCTTTATCTGAAACACACCCCTACCGAATCTTCGGCGTTCGGTTCGCGAGGCGGTGGCGTTCGCCGCTACGCGCTGTGACGCTTGCTGTACCGATCCAGAAAATGCGCCAGCCGTCTGATCGCATCGGCGAGATCGTCCTCGTGCGGCAAAAACACGACGCGCAGATGGTCCGGCCGGGGCCAGTTGAAACCGCTGCCTTGCACCAGCAAGACCTTTTCCTCGATCAACAGATCCAACACAAATTGTTGGTCGTCGACGATGGGATAGCGTTTTAAGTCGAGCCGAGGGAACAGATACAGCGCCGCCTTGGGCTTGACGCAACTGATGCCGGGAATGTCGGTGAGCAGCTGAAACGCCAGGTCGCGCTGTTTGCCCAAGCGTCCGGTGGGGAGTATCAGATCCTCTATGCTTTGATAGCCGCCGAGCGCGGTTTGAATCGCGTGCTGCGCCGGCACGTTGGCGCACAACCGCATCGACGCGAGGATGGTCAAACCCTCGATATAATCCTGCGCGTGGTTCTTTTCGCCGGAGACCACCATCCAACCGGCGCGGTAGCCGCAGGCCCGGTAGTTTTTTGAAAGGCCGTTGAAGGTCAGACACAACACATCTTCCGCCAAGGAGGCGATGGAGGTGTGCTGAGCGCCGTCGTAAAGCACCTTGTCGTAAATTTCATCCGCGTAAACGATCAGTTGATGCTGGCGAGCGATCTCCAGAATGTCTTGCAGCAGCTCGACCGGATATAAAGCCCCGGTCGGGTTGTTGGGATTGATAATGACAATGGCGCGGGTCGTCGGCGCGATCTTGGCGCGGATATCGTTCAAATCCGGCAACCAGCCTGCCTGTTCGTCGCAGAGGTAGTGGTGCGGCGTGCCGCCGGAGAGGCTGACCGCCGCCGTCCACAACGGATAGTCCGGCGCGGGGATCAACACCTCGTCGCCGTTGTTCAGCAACGCTTGCAACGCCATCACGATCAGCTCGGACACCCCGTTACCGATGTAAATATCCTCGACTTGCACTCCGCGGATGGCTTTTTGCTGGGTGTAGTGCATCACCGCCTTGCGCGCCGCGAACAGGCCCTTTGAATCGCAATAGCCGGAAGCGTCCGGCAGGTTGTGAATGACGTCCTGAACCAGTTCCTCGGGGGCCAGGAAGCCGAACGGCGCGGGGTTGCCGATGTTCAATTTAGTGATGCGATGGCCTTCGTCTTCCATTTGTTTGGCGTGCGCCAATACCGGCCCCCGGATGTCGTAGCAAACATTGGCCAGCTTGGCGGATTTCAGTACGGGTTGCATGGGGATCTATCCTGATGAGGCATGAAGTTGAGACGGAGGCTGAAGTTCAAAGCAGTGTTGGGGCGGGAAGTGATGATCATTAAATGATAACCGGAGACGGCCGCCTTCGGCATCTTTGTGTCGCGGCTCGTGGTTTAAAGGATAGAAGCATTTAGAAGATGATATAAAATGCCAATTTAATCGGGCGATTGTGCTTTTTTGATGATCGGCGCTTTTCAAAAAGCCAGCGGCGGCACACTCAAAAACCGTTGGTTTGCGCGGTCACGTCAATTTTTTGCGAAAAGCGCGTCTGGGGGAGAACCATTTCGCGGGGAATCCGTCTTTAGGCAGAACCCTTTCGCCGGACCTAGCCCATCCAGGAGCGCCTGACAGTGATATATACTCCCCGGCGCAAACGATGGAATCCAGTCGCCAATCACCATCGCTTTAACTCGACTACCCGAGAATCGCGACTCCCTAAAACCATGCTAGAGGCTCAACAAAATCCATGAAACGCACTCTCTTACGCTTTACGGCGGTTTTGACGTTGGCGGTCGCGCTGACCGGCTGCGGCTACAACGACTTTCAGCGCCTGGACGAAACCACAAAATCAGCTTGGGGCGAAGTGCTCAACCAATACCAGCGCCGCGCCGATCTGGTCCCCAACATCGTCGAAAGCGTGAAGGGCGAGGCGAAATTCGAGCAAGATACCTTAACCCGCGTCATTGAAGCCCGCGCCAAGGCCACCTCGATTCAAGTCACCCCCGAAACCCTCAACAATCCCGAAGCCTTCAACAAATTCCAACAAGCCCAAGGCGAATTGTCTTCGGCCTTGTCGCGATTGATGGTGGTCGCCGAGCAATACCCCACCCTGCAAGCCAATCAGGCGTTTCGGGATTTGCGAGTGACCTTGGAAGGCACCGAAAACCGGATCGCGGTCGCGCGCGGCCGCTATATCGAAGCGGTGCAGGGTTACAACGTGCTGGCCCGGCAATTCCCGACCAATCTGACCGCCATGATCTTCGGCTACAAACCTAAACCCAGTCTGACTGTGGCCAACGAGGCGGCGATTTCGACCGCCCCCAAAGTCGATTTCGGAACCGCCAAATAAGCGATGAGCCGCTTATCTCGTCGCTTCGATCCACAGCCCGAGCGGCAGGCGCTGGCCGTCGGCCTGCTGCTGGCGTGGGCGCTGCTTTGGTTGACGCTGTTGGGCCCGACGCCGGGATACGCCCAACCCGTCCAGCCGGTCCCGGCGCTGACCGAGCGCGTCATCGACCGAACCGGCGCCTTGTCGGGCGCCGAGCGGCAAGCCTTGGAGGCCAAGCTGGCCGCCTTCGAGCGGGAGCGCGGCACTCAAATCGTGGTGCTGATGGTGCCCACCACCCAGCCGGAAGATATTTCCAGCTTCGCCAACCGAGTCGCCAATACCTGGAAAATCGGCCGGCGCGAGGTGGGTGATGGCCTGTTGGTCATCGTCGCCAAGGACGACCGACAGATGCGGATCGAGGTCGCCAAGGCATTGGAAGGCCCGATTCCTGACTTGGCGGCGGCCCGCATCATCGACCAACACATGAAGCCCCGCTTCCGGGCGGGCGATTTCGCCGGGGGTTTGGATGCGGCCACCGACCGGCTGATCGGGTTGGTCAAGGGCGAAAATTTGCCGGTTCCCGAACCGCGCGGCCGAACGCTGTCGGCGGGACAACTGCCCATCGACGGGATCGGGCTGCTCATCTTTCTGTTCTTCGGCATCATCATGGTGGGCTCGCTGCTGCGCTCGCTGTTCGGCAAGGTGCTGGGACCGATGTTTACCGGAGCCGCCGCCGGCGGCTTGACCTATCTGCTCACCGCCAGCCTGCTATTCGGCGTCGCGGCGGGATTGCTGGGGCTGTTCGTGAGCTTTCTGTCCGCCGCCGCGCCGGTCGGGCGTCGGGGTCCGGTGTTCATCCCCGGCGGCTTCGATCCGTTTCCGCGCGGGGGCGGTTGGGGCGGAGGCTTCGGCGGTGGAGGCGGCGGGAACGGAGGCTTCAGTTCCGGCGGGGGCGGCGATTTTGGAGGCGGCGGCGCCTCCGGGAGTTGGTGATTCATGGCTTCGATCACGATTTGGCTCAAACGCGCGCGGCGGCTGTTCGCCAACCGCTGTTCGGACGCGCGCGATGTCCGCGCGGCGCTGCCGCCCGCCGCGCTGGAGCGTCTGGCGGCGCGGGTCAGCGCCAGTGAACAGCAGCACGCCGGAGAAATCCGCCTCTGTGTTGAAGGCGGCTTGCCTTGGTCTTATATCCGCCGCGATGCCGCCGCCCGCGACCGCGCTCTAACCTTGTTCGGCAAATTGCGGGTCTGGGACACCGAGCACAACAACGGGGTTTTGATTTATCTGCTAATGGCCGAACACGCCATCGAGCTGATCGCGGATCGCGGCCTGATCGCCCGGATCGGCCCGGACTATTGGGCCAAGATCGCGGCCGATCTCGGTCAAACCCTCTCGGAGCGGCGGTTTGAGGAGGGGTTGGCCCGCACCGTCGACGCGCTGACCGCGCTGCTCATCGCCCACTTCCCGCGCGATGGCGCCGCGCCGAAACCCAACGAACTGCCCGACGCGCCGGTGGTGCTGGGTTAAACGCCCGTCGGGACGGACGGCGGCGCGCGCGGCCTTTCAATCCCGTCAACCGCATCCCATACTGAAGGTATCCCCCAACGCGCAAGGACGCGCATCCCCCCGTCCCGCAACCTCCTCGGGAGAAAGTCTGATGCGTATCCTGGTCATCGGCGCTACCGGCACCATCGGCCGGGCGGTGGTCAACGCTCTGTCGGAGCGCCACGACATCGTTCCCGCCAGCCACGGCAGCACCCCGCTCACCGTCGATCTCGCCCAACCGGACTCGATCCGGGCGCTGTATGAGGCGGCCGGTCTGGTGGACGCGGTGATCAGCGCCGCCGGTCTGGCGCGGTTCGCCCCGCTGGCCGGCTTGAGCGACGAAGATTTCGAATTCAGTCTGGCGAATAAGTTGATGGGCCAGGTGAACCTGGTGCGGGCCGGATTTTTCCAGATTCGGGACGGCGGTTCGTTCACGCTGACCAGCGGGGTGCTGGCCCGCTCGCCGATGGTCGGCAGCGCCGCCATCAGCCTGGTCAACGCCGGTTTGGAAGGCTTCGTCCGCGCCGCCGCGCTGGAAGCGCCGCGCGGGATTCGCGTGAACGCGGTCAGTCCGCCGTGGGTCACCGAGACGCTGCAAGCGCTGCGGATGGACCCCCAACACGGCCGACCGGCCGCCGAGGTCGCCCGCCTCTATGTCGAAAGCGTCGAGGGCGATCGAACGGGCGCGGTGCTGGAACTACCGGCCGGTTAACCCTTGGTGGCACAAGGCCACCGCGTCGGCCGCCGGTCGGGCTTTCGAGCCAGCAAGGCGTTTTCAGCCGGCGCGGCCGCGACGCCATAACGCGGCGTGCGTCACGATGTACTGATATTTGCGGGCGTGCTCGCGGATCACCAGCGGAACCTCGCTTTCGCGCAGCAGTTCGAACCCTTCCGCCCGCAATAACCCGCCGAGCGCCGCCGCGCTCTCGATTGGCTTTCCGTCGCGCTCGAACCCGCCCAGCCACGCCTCCGGCGGCGTGAACTGCTCCAGCCAGCTATAGGGCGAGAAGATCGCCAGCAAGCCGCCCGGCTTGACCAGGCCGCGCGGTCCGCCGAGGCGGGACAACAAAGCTTTGGGACTGGGCAGCCGGCACAACAGATTGGCCAGCAACACCGCGTCGAAATCGGTCAATTCGGCCGGCAGCGAACCGGCGTCGGCTTGCCGGAACTCGACCCGGTTGCGCTCGATGGAAGGATCGACCTTCGCGGCGAGGGTCAGGCCGAGCGCGCCTTCGTCCTTGCGGAAATAGCGTAGCTCGCCGTCGCGGCGCAAAGCGCCGGCGGCGTCGATGAAGGCGCGGCTCAAATCGACGCCCAGCACCTTGCGATAAACGCGCGCCAGTTCGAAACTGGCCCGGCCCACCGCGCAGCCGACATCCAAGGCGGTTTCCGTCGCCACGCCGTATTCCCGGGCGGCGTCTGTCAGCCAGCGGGCGCAGCGCACCGGAAATTCGGCGGCGTCTCGCGGGCCGAAAGCGTAGGGCATCTGCTGGTCGGCCGCGCCGTAATGCAGCAATAAATAATCGTTCAGGATTTGCGGGTCTTCATAGACCTGACTGGAAGCGCCCGCCCCATCCAGCCGCGCCGCGCCGCCGTCGCCGTCGCTCCGTACCCACCGGAAGCCGGCGTGTTGGAAAAAATGCGGGCGGAAGTGGAAACGCGCCCACCGGCTGGCCTCGGCGCCGGTGGATGCCCAGGAACCGCCCAGAATCATTTGATGCTGGCCGTCGTAACAGGGCGTGCTGAAATCGTCGTAATAGGGATGGACTTTGGCCCCCGGCAAGGGGTTAAAGTGGTCTTCCTGCCACTGCCAGACGTTGCCGAAGACATCGTAAAAGCCGGCCGAGGTCGGCGGGCCGGCATCGACCGGGCTGGAGGAGCTGTAGGCGAGATTGAGGTTCCAGCCGCATTCTCGCGCCAGCGAGACGCCGTCAAAGCGCATCACCGGATCGCGGGCCGCGCCCGTTGCACAGGCCGTCTGCGCGCTCCCGCGCAGCGCGTGGTGCTCGGCCTCGCTGCTCGGCCGGTAAGAGCCGTCCTCTCTGTCGGCCATCCAGTCGCAATAGGCCTTGGCTTCGTGGTAATTGACCTCGACCGGCCAGTCCCACGGCAGGTCGATCACCTCGAACAAGGCGCGCAGTCGGTAGCGGTGCAAGCCAGCCGGGCCGTCCAGCACCCAAAACGTCGGCCATTTCAGGTTGCGAAACGAGCGCCACGCCCAACCCGTTTCCGACCAATAGCCTCGTTCGCGATAGCCGCCGGCGGCGACGAAGGCGTGAAATTCGCCGTTGCTGACCAGATAGCGGCCGGCTTGAAACGCCGGTACGGCCGTCTCGCGTCGGCCGTATTCGTTATCCCACCCGTAGGACGGCCAATCGAACGGTTTTCCCAGCGCCACCGTCTGAGCCGGCACGTCAAGCAACTCGTTAACGGGATAGTCGCGGCCGGCGCGCGGCGGAAATTGCATCGAACGTTCGGCGCTGGGATGCAGCTTGGGCCATTCGGCGGGACGCTGGACCAGATGCACCGGCAATTCGCGGATCAACACCGAGGAGGTTTCCAAATGAATCCGTTCGTGCTCGAAACCCATGAACAACGCCCACAGCGGATGCCGCTGGGTGATCGGCGGATGGCCGTCGCTCAAATCGGGATGGGTCTCGATCACGCCGCGCACCGTTCGATAGACCCGCTGGCGGTAGCCGTGGACCTCCTGGACAGCGGGCCAGAGCATTTCGTTCTTGGACATGTCGTCCCAGCGCATTTCGTCCACGCCGGTTTCGAACAACTGCTCGAAATAGGGATCGAGCGCTTGCTCGATCAGGCCGGCCACCCGCAGTTTATTGATGTATAACGCCGGCGGATGGCCGTAATAAAAAATCAGCGGATGGCGCAGGTGATGGTGCGGCGGGCGAAAAAACGCTTCCTCACTTCGCAGCCCCGAGAACAGCGTCTCGGTCAGGGTCCAGGTATTATCGAAATAATCCAAAACCTGTTGGCGGGTGCAACGGGCCAAATCCGGAAGCGGCAGCGAAGTCAGTACGCCATCGGCTTGCGCGCCGGGACATGCCCGAGGCGGACGGCCCGTCCACCACCACGCGGGGCGCGCACCGGTCAAGACGTCGTCGAGATCGTGACGCAGGTTGCGCCGCCAAGGCTCGGCCGGGCCATCGGGCGTCGCCGTCGCAAGCGGTAGGTTCATGATCGCTCCTGTCGAAATCAGCTGGCTTTAAGGGCAAGGCAGGCGCGCCGGAGGGCCTCGGTAGCCGCCGGACCGCCACTTAGAGCCTGCCCCTCGGTTCGGGTTCAACCGGATTGCGCCTTGCAAAGGGCTCAAACGCCGCTCCGGACGGCCGTTCCCGCCTACCGGCCGACCGGAGTTCGATCCGGAAGCTCAGCTCAGATCCTTGATTTCAGTGGTCGAGCCGTTTTGCTTGACCGAGTCGATGCCGACTTGTCGGGATTTTTCCGCCGCGTACATCTGACTGGTCCCGATGACCTGATGGTTGGCCGCCGCCAGCACGAAGTAAAATTTGCCGTTCGTGGCGTCCTTTTTGATATAGCGTTGGTCCAGGGCGGCGTTGTTCTGAACCGAGGCGATGCCGTCCTGCGCCGAACGCTTGGTCTTATACAGTTCGCTGGACAGGATGCTCTCGCCGTTGCCGGCTTTCAGCACAAATCGAAACTGCCCGTCGCTGCTCTTGCTCAACTCAAACCATCCCGCCATTTCCGATCTCCTGGTCAGTTTGTGAAAGGCTCCGCGATGAAATTTCCACCACCGGACCGCCGGCGGGCGGGACGGCGCCGCGCGTGGTTTTCAATCAATCGAATACATAACAGGGTTTTAGCGCGGGCATCGCCGCCGCCTTCCGTCGCTCGGTTACGAAGCGTCGGGCGGCGTCGGTTCTTGCCGGAGCGAACCGGCCCCCAGCGCATTGCGCAAACACTGGGTGAGCGCGTTCAAGGTATACGGCTTTTGCAAAAATCCGGACAGGCGCTTGCTGGCGAAGCGCGGCGCGATTTCGCTTTCGGTGTAGCCGCTGGTCATCACCACGCAGACGTTGGAATCGAGCCGGCGCAGCTCGCGGAAGGTTTCCTCGCCGTCCAAATCGGGCATGGTCAAATCCAGCAATACCAGCGCGATGTCGCCGGGCCGCTCCCGATAGATCGCCAGGGCCTCGCGCCCGTCCGACGCCGGCAGCACCTCAAAGCCGATGCGCTCCAGCATCCGGGTTCCCATCAGCCGCACCGACTCCTCATCGTCCACCAGCAGGATGGTGCCCGCGCCCTTCCAACCGGCGGTTTTCACCCCCGGCGCGCGGCCGATCTGCGCCTTTTCTTCCAGCACCGCCGGAAACAACACCTTGAACGCCGTGCCCCGCCCCGGTTCGCTATAGACCTTGAGCGCGCCCTTATGCCCGCGCACGATACCCAGCACCGCCGATAAGCCCAAGCCCCGCCCGGTGAATTTGGTGGTGAAAAAGGGTTCGAAAATCCGCCGCTGGATGTCCTGATCCATCCCGCAACCGGTATCCGACACCTCCAGCCACACATACGCTCCCTCGGCCAGATTTTCGTCCAGAAACGCCTCGGTCAGATAGTCGCGGGTGCATTCCATGACGCCGGTCGAGATGGTGATCGCGCCGCTGTGATCGCCGAGCGCTTCCGAGGCGTTGATCACCAGGTTCATCATCACCTGACGGATCTGGCTGGGATCGCCGCGCAGCGCCGGCAAGGATTCTTTCAAATTCAGGTTGAAAATCGCCTTCTTGCTGATCGACGCCTTGAGCAGCGAGACCATTTCCCCGATCAGATCGCGCAATCGAATATTTTCGATGATGCTCTGGCCCTTGCCCGAATACGCCAGCATTTGCCGGCACAGCTCGGCGGCGCGCAGCGAGGTTTCCTCGATCGCCATCAAGCTGTCGCGCGCGCTGGAAACGGGCGGCAATTCGTCCAGCGCCAGGCTGGCGTTGCCGAGAATTACGGTCAGCAAGTTATTGAAATCGTGCGCGATGCCGCCGGCCAACACCCCCAGGCTTTCCAGCTTCTGGGTCTGTTGCATCTGACGCTCCAGTTGCAGGCGCTTTTCTTCCGCCCACTTGCGGGCGGTGATGTCGGTCACCGCCAAGTACAACAGCGGCACGCTGTTGGGCTGCTGGCGCCCCAACTTGGTATTGATGATCGCACCTTCCATGTGCGCGTAAAACGCCGGTCCCTGCTCCCGCAACAAGAGCGATTCCAGGGTCTTTCCGACCGGATTGCCGAAAAGCGCCCGATAGCGCGCCAGAAACACCCCGCGGTCGTCGCCCTCCATGCATTCGGAAAACGGCGTTCCGATCAACCGTTCCCGCTTGAGATTGACCATGCGGCAGAAGGTTTCGTTGACCTCGTGAATCAACCCGACTTCATTTAGCACTAAATAGCCGATCGGCGCTTGATGGAACAGCAGCGAAAATTGGTTGCGGGATTGTTCGAGTTCTCCCAGCACCCGGCGCAATTCCTCGTTTTGAATCTCCAGCTCGATCTGATGGACCTGAAGTTCGTGCACGAGCTTGTCGGAATGTTCGGTGGAAAACTCCAGCATCTCGTCCAAGCCGCGTTGCGCCGCGCTGGCTTCGGCCTTCTCGCGCAGCGCTTTTGCCTGGTCCCGTTCGTTTTGCTTCATAGTGCTCCGTACTCCGCTTGATACGTCATCGCGGAAGCGCCTCGGCCCGGCCCTCAAGCCCGCCTCCCGGTCCGCCGCGCGTCGCCCCTGTTTTTCCGCGCATCGCCCGCTAAAGATGCTCGCTGAGTGAGTCGTCCGGCTGTGCCGGTCCGCTGCTGGCGAGTTCGTGCGCCACGACCACGCGCAAAGGGCCTTCGCCAGTCAGGCGGGTTACCCGTCCGATGAACCAACGCTGTTCTTGCGGTGAATGACAAGGATAGCCCCGGACGAAGCGTTCGCAATCCCCGCGCAGCACCGCGCGGATGCCTTCGGCGAACGTGGCGGCGTCCTCGGCCTCGTCGCCCTGGACCCGGTCGCACACCGCCAAATAATTGATTCCTTCACCCACAGACGCCAGCGAACCGGCATTGTTCGCGGCAAATTGCCGCCATGCCTGGTTGACCTCCAGGATCACGCCGTTATGATCGAGGATGGCGACGTGGGTCGCCAGCGCGTCGAGCACGGCATGAGCCAGACGCTCCGATTCGCGCGCGCGCGCGTGCGCCTTCTTATAAGCGGATAAATCCAGCACCGCCACGGTGGTGCCTTCATCGGGCCGTTCGGGATTCAACGACGAGCCGTTGATCAGCACCGGGATGATCGAATCATCCCCGCAACGCCAGCGGACTTCCACCGTCCCCACGCCGAGCTGGCGGATTTGCTCGTAGAGATGGTTGCCGACGAATTCAAATTCCTCCTCGGAAAGATACAGCATCCGCGAGCTTTGACCGATCAACGCCTCGCGAGGGTATTTCAGCATCTGGCACAACTGATCGTTGCTTTCCAGAAACCGGCGGTTGACGACCCGCCCCACCCCGACCGGCACCGCCCGATATAAGCTGGCCAACCGGCTGTCGCGCTCCGACAGCGCTTCGCGGGTCGCTTTGAGCAAACTGATGTCGGTGAAGGTCAGCACCACCCCGGACATGGCCTCCGCGCCGACATGGTAGGGCAAAACTCGCATCAGAAACCAGAAGCCGCCCTCGATTTGCACCTCGCGCTCTTGTTCGCCGCCGCCGTCCATCACCGTTTGAATCAGTTGGTAGGGATCGGCGTCGGTCAGCGTGTGCAACAAATGGCTGACCGGACGTCCGACATCGCTGTCGAGGATTTTAAAGATCGACTTGATCGGCGGGGTAAACCGGCGGATGACTAGATTTTCGTCCAAAAACAGCGTGGCGATCCGGGTGCTGGTGATCAAATTGTCCAAATCGTTATTCAGGTCGATCAATTCCATGATCTTGCGCTGGTGTTCGGCGTTGACGGTGTGCAGCTCCTCGTTGACCGATTGCAGCTCCTCGTTGACCGATTGCAGCTCCTCGTTGGTGCTTTGCAGTTCCTCGTTGCTGGCGAGCAATTCCTCGTTGGTGGCCTGCAGTTCCTCGTTGGAGGTTTCCAGCTCCTCGATGGTCGCTTGCAGGTTTTCCCGCGAAAACTGCAGTTCCTGCTCCAGATCGCGGATGCGCTGCTCGGCCCCTTGATGGGCGTCGTAAAGCGGCAACGTGGCCGAAGCCTCCTCGGGCGGCGGCGCGGCGACGGGCTCGATCAGGATCACCGCCAGCAGCTCCTGGCCGCGCTTGCCGGGCAGCAACCGGATGCGGACTTCCACGGTTTGCGATCCGTCGCGCCGCTTGACCCGAATGCCGTTATATTTTAATTCCTGGCCGGTGCCGAACACCCGCTGCAAGCCGGTCGCCAGCGGGATCGCCAAGTCCTGTACCGCGATCTTGGTGACGTCGTTCAGCATCTTGCCGGGCTGCAGCCGGAAGTAACCGTCCGGCTCGCCCAGGATGTAGAGGGCTTCCCGCTGTTCGTTGACCACCACCGCCAAGGGGATGAAATCGTCGGTCAAAGCCTGCACCAAGCGATCCAGCAGGCGCTCCTCTTGGGGATCGCGCGGACCGGGGCTGCTTGGAACTCGCGGGCGCGACTGCGGGGGCCTCAGCTCGGCGGGCGAGATGAATTCCAAGCTGTTGCCGGTCGGATTGCGCTTGCCCTTGGAGGCGTAGATTTTGAACTTGTGGTGCAAGGTCTCGAAGGCGTCGCTCAGTTCGCCCGGCGTCTCGCTGCTCCCCAGCAGCAACAAACCCTGCGGGTTCAGCGAGAAATTGATCAATTCCATGGCTTTTCGCTGTAACACCGGCTGCAGATAAATCAGCAGGTTGCGGCAGCTGACCAGCTCGATCTTGGTAAAGGGCGGGTCCTTGATCAGATTGTGCTGGGCGAACACCACCATTTCGCGCAGGGAACGGTCGACCTGATAGTGCTGGTCCTCCCGGCGGTGAAAATATTTGGCCAGATAACCGGGCGGCAAATCGGCCGTGATGCTTTCGGGGTAAATCCCGCTGCTGGCGCGCAAGATGGCGTCGTGATCCAAATCGGTGGCGAAGATCTTGATTTCGAGGGTCTTGCTCAGCCGTTCCAGCACTTCGCGGCCCAGCATCGCCAGCGTGTAAGCCTCCTCGCCGGTGGAGCAGCCCGCCACCCAGAATCGCACCTCGCGCGTTTCCACGCGCTCGAACAGCCGGGGCAGATGGTGGCTTTCCAGTTCGTCGAACACTTCGCGGTCGCGGAAAAAATTGGTGACTCCGATCAGCAGCTCCCGGTAAAGCGCCATGACTTCGCCGGCGTAGCCGTCCATGAACTTCACGTAATCGCGCAGGTCGTGAATCTGATTCATCGTCATCCGTCGCTCGATCCGCCGGATCACGGTATTGGGCTTGTAATGGGTGAAATCGACCCGCGTGCGCTCGCGCAGCAGCGCGAAAATCCGGGTCAGTCCGTCCTCGTCGGACCGCAGGGACGGGAGTTGCCGCGCTTTGGCGTCTTGGGGAATTTGAATGAAGGACAGCAGGCGCTGGGGCATGTCCTCGGGCGTCAGAATGAAATCGGCCAATCCCGTGGTGATCGCCGCGCGCGGCATGCCGTCGAAGCGGGCCGATTCCTCGCTCTGCACCAATACCATCCCGCCGGCTTCCTTGACCGCGCGAATGCCGCGCACGCCGTCGCTGCCGGTGCCGGATAGAATGATCGCGATGGCTTTTTCAGCCTGATCGTCGGCCAGCGACCGCAAAAACACGTCGATGGGGAGGTTGAGACCGCGGTTGTGATCCGATTCCCGCAGCAACAGCTTGCCTTGAAAGATCGAGAGGTTTTTCTTGGGCGGGATCAGATACACTGAATCAGCCTCGACGCGCATGCCTTCCTCGGCGCGCCGGACCGGCATGGCGGTCCGCTTGGAGAGCAGTTCCACCATCATGCTCTTATAGTCGGGCGACAGATGCTGGATGACGATGAAGGCCATGCCGCTGTCGGCGGTCATCTGCGAAAAAAACGACTCCAGCGCTTCCAGGCCGCCGGCCGACGCCCCGATCCCGACATAGTAGATCGGGCCGGCATGCTCGATAGCGGGTGGCGAGTGATCGCGATCTGACATTGAAGGCGGCTCCACGGCGTAACGGATGGCGGCGATGACTCCGCCGGCGGCGCGGGGGTTGAAACGCGCCGGACAACTCGCTCATCAGTATGGCGCGCATCTTACTGCGAAACAGCTCCCGAACTTCACGGGATCGCGCCGCTCGCCATCGGAACGCGCGCCGGACCGGTCAAGTCGGGCGATGGCGCGCGAGGGAGGGTCAAAACGGTGGCGCGGCGCAATCCGGCGGTAGCCGCCGCTTCTGGCCTTAGGATCGGATCGCGGAAAACCGCGCGGACGCGCGGCTCAGCCGGGAGCCAATTCGGTCCGCGCTTTGGAAAAGCCTGGAGATAACCGGCTGATCTTCAGCCGTTTTTTGTGGGCGTGGAGCAATTTCATCGCATCGTGGACATAGTCCTGTCCCGATAAATCACCGTCGGCATAGCGGCGCAGCAGCGACAACCAGCGCCGGTGCACCGGACACGGCGCGTCGGGCTTGCCTTCGGCCAACGGGCAATCGGCACACCTCAAACGGGCCACTTCCCGCGCGGCCGCCTGCTGCTGCCAGCGTTGGCGGTAGTCTCGGGCGTACGTTTCAATCCATTCCAGGGCGCGCGCCTGGCGTTCGTCGGCGGGATATTGGCTGACGTACTGTTCGATGGCGTCCAATTGCTTGAATAGAAAATCCGCGTCTGACAGATTTAGGGATTCGGTATCTCCCATGAAACGGATCATCAGCGCCAAGGTGGGATCATCTACGATGTACACGATCTTGTTCTATTGTTGGCTAAATTAGATTGTAACTGATTTTTGTGCATTGCACAAAAACAAAATATCGAATTTGCCCACGCCAATCCCGGCCGACCGGAGCCGCGCGATCCGTCGGCCCGTATGGAGCGATGCCCCGTGCCTCAGAGGTTTCAGCGTTCGACGTGGCGCTTGCTGGCGCTGCTGGTCAGCATGCCGACCGCCGTCGTCATTTTTGCGTTCATTTACATGTTCGGTTCGACTTATCTGGAAGGTAAGCCCATCGACTATTGGTCCAGCCTGGAATGGGCGTCCGAGACCTTGACCACCACCGGCTACGGGGCTTACGCGCCCTGGAAACACCCGGCCATGATTTTGTTGGTCATCTTCACCCAGTTTGTGGGGATGTTTTTTCTGGTGCTGGTGTTTCCGATCTACGTGCTGCCCTACATTGAGGAGCGGTTCGAGTTGCGGCTGCCGCACGCCTTGCCGCCGATGGCGGAGCAGGTGCTGTTTTACCGCTACGGTCCGGCCCTGGATTCGCTGTTGGAGGAATTCCAGCGGCTGCAGACCGGTTTCGTGATCCTGGAGGAAGACATGGCGCTGGCGCGAAGCTTGCGCGATCGCGGCTATCCGGTGGTGTTCGGCAGCCTCGACGAAGATCCCGAAATCCTGGCGGGGGCGGAACATGCGCGGGCGGTGGTCACCAACGCCGACGATCACGCCAACGCGACTTGCATTCTGGTGGTGCGCGAGCGCGGTTTCGAGGGGCCGGTTTACGCGCTGGCCGACAATCCGCTGTACCGACCGCCGATGCTGAAGGTGGGCGCGTCGGCGGTGTTCACCCCGACTCACGTCCTCGGCGGCGCGCTGGCGGCGCGGGCCAGCACCCGGATCAATCCGCCGGCGGAAGGGTTGCACCTGCTGGGGGCGCAGGTTGAAGTCGGCGAGTTTCGGGTGCGGCCGGACAGCCCCCTAGCCGGCCAGCCGCTGGGCGCTTTGCACTTGCGGGAACGCCACGGGGTCACCATCATCGGCCAATGGCGCGGCGGGTGTTTCACCACCGTCAAAGGTCCGGACACCCGCATCGAGCCGGGCGCGATCCTGGTCGCGGTCGGCGCTCACGCCAATCTGGCCCAAGTCGAGCGCCTGGCCGCGCCGATCCGCCGCAGCGGCCCCATCGTGGTGGCCGGCTTCGGCACCGTCGGCGGCAAGGTGGTGGAAATGCTGCGCGACGCCCGCGAAACGACTATCGTGATCGACGAACAGCTCGTGCCGGGGGTCGACGTGGTCGGCAACGTGCTCGAACACGCGACGTTAGAGCGGGCCAACGCGCGCGGGGCGAGCGCGGTGGTGCTGGCGTTGAGCAACGACAGCGAAGGCGTGTTCGCCACCGCCGTGGTCCGGGATTACGCGCCGGAGGTGCCGTTGATCGTGCGGGTCAACCGCGCGCCGAACGTGCCCCGGCTCTATCAAGCCGGCGCGGATTTCGCGCTGTCGGTGGGACAGGTGGCCGGCGAAATTCTCGCCTATCACCTGCTCGGCGAACAGGCGGTCGCCGTCGAACAGCGGCTCAAGTTCATCCGGGTCGGCTCCGGCGCGCTGGTGGGCTTGCATCCCTGGCGGGCGCAAGTGCGCGAGCGCACCGGCGCGGCCGTGATCGCGGTGGAACGCGCGCAAAACGTGTTCGTCAAATTCGACGATCACTTCCGGGTGGAGCCGGACGATGTTTTGTTCGTCTGTGGCACCAAGGACGGCTTGAATCAATACGCCCGGGAATTCAAGGCCAAACCCGCTGAAACGGCGCGGGTTGACGCGCCGGCTAAAACTTGACCGACAGACCGATCGAGCCGAAGCGGTCGGGTTTGTCCTGGCCGTCGAACTCGCGGGTGCGCAGGACGTAGGTATACGCCAGTCGCGCCCAGCCGATATTGGTCACGAAACCGGCCTGCAGGTCGGCCACCAACGGCTTGCGGTCGACCCCGGCGCTGTCGCCGTCGGTGTTGCCGTCGAGGAAGATGTTATACGCCACCGCGCGACCGCCCGCCCCCACGAACAGATACCAGCCGAAGTTGTCACGCGGCAGGAAGAAGTTCGAGCCCGGCAAGCTGGGCCGGATGCGCGGCGCGCCGAAATCGTTGGGCAGATCGTTGCCGATGCGCAGGGTCGCGCCGACATCCAGATAGGTCCCCACGTTGCCCAAGCTGCCGCCGACATAAGGGGTGATGTCCACTCCGAAACCAGAACGGCGGTGTTCCCACAGGTTGCGCCACTTGCGCTCGTAAATCAGCGCATAGCCGAATTCATCGTGGAGCTGGTTGTCCCAACCGTTCGCCTCGTCCACGCCGATGATGCTGTGAAAACCATTTTGCACCTCCTCGCCGCGCGCCGAGGGTCCCACGATACCGAGGTCCAGTTCCCAGGTGTCGAGGCGATTCTCGGTTTCCGCCACCAGCGCCAACCCGCCGTACAGCCAACCGGCGTAGGGGCGCTCGGTCGGCACCGGCGCGGTGGTGGCGGTGTCTTGAGGGGTGAAAATACTATGACCGATGACATAACCGGTGCGCAGCGCGGCGGATTCTTGCACGCCCGGAAGATAGCGAGCGCCGGTGCGCAACCAGTTGGGCACGTCGTCCTTGGCGGTGAGATAGCCGATCTGGAGCCCGTTGGTGTAGTGTTGGTCGGTGCCGGTGAACTTATCGTTTTCCATCAGCACCGTAAACGTACCCTCGCGGGTTTGTTGCGCGATGGCAACTGTTGAGGACAATAACAGCGTTGCCGCCATGAAGGATCGTTTGACCATATTACGCGCTCCAGATCGAACACAAATCAGGCAAGTCGCCAAAAGCGGGTGATTTTAAAGCCTGTCGCCCCGATTATCGAGGGCGAGGGTGAAATCGGGAATCCAACGTTCGACAGGATGCTTCACGGCTGAATGAAGCTACTTGCGGAAGCGTCGGCGCGCGGACACAGCAATACCGCGTTCGACATCTCAAGCCGACTACGGATTGATCGCGCCGATCGCGGCGGGCAAAGGTGGTTCGATAAACATAGCGACGACCGCATTGGTGGGAATTGGCTAGCACACTTTACGATTCGATCATCATGGCATCCCTTGAATAAAAAATCGTTAGCAGCGGCCCTTAACCATTTAGAACCGGTCAATTCAGCCCATACGGTTTCATCTTGAGCCGGAACGCTGCTTATCCGGGACATTCCAACTAAGATCGGCCTTGCCCTATAAGCGGTTTGTTACCCGCGCCAACCGTTAAATCCACTCATCGCCATAACTTGGCATACATCCTGCTAATTCGTAAAACTTTTTCAAGTGATCATATAAGAGGGTTTTACAATGGCTGGCGGCTGCAAACACGGGCCTGATTTAGCTTGGACGACCGATCTGATTTGGCACTACTTTCATCAAGTCACGACTGAAGCCAAACCTCGCGGACATTGGTATCAGGAAATGGATCCCTTGAGCGAATTAAGCGACCGGCACCGAATTTATGAGCTGCTGATTAACGAAGGTAATCTGACCACCAAAGAACAAGTCGCATCGAGCAAGATTCCCTGGAATCAGAACAATGCGGGCTTTCTTAAAACGGTCAACGGCAAATACTACTGCGGGTCGCTCATTAAAATCGTATTCACTCGGTATATGGGTTGGAGCGGCGACGAACCGAGGTCCATAAGC
>DJIW01000137.1 GCA_002433805.1 Competibacteraceae bacterium UBA6584 | reverse complement strand
TCATGTGTCGTTCTACAGGCTGTTCCATCCTGCTTAAAAGAGACGGTCGTGAACACTCCAAACACTGCTCCCCGGCGTCCGTTGTCCGAGTTGGACAACAGCCAAGAATTTATTGCCCGACACATCGGACCCAGCGCCGCCGAGCAAACCCAGATGTTGGCGATGCTGGGTTTCGATTCGATGGAAACCTTCATCGCCCAGGTCGTGCCGGCCGGGATTCGCAGCGACCGGCCGCTGGCGCTCGATCCGGCGCGCGGCGAAGCGCGGGTGCTGGCGGCGCTGCGGCGCATGGCCGCGAATAACCGAAACTTCCGGTCGCTATTGGGCATGGGCTACTCCGATACCCATACCCCCTCGGTCATTTTGCGCAACGTGCTGGAAAACCCGGCGTGGTACACCTCCTATACCCCGTACCAGCCGGAAATTTCGCAAGGGCGGCTGGAAGCCTTGCTCAATTTCCAGACCATGATCATCGATCTCACCGGCATGGAAATCGCCAACGCCTCGCTGCTGGATGAGGCGACGGCGGCGGCCGAGGCGATGACCTTCTGCCGGCGGCTGTCCAAATCCAAGAGCGACACTTTCTTCGTCTCCGAAGGCTGCCACCCCCAAACCATCGACGTGGTGCGCACCCGCGCCGCGCCGCTCGGCCTGGAGGTGGTGACGGGCGACCATCGCAGCGACCTCGACGCCTTCGACGGCTTCGGAATTTTGCTGCAATACCCCGCCACCTCGGGCGAAATCCACGACTACGCCGCCGCCGTGGCTCAGATTCAAGCCAAGGGCGGCTTGGCGGTGGTGGCCGCCGATTTACTGGCCTTGACCCTGCTCAAGCCGCCGGGCGAATTCGGGGCCGATGTGGTGGTGGGCTCGGCCCAGCGGTTCGGCATTCCGTTGGGTTACGGCGGACCGCACGCGGCGTTCTTCGCCACTCGCGACCGGTTCAAGCGCGACCTGCCCGGACGGCTGGTCGGCGTCTCAGTCGACGCCAAGGGCAACAAAGCGCTACGGCTGGCGATGCAGGTGCGCGAACAGCACATCCGCCGGGAAAAAGCCACCAGCAACATCTGCACGGCCCAAGCCCTGCTGGCCATCATGGCCGGTCTGTACGCCGCCTATCACGGCCCCGAGGGCTTGAAAGCCATCGCCGAGCGGGTGCACGGCTTGAGCGCGACCTTGGCCGAAGGACTCGGGCGGCTGGGCTACCCAGTGACCACCTCCGCCTTCTTCGACACCCTCACCGTCACAACCGGCGAGCGGACCGAGGCGATTCACGCTGCGGCGCGCGCGCGTTCGATCAATTTGCGCGCCGCCGCCGCCGACGCCATCGGCATCGCGCTAGACGAGAAAACCACGGTTGAAGAAGTGGAAGCGCTGTGGGCCGCCTTCGCCCAAGGCGCGGCCCTCCCCGACTTCGCGTCAATCGAGGCGGCGGCCGACGGCCGCATCCCGGCCGCCTTGGCGCGCGAATCCGCCTTCCTCACCCATCCGGTTTTCAATACCCATCATTCGGAAACCGAGATGCTGCGTTACCTGCGGTTCCTCGCCGACCGCGACCTGGCGCTGGACCGCTGCATGATCCCGCTCGGCTCGTGCACCATGAAGCTCAACGCCACCACCGAAATGATCCCGGTGACTTGGCCTGAATTCAGCGGTTTGCACCCGATGGCCCCGCTCGATCAGGCGCAAGGCTACGTGGAACTGTTCGCGGATTTGGAGCGGATGCTGGTCGCGTGCACCGGATACGACGCGGTGTCGCTCCAGCCCAACGCCGGATCGCAAGGCGAATACGCCGGAATGCTGGCGATCCGCGGCTATCACGCCAGCCGGGGCGAAAGCGCGCGCGACATCTGCCTGATCCCCTCCTCGGCTCACGGCACCAACCCGGCCACCGCGCACATGGCGGGGATGCAAGTGATCGTGGTCGCCTGCGACCCACGCGGCAATGTCGACCTGGCCGATCTCAAGGCCAAGGCCGAAAAACACGCGGCCCGACTGGCGGCGATCATGATTACCTATCCCTCCACCCACGGCGTGTTCGAGGAAGCGATCCGCGAGATTTGCGCCATCGTTCACGCATGTGGCGGTCAGGTCTACATCGACGGAGCCAACCTCAACGCGATGGTGGGCCTGTGCCTGCCGGGCCAGATCGGCGGGGGCGTTTCTCACTTCAACCTGCACAAGACCTTTTGCATCCCGCACGGCGGCGGCGGTCCGGGCGTCGGCCCCATCGGCGTCAAGGCCCATCTAGCGCCGTTCCTGCCGGGTCATTGCCTGTGGCCCGAGCGCGCGTCCGGCGCGGTTTCGGCGGCGGCCTGGGGCAGCGCCAGCATCCTGCCGATCAGTTGGGCTTACATCAGCCTGATGGGGCGCGAAGGGCTCAAGCGAGCCAGCGAGGTCGCCATCCTCAACGCCAACTACATCGCCCACCGTCTCGCGCCGCATTATCCGGTGCTCTACACCGGTTCCCACGGTCGGGTGGCCCACGAATGCATCATCGACCTGCGCCGCTTGAAGGATCGCGCCGGCGTGACCGTCGATGACGTGGCCAAGCGCCTGATCGATTTCGGATTCCACGCGCCGACCATGTCCTTTCCGGTGGCGGGCACCTTGATGATCGAACCGACCGAGAGCGAACCCAAGGCGGAACTGGACCGCTTCTGCGAGGCCATGATCCGCATCCGCGAGGAAATCCGCGCGGTTGAAACCGGGGCGTTGGCGGCGGACGACAACCCGTTGAAGCACGCGCCGCACACCGCGCTGGACTTGGCCGGCGAATGGCGCCACGGGTACAGCCGCGAGCAGGCGGCTTTTCCGGTCGCCAGCCTGCGCGTTGCCAAATACTTTCCGCCGGTGGGCCGGCTGGATAACGTTTACGGAGACCGCAATCTGGTGTGCGCCTGCCCGCCGCTTTCCGACTACGACGAACCGCCCGCCCGCGCCGGCGCTTGAGCCCTTCCAGCGGAGAATCGAATCATGATGACATCCATCGTTCTGACCGTGATCGGTCAAGATAGACCCGGATTGGTCAGCGCGGTCTCGCAACGGATCACCGCCGGCGGCGGCAACTGGCTGGACTCGCGCATGGCCCGCTTGGCGGGTCAATTTGCCGGATTGCTGCTGGTCAGCGTGCCCCGTGACAAGGCCGACGCCCTGATCGCTTCGTTGCAATCGCTGGAGCGAGAGGGTCTGCGGCTGGTGATCGAGCGCGGAGTCGAGGCCGCGCCGCCAGCGGGCCGCACGCTTAAGCTGGATCTGACCGGCCACGACCGACCCGGAATCGTGCGCGATATTTCCGACGTTCTGGCGCGGCGTCAGATCAACATCGAGGACATGGAAACCGCCTTCTTCAACGGCTCGTTCTCCGGCGAGGACCTGTTCGAGATGCGCGCCACGCTGCGCGCGCCGATGGAACTGACCGACGTCGAGTTGCGCGAGGCTTTCGAGATTCTGGCGAGCGATTTGATGGTGGACATCACCCTCGCCTAGACCGCCCGGCACGCGGCCGATCCCATCGTTCGAGCGGGATCGACGGCGCTTTCAAAAGCGCCCGCGCCAGTCCGGTCCGGATTCCGACCCACCCTGGATTGATGACATGAGCACCCAAGAAGCCCTCGCCCGCACGCCGCTCTACCCGCTCCATCTCGAACTCGGCGCGCGGATCGTTCCCTTCGCCGGCTACGAGATGCCGGTGCAATACCCCTCGGGCATCATCAAGGAACACCTTCACACCCGCAATCAGGCGGGCCTGTTCGACGTCTCGCACATGGGCCAGGCGCGCCTGTCCGGCCCGGACGCGGCGGCGGCGCTAGAAAGCCTGGTGCCGGTGGATCTCGTCGACCTGCCCGCCGGCAGCCAGCGCTATGCCCTGTTCACCAACGAGCAAGGCGGCATCCTGGACGATCTGATGGTCGCCAACAGCGGCGATTCGTTGTTCGTGGTGGTCAATGCCGCCTGCAAGCAGCAGGACATCGCGCACCTGCGCGCCCATCTGGCCGACCGCTGCCGGATCGAGGAGCTGGCCGACCGCGCGCTGCTGGCCCTGCAAGGCCCGGCGGCGGCGGCGGTGATGGCGCGGCTGGCCCCCGAAACGGCCGGGATGGTGTTTATGACCCACGCTCGGATAACCCTGATCGGCGCGCCCTGTTTCATCAGCCGTTCCGGCTACACCGGCGAGGACGGCTTCGAGATCTCGGTGCCGTCCGAAAAAGCCGAGGAACTCGCGCGCCGGTTGCTCGCGCAACCCGAGGTCGCCCCCATCGGCTTGGGCGCGCGCGACTCGCTCCGGCTCGAAGCGGGCCTGTGCCTGTACGGCCACGATATCGACGCCGCCACCACCCCGGTCGAGGCCAGTCTCGGCTGGGCGCTGTCCAAGGCGCGCCGGCGCGATGGCGTCCGACCCGGCGGTTATCCCGGCGCGGAGGTCATTTTCCAGCAACTCGCCGGCGGCGTGGCCCGCAAGCGGGTCGGCCTGTTGCCGGCGGGCAAGCTGCCGGTGCGCGACGGCGCTGAATTGGTGGAGGCCGGCGGGCGCGCGGTGGGTCACGTTACCAGCGGTGGATACGGCCCGACCTTGGGCGGCCCGGTGGCGATGGGCTATGTCGAAACGGGCTCAAGCGCGCCGGGCGCCGTTTTAAACGCCATCGTGCGCGGCAAGCCGGTCCCGGTTGAGGTGGTGAAAACGCCGTTCGTGGCGCAGCGCTATTATCGGGGTTAAGCGACAGTCTCGCGCGGCGGCTTGGCCATCAACGTGATCGCTTGCTGAGCCGAAGCGGGTTTACTCAATGAAACCAGCCAACGGCGAACACTAGCGAACCTTTCGCATTTACCGTTCATCTAAAGGTTGCCAGTTTGCCCGAAAGGCGCGATTTCTACGTCGAACTCACCCCTTAGCTCAAGGCAGACCCGGCTCCAGCTACCTGCGGAACAACCGATCCAACCTTTTGGAGTTGACCATGGCCAAGCAATCAGGCACGTCAAAGCCCAGCCCGCCGCAAAGTCCCAAACCCGCCAAAGGCTCCGGCCAGCCATCGACCACCAATCCATCCGCCGGCGCTGAAAAAGCGTTGCGCTCCAACCCAGCCAAGGACACCCGGCCGCCGGCGAGCGCCAAAAAATCGCATAAACCGTAAACCGTCGCGCCAGTTCCATCTCTCCATCACCGCAGTTTTCTCTCGGTTAGGCGCGTATGCCATAAAGCCCGAATCGCTGGAGCGCGAATCGCAGGCCCGCAAGGGTTAAGCCGGGTTGCCGCTTCGCCAAAACCCGCTTAACCCTCCAAAATAAAAATAAAATAGGATCGATCACCTTGGACCACTCGCTGCTGTTCGAACTGTGGACCCTGATCGCCGGCGCGTTGCTGATCGGCATGGCGCTGTCGGGGACCGTGCTCAAGCGCTTGCCGGTCAGCAGCGCGCTGTTGTATTTGGGGATCGGTTACGGCCTGGGGCCGGCCGGCCTCGCGCTGATGTCGCCCGATCCGCTAGGCTACCCGATTCTGCTGGAGCGCATGGCCGAGATCGCGGTCTTGATCTCGCTGTTCGCGGTCGGCTTGAAACTGGAATTGCCCCTGGCCAACCGGCGTTGGGGAGCGCCGGTGCGTTTGGCCTCCGTGTCGATGATCCTGACGGTCGGCTTGCTGGCGTTGATCGGAACCTACGGCTTTGGATTGGCCTTGGGAACGGCGGTCTTGCTCGGCGCGATCCTCGCGCCCACCGATCCGGTGCTGGCCTCCGACGTGCAGGTGACCGAAGAAAAAGACCGCGACCGGCTGCGCTTCAGCCTGACCGGCGAAGGGGCGCTGAACGACGGCACCGCCTTTCCGTTCGTCATGCTCGGCTTGGGCCTGCTCGGATTGCATACTCTGGGCGAGTACGGCTGGCGCTGGTTCGCGGTGGACGTGGCGTGGTCCATCGCGGGCGGTCTGGCGATCGGCGGCGGCCTGGGCTGGCTGATCGGCAAATTGGTCCTGTATCTGCGCCAGCGCCACCAAGAAGCGGTCGGCATGGACGAGTTCCTGGCGCTCGGTTTGATCGCCCTGAGCTACGGCTTGGCGCTGATTTGCCATACCTACGGCTTTCTGGCGGTGCTCGCCGCCGGCATCGCGTTGGGGCGGGTGAAGGAGCCGGCGACCGAGCGCCATCCGGTGGAGCTTTTGGACGGGCCGACCGCCAAGGAGACCAAGGAAAAGCTGGCCACGCATCCGGAATTGGCCGGCGTTCATCTGACCCGTGAAGTGCTGGATTTCAACGAGCGGCTGGAACGCATCGCCGAGGTCATCTTGGTGCTGACGGTCGGCGCGATGCTGTTTTACATCGATGTGCCCGCCGGCATTCTGTGGTTCTGGCTGCTGTTCTTTTTGTTGGTCAGGCCCCTGTCCGTTTGGCTCGGGTTGATCGGCGCGCCCGTGAAACGGAACCAACAACTGTTGATCGCTTGGTTCGGCATTCGCGGCATCGGCTCGATCTATTACTTGATGTACGCGATCAACCACGATTTACCGCGCGACATCGCCGAACAATTGCTGGCTTTCGCTATCCCCACGGTAGCCGCCTCCATCGTCTTGCACGGTGTTTCGGTCACGCCGCTGATGGCGCGCTACACCGAAAAGAACGCGGACTCGGCTGGTTGATCGACTGCTGCCGGCAAAGCGCTCGCTTCAACCCCCACGTTCGGAACTCAATCCGATGGCGGCCTCAAAAGCGAGGCCGCGCGCATCACAGTTCCCGCAGGCTGCGCCAAGGCGGCTGACCGAGCGCCGAGCGCGCGCCGAACAAGCCGGCCAAGCCGACGCCGACCGCGCCCGCGCCCGCGCCCAGCAGCCAGACCCAGGCGTTCCAGCGGTACGGAAAATCGAACACTTGCACCGCGAGCACAAAGCTCAACAAGGTCGCGGCGGCGGCGGCCAGCACCCCGGCCAGCAGCCCCAAGGTGGCGAACTCCGCCAACAGGCTTTCCCGCACCACCGCCCGCCGCGCGCCCAAGGTGCGCAACACCGCGCTTTCGAACCGCCGCTCGTCTTGCGTCGCTTGAATGGCGGCGTACAGCACCACCAGCCCGGCCGCCAGGGTGAACAGAAACACGTATTCGACCGCCGCGACCACCCGATCCATGATTTCGCGGACTTTGACCATCAGCGCGTCCACATCCAGCACCGTCACCGAGGGATGCCGCCGGACCAGTTCCGCCAGCAGCGGCTTCCGATCCAGCGGCAAATGAAAGCTGGTGATCCAGGTCGCCGGATAGGCGTCCAGCACGCCGGGCGGGAACATCACGAAGAAGTTGACCCGGAACGAATCCCATTCGACGGTTCGCAGGCTGACGGTCTTGGCCTCCAAGGTCTGGCCGGCGATCTGAAACCGCAGGACGTCGCCCACGGCGATGCCGAGCAGTTCGGCCAAGCCTTTCTCCACCGAAGCGACGCCTTGGCCTCGATCTCCACCGTTCCACCAACGTCCGGCCACAATGCGGTTGTCGTCTTGCAGGCGCTCGGCCCAGGACAAGTTGTATTCCCGTTCCACCAAGCGCTTGGCGCGCGGGTTGTCGAAATTCTCTGGCGCGACGGCCCGACCGTTGATCGCCGTCATCCGGCCCCGCACCATCGGAAACAGCTCGACGCCGGTTAATCCGCGCTCGCGCAAAAATGCCTGAACCGGATCCATTTCGCCGGGCTGGATGTTGATCAAGAAATGATTGGGCGCATCGGCCGGCAGGCTGGCGCGCCAGCTGGTCAGCAGATCGGCGCGCACCAGCGTCAGCACCAGCAAGGCCATCAACCCCAAACCCAGCGCCACCACTTGCGCCGCGCTGCCGGGGCCGCGCCGGGCGATGTTGGCCAAGCCGAACCGCCAGGCCACGCCGACCCGGCCGCGCAACAGGTTCAACGCTCGCACCAGACCCCACGCCGCCAGCGACAAGACGATAGTGGTCCCCGCCACCCCGGCGCAGACGTACAGCGCCAACCGCCATTCGCCGGCCTGCCAGACCAGCAGCGCGGCGGTCGCCAGCACGGCGGGACCGTATAGCGCCAACGCGCGCGGATCGACCGGGCCGAGATCGCGCCGCAGCACCCGCAGCGGCGGCACTTCCCGCAAGCGCAGCAGCGGCGGCAAGCCGAATCCGAGCAAGGTCACAAAACCGGTCAGCAGCGCCGGGACCATCGGCCGCCAGGACGGCGGCGGCAATTCGGTCCGGCTGATCAGCTGGCCGAGCACGCCGCTCAAGCCGTACTGGGTCAGATAGCCGAGCGCCAAACCCGCCGCGCCGGCCAGCCCCGCCAGCATCAACAGCTCGAACACGTACAGCCGGGTCACCAGCGCCTGGGTGGCCCCGACGCAACGCAGGATCGCCACGCTGTCCCAATGGCGGGCGGCGAAGCGGCGGGCGGCGATGGCGATGCCCACGCCGGCCAAAATCACGCTGACCAAGGCCGCCAAATTCAAAAATCGCTCCGCCCGCTCCAGCGCCACCTTCAATTCGACCCGCGCATCGCGCACGCTTTGCAATTTTTCGCCGGCTTTCAACACCGGAGCCGCCCAGTTTTTAAACGCCTGCAACGCGGTGGGCTCGCCGGCGATCAACAGCCGGTATTCGGCCCGACTGCCGGGCTGGATCAACTGGGTCGACGGGATGTCGGCCACATTCAACAGCAAGCGCGGGGCGAGGCTGAACAGATCGCCCGCCCGATCCGGTTCGTAAGCCAACACCTGCCCGATTCGAAAGGCGCGCGCGCCGAGGTTGACGGCATCGCCGACTTGAAGCCCGAGCGCTTGCAACAGCCGCTCATCCAGCCAGACTTGGCCCGGCGCGGGGATATCCGCCGCCGTGCGGGTCGGGCCAAACGGCTGGTCGCTGATTTGCAGCGCGCCGCGCAGCGGATAGCCGGGGCCGACCGCCTTGACCTCAGCCAACTGGGTCAGATCGCCGGACACCACCACGCTGCGAAAATTGAGCAGCTCGGCGGTCGACAAGCGGTACTGGCGCGCGCCTTCCGCCAAGGCCGGTTGCAGGGGATTCGGCGCGCTGACCGCCAGATCGGCCCCCAACAATTCGCTGGCTTTGCGTTCCATCGCCTGCTGGATGCGGTCGGTGAAGAAGCCGACGGCGGCGACGCTGGCGACCGCGATCAACAAGGCGGCCGCCAGCACCCGCAATTCGCCCGCTCGCCAGTCGCGGCGCAGCGCCCGCCACGCCAGTCGCGCCAGCGCCGGCCACGGCTGGCGCGGGGTTTTATCGGCGGAATTCAATATTTCGGCTGACATGGCGCTAGCCGCCCTCCGTTTTGCGTTTCTCACCGCGCAAACGCCCGTCGTCCAGTTCCAAAATCCGGTCGCAGTACGCCGCCAATTCCAGATCGTGAGTCACCAGCACCAAGGTAGTGCCCTGCTCGCGGTTGAGCGCGAACAGCAATTCGATGATGCGGTGCCCGGTCTTTTGATCGAGATTGCCGGTCGGCTCGTCGGCGAACAGCACGTCGGGATTGCCGGCGAAGGCGCGGGCGATGGCGACCCGCTGTTGCTCGCCGCCGGACAGCTGGCTGGGATAATGGCGGGCGCGGGCCTTGAGGCCGACCCGATCCAACAGCTCCAGCGCCAGCCGGCCGGCCTCGGCCTGACCGGCCAATTCCAGCGGCAGCATCACGTTTTCCAGCGCGGTCAAGCCGAGCAACAACTGGAAGGATTGAAACACGAAGCCGACCCGTTGCGCCCGCAGCAGCGCCCGGCCGTCCTCGTCCAAGCCGCCGAGATCGACGCCCGCCAGCCACACCCGACCTCGGCTCGGCGCGTCCAAACCCGCCAGCAAGCTCAACAAGGTGGATTTGCCGGAACCGGACGCGCCGACCACCGCCACGCTTTCGCCCCGCCCGATCTGAAAATGAATGTCATCCAGAATGACCAGCGGGCCTTCCGGGCTGAGCACCTCCTTGCGCAGGTTTTCGACTCGCACCATGGCCTCGGTCCGATTGTCTGATGGCGGCGCGGCGGTTACGCTAATCCCGCTGCCCGTTTCCCGGTCACTCTCCACCCGCATGAACGCCATTCTCCCATGATGAAGACAAAGGTTTTGAAACCGCTCTCGATCCTGCTCTGGTTTTGCGCCCTACTCTGGATCGCGCCAACCCGCGCCGAAGCGCCGGTGATTCTGGTGTTGGGCGACAGTTTGAGCGCCGGTTACGGCATTCCCCTCGAACGCGGCTGGGTCAGCCTGCTGCAAAACCGGCTGGCGGAACGCGGCTTTCCGCACCGCGTGGTCAACGCCAGCATCAGCGGCGACACCACCGACGGCGGCTTGAGCCGCTTGCCGGCGGCGCTTTCGCGCGAGCGGCCCGCCATCGTCGTCTTGGAGCTGGGCGCGAACGACGGCATGCGCGGCCAATCGCCCGCGTCGATCCATGACAATCTGGCGCGGCTGATCGAGCTGGCCCAGCAAGCCGGGGCGCGGGTGCTGCTGGCCGAAATGCGGATTCCGCCGAATTATGGCCCTTCCTACGCCCAAAAGTTTCAGGGGATGTTCGGCGAACTGGCCCAACGCTACGCGATCCCGTTGATTCCGTTCCTGCTCGACGGCGTGGCGGGCAATCCGGCCTTGACCCAGGACGACGGTTTGCACCCGCGCGTCGAAGGCCAGCAGCGGATTTTGGATAACGTTTGGCCGACGCTGGAGCCGGTCTTGCGCTAAGCCCGCAACCCGACCGGCGACAGAATGTCTATAATTCCTATCTAAAATAGACAGGAGATCATTCCATGCCCTGGAATATCGCGCAAGCCAAGCAATGTTTTTCCGAAGTCGTCAAGCAAGCGGCGGCGGAACCGCAATTGATTTACAACCGCGATCATTTGGTCGCCGCCGTGATCGACGCGGAAGCGTTCGCCAGCTTCCAATCCTGGAGCCGGCGTCAGCGCGAGAAAACCCTGGGCGACGCCTTCGCCGAGCTGCGCGCGCTCGCGGGCGGCGACGAAGATCCCCTTCCGCCGGCGGAACGTCGAAATCGCCCCAACGCCTTTGCGGAAATCGGCGATGAATTATCTGATTGACACTAATATCGTCAGCGAATTATTACGCCCGAGGCCCAACCAGGGTGTTTTGCTGTGGGCGGCGGAACAGTCCCTGGTCGGCATTTCCGCCGTCACCGTGGAGGAAGCGATTTATGGGTTGATGCGCAAAGCCAACCATCGCTTGCTGGAAGGTTTTGAGGCCCGCATCGCCGAACAATGCCATATTTTTCCCACAACCGAACTGATCGCGCGCCGCGCCGGCATTCTGAGGGGACAATTTTCGATTCATGGCATCGTTCGCGATCAGGCGGATATGCTGATCGCCGCCACCGCGCAGGTTCATCAACTGACGCTAGTGACGCGCAATACCCGCGATTTCGAGAGTTGCGGCATCGGCCTGTTGAACCCCTTCACTCTGTAGGGCTAACCCGTCGATTGTTCCGGCGCGCTCGAAGCGCGACGCGAGCGTGATGCGACAAATTGCCGCACCCTCATAATCCGGAAAATCGCTAAGCGGTTTTTTTGCCGGCGGCTCAGACCACCGTCGGTTCGAGCTCTAATTCGACGCCGAAGCTGTCGGATACCGAATCCTGAATCGCCCGCGCCAGCCGCAGCACATCCTGCCCGCGCGCCCCGCCGCGATTGACCAGCACCAGCGCCTGCTTTTCATAAACGCCGACCGCGCCGAACCATCGTCCCTTCCAACCGCAACGCTCGATCAACCAGCCCGCCGCCAGCTTGACCGCGCCGTCCGGCTGCGGGTAATGCGGGGCTTCGGGATAGCGGGCGATCAACCGGGCAAACGCGGCGGCGTCCACCACCGGATTTTTGAAGAAACTGCCGGCGTTGCCGATCTGGGCCGGGTCCGGCAGCTTACGCGAGCGCACCGCGATGACCGCGCCGGCGATCTGCCGCGCCGTCGGCTTGGCGATCTTGGCGGTTTCCAGCTCCCGCGCCAGCTCGGCATAGACCGCGACCGGCCGCCAGTCTTTGGGCAAGCGAAGCGTGACGCTGACGATCAAAAAGCGCTGGGCCGCCTCGTGCTTGAACACGCTGTCCCGATACCCGAACCGGCAGGCGGCGCGATCGAAGGTCACCCGCTCGCCCGTCTCCAAATCCACCGCGTCCAGACTGTGAAACCGTTCCGCCAGCTCCAGGCCGTAAGCGCCGATATTCTGAATCGGGGCCGCGCCGACCGTGCCGGGGATCAAGGCCAGATTCTCCAATCCCGGCCACCCTTGCTCCAGCGTCCAACCGACGAAGGCGTGCCAGGATTCGCCCGCTCCGGCTCGCACCAGCCAAGCATCGGGCTCCTCGGCCACCAGCGCCCGGCCCGGAATTCGCGCGTGCAACACCAGCCCGTCAAAATCGCCGGTCAGAATCACGTTGCTGCCGCCGCCCAGCACGAAGCGCTGCAAATAGCGCCATTCCGGCGTGGCGATCAGCGCCGCGAGTCGATCTTGACTGTCGATGGCGGCGAACCACGCGGCGCGGGCCGGAAGACCGAAGGTGTTGAGTCGGTGCAGGGGGACATCGCGCTGGAGCACGGCGGACGACACGGTCGCCTCCATCAGTCCAAGGCAGGTTCCAGATCGTCGATGAATTGATCGACCGCCTCGCGGGGGGTGTTCCAGGAACACATCAGCCGAACCCCGCCGACGCCGATGAAGGTGTAGAACTGCCAGCCCTTGCCCCGCAGCGCCGCAATCGCCCGTTCCGGCAATTCCAGAAACACCGAATTGGCTTGACGCGGGAACATCAGGCGCGGGCCTTTAAGCGCGCTCAGCCGCTGTTCGAGGTAAGCGGCCATCGCGTTGGCCTGGCGGGCGTTGCGCAGCCACGCGCCGGTTTCAAGCAAGCCCAGCCAAGGCGCGGCGATGAAGCGCATCTTGGAAGCCAGCTGTCCGGCCTGTTTGCAGCGATAGGCAAAATCGGTGGCCAGCTCCCGGTCGAAGAACAGGATCGCCTCGCCGACCGCCATGCCGTTCTTGGTGCCGCCCAGGCACAGCACATCGACGCCGGCCTGCCAGGTCGTCTGGGCGGGCGTGCGGTCCAGGGTGACCAGCGCGTTGGCGAAGCGCGCGCCGTCCATGTGCATTTTCAGTTGGTGGCGATCGGCCGATTCGCGCAGGGGGTGCAATTCGTCCAAGGTGTAGACCGTGCCCAGTTCGGTCGCCTGGGTGATGCTGAGCACCTTCGGCTTGGGATAGTGAATGTCGGAGCGCCGGACGATCAACCGCTCCACCTCCGCCGGATCGAGCTTGCCGCGCTCGCCCTTCGCCAGCAGCAGCTTGGAGCCGTTGGAGGCGAATTCCGGCCCGCCGCATTCGTCGGTCTCGATGTGGGCGGTTTCGTGGCAGATCACGCTGTGATAGGACTGGCACAACGCGGCCAGCGACAGCGAATTGGCCGCCGTGCCGTTGAAGACGAAAAACACCTCGCAGTCGGCTTCGAACAGCTCGCGGAAGCGGTCGGCGGCGCGCTGGGTCCAGCTGTCGTTGCCGTAAGCGGGGGCGTCGCCCTGATTGGCCGCCAGCAGATACTCCAGAGCCTCGGGGCAGATCCCGGAGTAATTGTCGCTGGCGAATTGGCGGGTCGGCGGGTGCATAGCGGGACTCACGGCGGCGGGAAAGCTGTTGAAAATAACGCGACCGCGCAAGGCGGCGCAAGCGCGTCGGTCCGCGCGCCCATAAAAAAACCCGCCGCGAGGGCGGGGTGTCAAACGCTCGTGCTCAGGCGGCGGGCAGACTAGCCCGCAATTTCTTCATGGCGTTATTTTCCAACTGCCGGATCCGTTCGGCGGACACTTTGTATTCGGCGGCCAGTTCGTGCAAGGTCGGCTTGTCGTCGTCCAGCCAGCGGCGCTGCACGATGGCGCGGCTGCGCGGGTCCAAACGCTCCAGCGCCTCGCTCAACCGGGCGGTGGTCTGATCGTCCCAGTCGTCCTGTTCCAGCGACTCGGCCGGATCGGCCTGTTCGTCGCGCAAGTAGGCCGACGGCGTGTAGCTTTCATAGTCGTCGTCGCCCTCGGCTTCCGGAACCGGATCGAACGAGACATCATAGCCGCTCAACCGCGATTCCATCTCCAACACCGCCTCGGGGCTCACGCCCAGTTCGCGGGCGACCGTATCGACTTCCTCGCCGTTCAGCCAGCCCAAGCGCTTCTTGGCGCCGCGCAGCTTGAAGAACAGCTTGCGCTGCGACTTGGTGGTGGCGACCTTGACGATCCGCCAGTTGCGCAGGATGAACTCGTGAATCTCCGCCCTGATCCAGTGGACCGCGAACGACACCAAGCGCACCCCGTGCGCGGGATCGAAGCGTTTGACCGCCTTCATCAGGCCGACGTTCCCTTCCTGCACCAAATCGCCCAACGGCAAGCCGTAACCGATGTAACCGCGCGCGACGTGCACCACGAAGCGCAAGTGCGCCACGATCAACCGTTGCGCGGCCGCCAAGTCATTGCGCAGCCGCAGCCGTTGAGCGAATTCCCGCTCTTCCTCGACGCTCAGGACCGGCACCTGACTGACCGCCTGGATGTAACTGTCCAGACTGTCGACTGGAGCCGGCAAATGCTGCAAGTGGGGCACCAGCGCGGTAGTCATCGTCATCGTCATGCATTTCTCCCTAACCAGCAAACTTTACACTATTCATTTTAGCACTCCCGGACTCAGAGTGCCAAATCCGCCAAAAGTTTCACCCGAGCGGGTCCGAGCCGCCGTCGGTTTCCTCATCCAACAAGGCGGCCACGAATTCGTCCGCATCGAATTCGCGCAAATCCTCGATCCCCTCGCCGACGCCGATAAAGCGGATCGGCAACCCCAGCCGGCGGGCGATGGCGAAGACGATGCCGCCCTTGGCGGTCCCGTCGAGCTTGGTCAAGACCAAGCCGGTCACTCCGACCGCCTCGTGGAATTGCACCGCCTGGTTCAAGGCGTTCTGGCCGGTGCTGGCGTCCACCACCAACAGCACTTCGTGCGGGGCTTCGGCGTCGACCTTGCCCGTGACCCGCTTGATCTTCTTGAGTTCTTCCATCAGGTTCGACTGGGTGTGCAAGCGGCCGGCGGTATCGGCGATCACCACGTCTACCTGTCGGGCCTTGGCGGCTTGAATCGCGTCGTAAATCACCGAGGCGGAATCCGCCCCGCTTTGCTGGGCGATCACCGCGATCCGGTTGCGCTCGCCCCAAACCTGCAACTGCTCGACGGCGGCGGCGCGGAAGGTGTCTCCGGCCGCCAGCAGCACCGACAGCCCGTCGCCTTGGAGCTTCTTGGCCAGCTTGCCGATGGTGGTGGTCTTGCCGACGCCGTTGACCCCGACCGTCAAGATCACGTAGGGCCGGGACTCGCTGGGCCGCCACGGCTGTTGACAAGGCGAAAGAATCGCCAACAATTCATCGCGCAACGCCTGAATCAAGGCCGGGATGTCGTTCAACTGCCGGCGCGAGACCCGTTCGGTCAAACGCTTGATCAATTGATCGGTGACATCGACCCCGACATCAGCCAACAGCAAGCGGCTTTCCAATTCCTCCAAGGTTTCGTCGTCCAGCTTGCGGCCGGCGAACAGGCCGGCCAAACCGCCTACCAGACCTTGACGGGTGCGCCGCAACCGCTCGCGCAGATTGGAAAACGGCATGATCGGTTCGGCCGGGGCCTCCGTCCGCCCCCGGCGAAACGGCAGGTGAATCGGCCGGTTCAAGACTTCGAACAGGCTGGATTTTTTGCGTCCCGGCGCTTCGGACGCCGCGGGCGGCAGGTGAGAATTCGGTTTGGATTCAGACATAAAAAGTCAAGGTGATCGATATACTGAACGAGCGATGGAACTTATCGTACCATTTTAGTCTTTTTTACGCAGACCCTTCACTGACGATCGAGAACATGACGGCTTCCCTCCATGCGCTGTTACTGATTTTCCTCCTGGGCGCGCCCGTCGCCTTCGCGGCCGCGCCCGTCCACGAATTCAACCTGGCCAACGGTTTGAAAGTGCTGGTGCGCGAGGATCGCCGCGCGCCGGTGGTGGTTTCGCAGATCTGGTACAAAGTCGGTTCCAGCTACGAACCGAGCGGGCTGACCGGCATCTCCCACCTGTTGGAACACCTGATGTTCAAGGGAACGCCCGAGGTTCCGGGCGGTGAATTTTCGCGCCTGATCGCGGCCAACGGCGGCGATGAAAATGCGTTTACCAGCCGCGACTACACCGCCTATTTTCAGACGCTTGAAAAAGAGCGGCTGGAATTGAGCTTCCGCCTGGAAGCCGACCGGATGCGCCACCTGTCGCTCAAGCCAGAGGATGTCGTTAAGGAAGCGCAAGTCGTGGCCGAGGAGCGTCGGCTGCGCACCGAAGACCAACCCGAAGCGCTGACCCAAGAGCAATTTCTGGCCTCGGCCTACCTCACCAGCGCTTACCGCCAGCCGATCATCGGCTGGATGCACGATATCCAAGCCATCAAGCCGGACGATCTGCGCCGCTGGTACCAGCAATGGTATGCGCCCAACAACGCCACGCTGGTGGTGGTCGGCGATGTCGATCCCGCCAAGGTGCGCGAGCTGGCGGAAAAATATTTCGGCCCGCTGCAACCGAGCGAACTTGCGCCTCCCAAAACGGCGGCGGAAATCCCGCAGCAAGGCGAGCGGCGGATCGTGGTCAAGACGCCGGCCGAAGTCCCCTACGTCACCCTGGGCTATAAGACGCCGACTTTCAAAACCGCCGCCCAGGAATGGGAACCCTATGCGCTGGACGTGCTGGGCGGCATTCTCGACGGCGGAACCAGCGCCCGGCTCAGCCGCAATCTGATCCGCGGCAGCCAGGTCGCCGCCGGAGCCGGAGCCGGCTACAGCCCCATCGCCCGGCTGGATGAGTTGTTTGTCTTGGCCGGCAACCCCGCGCCCGGCCGCGCCAGCGCGGAACTGGAGCAGGCCCTGCGCGCCGAGGTGGCGCGGTTGCGCGAGGACTTGGTCAGCGCCGACGAGCTGGCGCGGGTGGTCGCGCAGGTGGTCGCCGCCGAGGTCTACCAGCAGGATTCGATGTTTTATCAGGCGATGCGGCTGGGGACCTTGGAAACCGTCGGTTTGAGCTGGAACAAGCTCGACGATTACGTGCAACGCATTCAAGCGGTCACCCCGGAGCAAATCCGCGACGTCGCCCGCAATTACCTCATCGACGACCGCCTGACCGTGGCGACGCTGGAGCCACTGCCGCTGGACGGCCGCCGTCCGAAACCGCCCGCCGCGATGGATCATGCGATCCGCTGAACCTCTCCGCCATGCGCCGCCGCTGTCCGCAGCGGACGGCCGAGGATGTCGCTTGCCATGCCTTACCCAAAATACCCGCTGACCGGCATTTTAGCCGCCATCGCGCTGCTGGCTTCCAGTTTGGCCGCCGCCGTGCCCGCCATTCAAAACTGGCGCGCGGGAAACGGCGTGCCGGTGTATTTCATCCCCGCGCGCGAGCTGCCGATGGTGGACGCGCAAATTCTATTTAACGCCGGTTCGATCCGCGACGGCGAGCAAGCCGGTTTGGCCAAGCTGACCAGCGCCTTGCTGGAGGAAGGCGCGGGGGATTGGTCGGCGGACGCCATCGCCGACCGGCTGGATCGGGTCGGCGCGCGGCTGAGTTTCAGTTCGCGCCGGGATTCCGCGTCGGTCGCGCTGCGCGTTTTGGTCGATCCGCGCTACCTGCAACCCGCCGTCGAAACCGTCGCCCGGCTGCTGAAGGAGCCGAGTTTCGCGCCGGACGCCGTGGATCGGGTCCGCCAGCAAATACTGACGGCGCTGCGCGAGCGCGCGCAGTCGCCCGGCGCGATCGCTCAGGATGCGTTTTACAAAGCCCTCTACGGCAACCACCCCTACGGCTCGCCTCCCGAAGGGACGCCAGCCAGCCTCAACGCCATCGACCGCGCCGCCATTGAAGCTTTTCACCGCCGCTATTACACCGCCGCCAACGCCGTCGTGGCCATCGTCGGCGATCTGGACCGGCCGGCCGCCGAGCGGCTCGCCGAAAATCTGGTCGGCGGGCTGGCCAAGGGCGAGGCCGCCCCGCCGCCGCCCGCGCCGCCCGCGCCGCCCGGACAGACCCTTCGGATTGCCCATCCTTCCAGCCAAAGCCACATCCTGATCGGCCAGCTCGGCGTCAAGCGCGCCGATCCCGATTACTACGCGCTGTTTCTGGGCAACCACGTCTTGGGCGGCAACGGGTTAGTGTCCCAGCTCTCGCAGGAAATCCGCGAGAAACGCGGTCTGGCCTACGGAGCGTATAGCGCCTTTTCACCGATGCAACAGGCCGGCCCTTTTCTGATGAACTTGCAAACGCGCAACGATCAAGTCGAGACCGCCTTGCAAGTGGCGCAAACCACGTTGCGAACCTTTACTGACCAGGGTCCAGACGCCAAGGCGCTGGAAGAAGCCCGCCAAAACATCACCGGCGGCTTCGCGCTCGATCTGGCCGGCAACGGCAAGCTGGCCGGCGCGTTGGGGTCCATCGCCTTCTACGGCCTGCCGCTGGATTACTTGCAAAACTACATCGGCACGATGAACGGCATCACCCTGGATGCGGTCAAGGCCGCTTGGCAACGGCGGGTGCAACCAGACCAGCTGATCACGGTGATCGTCGGCGGCGCGCCGGCCGCGCCGGCCTCTCCAGACCCAGCCAAGCCGCCCGCCGGTTCATGAGCCGAGGCGGCCGCGCCAACCAACTGCGCATCATCGCCGGCCAGTGGCGGGGCCGCCGCCTGGCTTTCCCGAACTTGCCGGACCTGCGCCCGACGCCCGATCGGGTGCGGGAAACCGTGTTCAATTGGCTCGCGCCGGTGCTGCCCGGCGCGCGCTGCCTGGATTTGTTCGCCGGCAGCGGCGCGCTCGGCATCGAGGCGCTCTCGCGCGGCGCGGCCGAAACGGTGTTCGTCGAACGCCATCCGGCGGCGGTCGAGGCGCTGCGCGACAATCTGGCGCGCTTGCAGGCCCAAAACGCCCGGGTCGAACGGGCGGAGGCTTTACGCTGGTTGCGCCAACCCGCGACTCCGTTCGAGCTGGTATTGCTCGATCCGCCGTTCGGACAGCATCTCCTCGAACCGGTCTGCGCGAGCCTCGAACAAGGCGGTTGGCTGGCTCCGAGCGCTTGGATTTACCTTGAAGCCGAAACAACGCCACAGCGCCCACAACTACCGGATAACTGGTTTATTATCAAGGAAAAAACTGCGGGCGCGGTGTGCTATCGACTGACCCGGCGCGAACCCCCAGGCGCCGTCTCCACCGCTTTGGTCGAAACAGCTTGGGGAATGCCCGCCGAACGGTTGCCTTAGCGTGTGCCATTTCCGATAATCCCCTCAACGCTCACTTCAGGAACCTTCATGCCCGTCGCGGCCATCTACCCCGGCACTTTCGACCCGATCACCCGAGGCCATATCGACTTGGTGGAGCGCGGCGCTCGCTTGTTCGACCGCTTGACCGTCAGCGTCGCCGCCAACCCCAACAAGCAACCGCTGTTTTCGCTGGAGGAACGGGTGGCGCTGGCGCGCGAAGCGCTGGCCCATCTGTCCAATGTCGAGATTTGCGGCTTCGACATCTTATTGGTCCACCACGCCGAGCGGATCGGCGCGCGCGTGATCCTGCGCGGGTTGCGGGCCGTGTCGGATTTTGAATTCGAGTTTCAGTTGGCCGCCATGAACCGCCGGCTCGACCCTGAAATCGAATCGGTCTTTCTCACGCCCTCCGAGCAATATTCCTTCATCTCTTCCAGCTTGGTGCGCGAGGTAGCCAAGCTCGGCGGCGACATCGCGCCGTTCGTCCATCCCAAGGTCGCGGCGGCCCTGGCGACAAAATTCGCGTCCCGCCGATAATTGATTAAAATAATGGGAGATCCAGGTCGATCCAGCACGGTTTCATTGGATCGGAATCCGGATCGGCGCTTACCCCCAACGGCTATCGTTCGAAACCCAAGAGGAGCCAGCCATGGCACTGCTGATTACCGACGAATGCATCAATTGCGATGTGTGCGAACCCGAGTGTCCGAACGAGGCGATTTTTCAGGGTGAGGAAATTTACGAGATCGATCCGAACCGCTGCACGCAATGCGTCGGCCACTACGACACGCCGCAATGCATCGAAGTGTGTCCGGTGGATTGCATCCTTCCCGATCCCAAGCATTCCGAGTCCGAAGAGCAGCTACAGGCCAAGTACGAAAAGCTGACCAGCGCCGCTTGAAAGGCGGCCGTTCCATCGCTCCATCCGAGCCGGATCGGGATCGGGCGCCGGCCGATGGTTTGAAGTCGGTCTTTTCGAGCTTGCGGATTTCAGGACCGCTCCGGCCTTACACCCTCGTTCCGCCGGCGGACCGCGACGGTTGCGCGGCGAACGATGCGCGACCGTCGCTAACGGCGGGCGACGATTGTGGAAAATCCCTGAGATCCGGCCCGCGGCGCCTCGTTCGAGCCCGCGGATTCAAGCAGAGGGAGCATCATCCATGAGCGGTCAACGACAATCGAGCATCCGCGTGCTGCTGGCGGGCGCGACCGGGCTGGTGGGAAGCCGCTGCTTGGCTCAATTGCTAGCCGACGCCGACATCAGTCAAGTTGTCGCGCTCTCACGCCGGCCGCTGGAACAACGCCACCCGAAACTCAGCGTTCGGATCGTGGATTTCGAGCACCTGCGCGAACAAGCCGGCGTTATCGAAGCGGACGCCGCGCTCTGCTGCCTGGGCACCACCTACCGGGCGAGCGGTTCCCCGGAAGCCTTCGCCAAAGTCGATCATATCTACGTGGTCGAACTGGCCAAACTGGCGGCGGCGCGCGGCGTCTCCCGCTTCGTCCTGGTGTCGGCGGTCGGCGCGGACGCCAGTTCGCCGGTGTTTTACAACCGGCTCAAGGGTCGGGCCGAGACGGAAATCAGCGATTTGCCGTTCGAGGCGGTTCATCTGTTGCGGCCCTCGCTGCTGCTGGGAGAGCGCCCCGAACCCCGGCCGATCGAGGATTGGAGCAAACAGCTGGCCCCGTTTTGGTCGCTGTTCGCCTGGGGGCCCTTCAGCGCCTACCGACCCGTTCAGGCCGAAGCCGTCGCCGCCAAGATGGTGGAACTGGCCAAGAGCCGTTCGGAAGGCATTCACGTGCACTATTTCAAGACGTGAGGCGACTTTTAACCGTGCCACCCCGCCAACCCTCGACGCGCGGGCCGACGCAAATCCTGTTGATCGCGGCGGCGGCGTTGAGTCTGGCGGTGGCTCCCGCCGCGATCGCCAAAAAACTTTATAAATACCAGGATGCTTCCGGGGCCTGGATTTTTACCGACAAGCCGCCCGCCGCCGATGTGAAGGCCGAGGTGCGCCCGCTGCCGGTCAGCGAACTGCCGGCCCGCATCAGCATCCGCAATCGCGGGACGCGCGAAGCCCCGATTCTGGCGGTGGTCAACGACTATTACGGGCCGGTCGAAGTCGAAATCAGCGGCGAGCTGGAAAACATGCGGGCCGAGCCGCCCTTGCCGGTGCGAATCGTCGTCCCAGCCCGCACCGAAACGACGGCGTTGGCCCTAAAATCGGCCGATCCGCGCTCGCGCTACGGTTATCGGATTCAGCAAGTTCGATCGGTGCTGGGCGATCCGGCCGCCAAACACCAACCGGAACAACCCTACGCGCCGCCCTTCGCCTCCGGCCAGCGCTTCACCATCGGGCAGGCGTTCGACGGCGCGTTCAGCCACCAGCACCCGCAAAGCCGTTATGCGGTCGATCTTTCGCTGCCGCTGGGCACGCCGGTATGGGCCGCCCGCGCCGGGGTCATCATGGAAGTGGCCGGGGATTTCTTCGACGGCGGGACCGACCCCAAATACCAGACCCGCGCTAACGCGGTGCGCGTCCTGCACCAGGACGGCACCATGGCGATCTACGCGCACCTGCATCCCGATTCGATCCGCGTGGCCTCCGGCCAGCGCGTGGAACGAGGAGCTTGGCTGGCCAATTCCGGCAACACCGGTTTTTCCACCGGCCCGCACCTGCACTTCGCGATCCAGCGCAATGTGGGCATGGAATTGGTCTCGGTCCCCTTCGAGTTTGCGGGAACCGACGGACGCGGCGTGACACCGGTCGCGGGCACGTTGTTAGCCGCTCCGTGAACGGCCCCGGCCCGAACTTCGGACGCTTGCGAGGCGCGGCTTCGCCAGCGCTAGCCCGCCGGGTCGCCCAAATTCAAAAGCGGCCGAGCGCGGGTTAGAAACGCCTTGCGCAGCACTTCGCGCAACAATGAACCCGACAGGGGCTTTTGCAAGAATTTATAGATCGCGCCATTGTTGATCAGATCGATCATCTCCTTGATCCCGCAGTCCTCTCCCATCACGATCCGCAACGTCTTCGGATGCAATTCGCGAAAACACCGGAACAGCTGATCGTCGGTGACGCCGGTCAAATGGAAATCCGCCAAGACCACGCCGACATCGTGGCTCGCCATCAAATCGAGCGCGGTCTGGGCATTTCCGGCGGCCAGCACTTGATAGCCTTCCGGGCGCAAGGTCTCCACCAGCGCCGCCAGCTCGGCGGGATCGGGGCCGGCGACGAGCAGCACGCGGGTGTCGCCGGAGAACGCCGATGGCTCGCTCATGGTTTTTTGATGGTGCTGGAACATCTTGGTGAGTTCATCGACCGGCAGCGGCCGGCTTAAATAGTAGCCCTGCACCTCATCGCAGTTCTTGGATTTGAGAAAGCGCAGTTGGGCCTCGTTTTCCACGCCCTCGGCGATGACCCGCAGCCCCATGCTTTCGGCCATCGCGATCACCGCCGTGGCGATGGCGGCGTCGTCCGGTTGCAGGTTGACTTCGCGCACGAAGGCTTTGTCGATCTTGAGCCGGTCCAACGGCAATTGCTTGAGCCGGCTCAGGCTCGAATAACCGGTGCCGAAATCGTCGATGGCCAACTGCACGCCGAGGTCCTTCAGCGCTTGCAGCGTGATGGTGGCCCCTTCGGGATCCTTCATCAACAAACTTTCGGTAATTTCCAGTTCCAGCGCTTCCGGCGCGAGGCCGGTTTCTTCCAAAATCCGCGCCACCAGCCCCGGAAAACTCGGCTGCACGAATTGCAACACGGAAATGTTGACCGCCATCCGCTGCAGGCTGACGCCCTGCGCTTGCCAGCTTTTGGCCTGCTGGCAGGCGGTGCGCAAGACCCACTCGCCGATCGGAATAATCAAACCGGTTTCTTCGGCCAGCGGGATGAAATCGACGGGCGACACCGATCCCAGCAGCGGGCTGTGCCAGCGCAATAACGCCTCGACGCCGCTGATCTGTCCGCTCGGCAAATCCAGTTGCGGTTGGTAATGCAGCGACAGGTCGTTTTGTTCGATAGCCTTGCGCAGTTGGTTTTCCATGGTCAAGCGCTTGAGCGCGGCGTCGTTTAAGGTGGCGTCGAAAAACCGGTAAAGATTGCGGCCCTGACGCTTGGCCAGATACATCGCCATATCGGCGTTTTTCAACAAGGCCTCGGAGTTGTCGCCGTCTTCTGGAAAAATGGCGATGCCGATGCTGGGGGTGATGAACACCTCGTGACCGCCGAGCATCAGCGGCTCCGACAGCGCGGCCTGAATCCGTTCGGCTATAGTGGCGACATCCTCGCTGCGCCGGACCTCGGGCAACAACACCGTAAACTCGTCGCCGCCGAGCCGCGCGATGGTTTCACCTTGGTCCTCGGCGCTTTCGATCCTAGAGACGGTATCGCTCTGACGCACGCTCAATTTCAGCCGCTCCGCCGTCGCCTGAAGCAGCAAGTCGCCCACGCTGTGGCCGAGGGTGTCGTTGATCCGCTTGAAATTATCCAGATCCAGAAACAGCAAGGCCGCGCGCCGGCCGTGGCGCTTGGCCAGACCCAGCGCCGCGCTGAGCCGGTCCTTGAGCAATTCACGGTTGGGCAAGCGGGTCAGACTGTCGATGAACGCCAGTTGGCGGATGCGCTCCTCGGCCCGCTGCAATTCGGTGATATCCTGCATGGTGCCGTACAATTGCACGACCCGGCCCGATTCGTCGCGGACCGCCTCGACCTGCTGGCGGACATAGCGCAGTTCGGGACCGCGCGGATTCAGAATCCAATGACTGAGCCCGACAGCCTCGCCCGGCTCTTGAAGGCTGGCAAACCACTGTTGGACCCGAAACCGTTCTTTTTCCGGCACGCAATCAAAGATCGCTTGGAACGGTACCTCCAGCGTCGGATCCAAACCGATAATGCGGCAAACTTCCGCGGACAGACGAAATGAACTGCCGTCCGCGCGCCAGTCCCAGTGCCCCAACCGCGCGATGCGCTGGGCGACGGCCAAGCGGCGCTCGCTTTCGCGCAGGCTGTCCATCGCCGCGCTGGCCCGCAGCAAATAGCGGACCCGGTGGCCCAATAACGGATAGTTGATCGGCTTGGTGATGAAGTCGGTCGCGCCGGCGTCGAAGGCGCGGTCGATCGACTCATGATCGTCCAACCCGGTCATCATCAGAATCGGAACCTCCGCCCCGCCGGGCCGGCGGCGCAACTCGGCGCTGGCGGCGAAACCGTCCATCTCCGGCATCATCACGTCCATCAGCACGACATCGGGATGGACCTGTTCGAATTTTTCCACGCCCCAGCGGCCGTTTTCGGCTTCTTCGACCTGAAAGCCCGCCTGTTCCAGCGCCACGCTCACCAACAGCCGAATGGATAAATCATCGTCGATCAGCAACACCAGCGGCCGTGACGGCGTACTTGCGGATAACATGAGTTCAGTTCCTTGGCATACGTTAACAGGTCTTCTGACTATCCCTATCCGGACTTCGCGTATTTTAAACAGGAGCCCGATTTGCGCCGCGTCGCCGATCAACCGGGCAAAGGCTGAGGCATGGGTTCGCTGGTCGGGTCCTGGTGGATCAGCACATCGGCGTTTAGAAAAACCGCCTTGATGGCCGCTTCAACCTCATCGCCCACCCGATGCGCCTCCACCAACGGCAATCCATCATCCAACATCAGGTGCAATTGGATGAAATAGGTTTGCCCGGAGCGGCGGGTCCGAACGTCGTGCACCCCGCGCACTTGCGGGTGGGCGCGGACGATCTGCTTGATCTGGACATGGACCTCCGGCGGCAATTCATGATCCATCAGCAATTGTATCGATTCATGAGCGATGCGTCCCGCACTATACAAAATATAGAGTGCAATCCCAATCGCAAAGATCGAATCCATACTCGGCCAACCCAACACCGACAACCCGATCGCCACAATGATGGCCGCATTACTGAGCAAATCCGTGACGTAATGCAAAGCGTCGGCACTGATCGCCGTGGATTGGGTCTGGCGGATCACATGACGCTGGAACACCACCAAGCCCGCCGTTAAGACGATGGCGAATATCTGCACGCCGATGCCGACCGCGGCATCCCCCAACGGTTGAGGATGCAATAGCCGGTCCACCGCATGCAGGATCAGGAAAACCGCCGAGCCGGCGATAAAAGCCGCCTGCGCCAAACCCGCCAGCGGTTCGGCCTTGCCGTGACCGAAGCGGTGGTCTCGATCGGGCGGTTGCAGCGAATAATGCACCGCCAGCAAGTTGATGACGGAGGCCGCCACGTCCATCATCGAATCCACCAGCGAAGCCAGCACGCTGACCGATTGCGTCAGCAGCGCGGCGACCAATTTGCCGGCGATCAAGATTGAGGCGACCGCCACGGACGCATAGGTCGCCAGCCGCAACAAGCGGGCGGCCCGCGCTGGATCGACGGCCGGAGGGCGTGCATCGCGCATGGATTCGATTCTTCTGTCGCCTAAGGATAAGCCAGTATAGTCTATTCGACTTTCGGCCCGGCGGGCTCCGCGCTTCGAGCACCGACGCCGCATGAACTTTATTTATACCTGCATTCAATAACCTACCATCATGCTCGACAACTTGCGCGGTATCGTCCAGGAGCTTGGCGCCGCATCGGACTTGCAGGCCGCGCTAGGCGTCGCGGCCAATCGCATTCGAGAGACGCTGCGGGTCGCCGCCTGTAGCGTTTATCGCAAAGACCAAGACCACCCTGAGTTCGTGTTGGTCGCCGCCGCCGGCTTGCCGCCGGCGGCGGTCGGTCAACTGCGCCTGAACGAACAGCACGGTCTAGTCAGCCTGATCGCCGAGCGCCAAACCCCGCTCAATTTGGACGACGCTTCGCGCCACCCGCGCTTTTGCGAGCTGGCCGCAAGCGCCGACACCGTTTATCACGCCTTTTTGGGCGCTCCGCTGATTCAATATCGGCGCGCGCTCGGCGTGCTGGTGGTTCAAGATACGGCCGCGCGTCAGTTTCAACCGGAGGAGGTTGATTTTTTGATCGCCATCGCGGCGCAGCTGGCCAGCATTCTCGACCGCCTGACTTCGGCGGATGTTCGGGAGCCGATGCAGTCCGGCGCGGGCGTTCAAGCGCTGCGAGGCTTGCCTGGCGCGGGCGGCATGGCCATCGGCATCGTCACCATCCCGCAGTCGCTGATCGATCTCGACGATGTGCCCGACCGCCCCGCCGCCGATCCGGCCGCCGAGCAAACCGCGCTCCAGGCCGCCATCGCCGCTGTTGACCAAGAGTTGCGGGTGGCGGGCGAACGCTTGGCGCCGCTGTTGCCGCCCAACGAACAGGCGCTGTTTGAAACTCACCGCATGCTGCTCGATAGCGCGAGCCTGCTCGCCGAGACCCACTCGCGAATCCAGCAGGGCAGCTGGGCGCAAGGCGCTTGGTGCGAATCGGTGCTGGCGCGCGCGCGCCTGCTGGAACAGGCCGACGATCCCTACCTCGCCAGCCGCGCCACCGATATTCGCGATTTGGGCCGGCGGGTGCTGCATCATTTGCGCGCCGGCTCGAACCGGCCGGCCGGGGCGCTGTCCGAGCGCTGCGTGCTGCTCGCGGAGGAAATGAGCGTAGCCCATCTGGCGGCCGCCGGGCCGGAACCGTTGGCGGCCATCGTCTGCCTGCGCGGATCGGCGCTGTCGCACGTCTCGATTTTGGCGCGGGCGATGGGCATTCCGGCGGTCATGGCCTTGGGCGACCGGCCTATCGGCGGTTTCGAGGGTTGCGAAATCATTGTCGATGGCTATCAGGGCCGGGCGTTCGTCAATCCCACTCCAGCGCTGCGCTCGGAATACGAACAACTGATTGCGGCCGACGCCAAATTGTCCGCCGATTTGAAGGCGCTGCGCGACTTGCCGGCCGAAACCCAAGACGGCTACCGGCTGCCGCTCTACGCCAAGGCCGGCCTGCTGTCGGACATTGCGGCTGCCCGCGACTGCGGGGCCGACGGCATCGGGCTGTACCGCACCGAATTCGCCTTCATGCTGCGAGACTCCTTTCCCAGCGCCGAGGAGCAACGCGGGCTGTACCGTCAGATGTTGGAAGTGTTCGCGCCGCGCCCGGTGGTGATCCGCACCTTGGATATTGGCGGGGATAAATCCTTGCCTTATTTCACTATTAACGAAAAAAATCCCTTTCTCGGTTGGCGCGGCATGCGCTTTACCCTGGACCGTCCCGATATTTTTCTGACCCAGTTGCGCGCGCTGGCGCAAGCCAACGCCGGGTTGCACAATCTGCGGATTCTGTTTCCGATGATCACCACCGTCGAGGAAGTCGACGGGGCGCTGCGCTTGTTGGATCGGGCCCAAAGCGAGCTGGAGCGAGAGGGATTGCCCCACGCGCGGCCCGAGGTAGGGGTGATGATCGAGGTGCCCTCCGCCGCCATGCAGGCCGCCCAATTGGCGGGCCGAGTCGATTTTCTGTCGGTCGGCACCAACGATTTGACTCAATATTTGCTGGCGGTGGATCGGGATAACGGGCAGGTCGCCAAACTCTACGACAGCCTGCATCCGGCCATGTTGAAAACCATCGCCCACATCATTGAGGGCGGCCGTCAGACCGGCCGGCCGGTGCATTTGTGCGGCGAGCTGTCAGCCGATCCCGGCGCGGCTGTTTTGCTGATGGGGATGGGGGCGGCCAGTTTGAGCGCCAATGCGACCAGCGTGCCTCGGGTCAAATGGGCTATCCGCAGCTTCAGCCGCGCCCGGGCCCAAGAGCTGACCCGACAAGCCTTGGCGCTGGATACCGCCCCTCAAGTCCATCGCTTGTTGAACGACGCGCTGCGCGACGCCGGCTTGAAAGAATTGGTGCGCGAACCTTAAGTGAGCGTTGAGGGCATCGAAACGAGCAAAAAATAAGGCGCGGGGGGTCCCGCGCCTTGCGCTTGACGCCCGGCCAACCCCATCAGCGAGCCGGGTCAATACCCTGGGTCGAGGCGGCCGCGTGAAGCGATCAGGTCTCAATCGCGATCTTGCGCGGTTGCGCCGCCTCGCGCTTGGGCACGACCACTTCCAGCACGCCGTTCCGGCATTTGGCGCTCACTTTTTCGGCGTCGGCCACATCCGGCAACGAAAACCGGCGCAAGAAAGTGCCGCGCACCCGTTCGACCCGGCGGTACTGTTCGGTGGTTTCGTCGCTGTCGCTGGCGCGCTGGCCTTTCAGGCTCAACACCCCGTTTTCGAGCGTGACTTCGAGATCCTTGAGATTGACTCCCGGCAAGTCGGCGTGAATCACAAACTGATTCGCCTCTTCCTTGATGTCGACCGCCGGCGCCCAGTCCGCCAGGATGTGCCCGCCTTCGTCATCGCCGAAGCGGCTGGTGTCGAACAGCCGGTTGACTTCACGCTGTAACTGATTCAACAAATTCAAAGGTTCATATCGGATTAGAGCCATGATGATTTCCTCCAATTTCACGGTCGGCGTCGCGCCGGACCTCGGCTTGTCTTAATGGCTAGATAGGGTCGGACGATTCGATTTCAAGGCCATCTTTGCGTTTTTTTACGTTAAGCTATATACGCTTACGCTACTTATCTTCCCCCTGGAACCCTATGCGATGGCCGAAGCCTCCATCTTCATCTGCCATGCCCGACCCGACGCCGACTTTGCCCGAGATTTGGCTCTGGCGCTGGAAACCTTCCGTTTGAGCGTCTGGCGCGACAACCGCGATTTGCGCGGCGTCGACCGGCTGCTGCCGGAAGCGCGCTGGGCCATCGAACAAGCCCGACAGGTGATCGTGGTGCTCGGGCTGAACACCGGCCAGGCCACTTGGCTGCGTCGGGAGATCGAACTCGCCCAAGAGATGGAACGGCGCAGGCGCGGCGATTACCGGGTCATCCCGCTGTTGTTGCCCGGCACGGACCCCGCGGTTCTGGGTCAATGGTTCGCGCCCCCGCCCCGCCGCCCGCCCATTCAGTTGCCCGCCGACGGATTGGGCGCGATCTTGCCGGATCTGCTCGATGCCTTGGGCGAAACCTCGGCAAGCCATGCGCCGGGCGACCGCTCCGGATCGCTCGTGGCCGAACTGGAATTCAATTTCTCGCCGCAGCCGACCGGCTCTACCCTCGACGGTTGGCGATGCCAAGCCCGCTTGCGGCCTGGCGCGGAGGGAGATCCGAAGCTCTCTGAGTCCGTCGGCGACGTCTCGCTACCCGAGCCTTTACCCGACCGGCTGTTGGATTGGTACCTGCAAAGCCATCCCTGTTGGCCGACCGACACCCTGCGTCACCTCGCCCGGCGCACCGAAACCGCGCTGGCGAAATGGGGGCGTTCGCTCCATGCGGCCACGTTTGAAGCGCCGGGCGCGAACCTGTTGGCGACTGCTTGGCGCGAATCGCCACAGCACGATGAGCGGCGCCTGTCGATCCGCGGCGACGCCGGCCAGCCCGAAGCCGCCGCCGCGCTCAAATTGCCCTGGGAACTGCTGTGCGCGCCATCGGGTTTTCTGATTCAGGGCAAGCGCCCGATACAATTTGTTCGCCGGTTCGCCGGCGGCGGCGCGGGGTTCGCCGCCGTTGCGCCGCCGTTGCGCCTCCTTGCGATCAGCCCCCGACCCGACACCGAACCGACTGGCCATCCTGACTACCGACGCAGCGCCTTGCCTTTGTTCAAAGCGCTGGATGGCTTGGGAGGACTGACGCAAGCGCGTCTGCTGACGCCGCCCACCTTGGGCGCGCTGGAAAAGCAGTTGAGCGATGCCTGGGCGGCCGGACGGCCGTTTGCCGTCCTGCATCTAGACGCCTATCTTCGAGACGATCTCGACAGTCAAACCATTCTGGTCGGGTTTGAAGCCAGCTACGATCTGCACGCCCCGATCTGCCGCGAAGCCCATTTCATCGCGGCCAAAACGCTGGCTTCCTTATTGACCACCTACTGCATCCGGCTGGTCGTCTTGTGCCCCTCATCCGCCACGACCTTCAGCGCCACCGCGACCGTCGGCTTCGTCGCCACCCTGTTGCAGGCGGGCATCGCGGCGGTGATCACGGTACGGGCCGAGACACCCCAACAAACCCAACAACGCTTTTGGGCCGGATTCTATGAGGAGCTGCTGGGCGGCGCGACGGTCGGCCACGCGCTGGCCGCCGGGCAACGCCGCTTGGCGCAAGACAGCTACCGCGCGGCCGGCCTCGGCGGCGGCGGCGTCCACCTGCAAGACTGGTTTTGTTTCAATCTTTATCTGGGCGACAGCGATCCTCGCTGCTGTCTGAAGCCGCCCATCGAACTCTGGCGCCGGCTGGTGGAAACCAAGATCGAGCGTTCGCTGGCGTTCGGGCCGCCGGCTGGCTTTATCGGACGGGGCCGCGATCTATTGCGCTTGGAACGGTTGTTGGACGAACAACCAGCCGTTTTTATACGGGGTCCTGGCGGCGGCGGCAAAACCGCCGCCGCCGCCGCCCTGGCGGCTTGGCTGACCCGCTGCGGCCGCTACGACCACCTCGCCTACGCCGGCGCCCGCGATGCCGGCGACCCGCGCGTCTTACTGGAAACACTCGGGCGTCAATTGCTGCCCGAAGGCGAACGCTGGTCGGTCGGCCGCTATCCCAGTTTGTGGCGCGCGCTGGACGACCTGCGCAAAAGCTTGCGAGCGCGCCCCACCTTGATCGTGCTCGATCAATTGGATTATTGGCCCTCTGAAAATGATGCCGCTTTCGAGCTGTTTTGGAAGGATTTTAACAACGAATGGCCGACGCTGCGTCTGTTGGGCCTAGGCCGCTTGGGTCCGCCGTCGTTCGCCTCCCCCTGGACCGAAGCCAAGCTAAGCCCCATGGACGACCAAGACGCCATCACCCTCATCGGTCAAACGCTGATCGCTGCGGGCGAAATGCCGCCTCCCCGCGACAGCGGCAACGGTTTCCAAGCGTTGCGCGATTTGGTCAGACTGGCCGCCGGCTATCCGGCCACCTTGCAACGGTTGGCTCGAGAAATCGGCGCCCGAGGCGTCAATGCCACCCTCAATATCCTACTGGGTCCGTTGCGTGGGGAATTGCTGCGTCGCCACGGCGACGATCCGCAATGGCCGTTGTTTTTAAGCTTGGAACTGGTGTTGAACCATCTCTCGGCCGAAGATCGGGAACGGCTGAACATCCTGGCTTTTTTCAGGGATGGCGCCAACCGCATCGCGCTAGGAAAAGCGCTGGAGCTCGATAACCAACCCCTCGATGCCTTTTGCGAACGGCTGCTGGCGCTTGGCCTCGTTGAGGAAGAGAACCAGGGCTATCTGCGGTTCGACGCGCCGTTGTCTCATTATCTGAATATCCAGCTCTCCACCGAGGAGCGCGCGCTGTGGCGGCGACGCTGGCGCGCGGGCATGGAGCAATGGCTAGACATTCTCTACCAGCAATTTTTTAAAGACCATGCCCGGACGGCCCGTCTGTTGCGGTTGGAAATCGCTAACCTGCTGGCGCTACTGCGCGACCAACAGCAACAACCCGATCCAGAACAAACCGCTTATTTAGCCATCCGGCTCGAACAGTTGCTCGCCAATCTCGGACTTCCCGCCGCCTTGGCCGAGATCGTATCCGCGCGCGCGCGCGCGGGTCAGGCTCTGTCGGGTTGGAGCCGGATCCGCTTTGAGACCGAACGTCTGGGCATCGAACGCCTGCGCGACGAAGGTTCGCTGGAACTGGCCCTCCAGGCCGCTCGCAAACTGTTGCGGCTATGCCAAGCCGCCGGAGACGAACCGTACCCCGGCGCGCGTTACGATCTGGCGCGCACCCATTTTCAATTGGGAAAGCTGCTCAAGCTGTCCGGCGCCGCCGAACCGGCCGTGCGCGAATTGACGGAGGCGCGCCAACAATTCCGAGGCTTGGCCAGCGCCGGCAACGCCAACGCCGGCCGCATGGCGGCGGTGGCCGAAGCGGAAATCGGCGATTGCCTGACCTTGCTACAGCGCTTGCAAGAAGCCGCCGCCGCTTATGAAGCGGCCATCGCACAAGCCGGATCGGGCAACCCCGACCTGACGCTCGCCGCCAATCAAATGCAGTTGGGGCTGGTGCGCCAGCGTCAGGGGTTTTTTTCCGAAGCCGTCGCCTTATACGACAGCGCGCGGCGGCTGTTCGAAACGCTGGGCGAACCCGAAGGCATCGCGCGCGCCTGGCGTCAGCTCTCCTTGGCTTACAAGCTGAACGGCGATTTATCGGTCGCGCTCCAGGCTGGCCAACAGGCGCTCTACCTGTACGAACAACAGCACGTTCGAAGCGAATTAGCCGAAGTTTTAGGCGAACTCGGCCACCTGCATCTGGCGTTGAGTCAATTGGAAGAAGCGGCTCTGGCCTACCGGCGCATGGCCGAACTTTGCGCGCAACTCGGCGACGGTCACGGCGAGGAACTGGCTCGGAACAATTTGGCCAACGCGCTGATTCAATTGCGCCGGCACGATGAGGCCAGACAGGAATTGTATCGAGCCAGCGAATGTAATTTGCCAGAAAGTTACACCGCCCGGCATTGGGCGATCCGACGCGGTTTGCATGACGTGGGTCAGGAAATCAAAAATACTGAGGTCGCCGATCAGGCGCGGCAACAGGCCATGCGAAAATATTTAGCCTACCGACGGGCCGGAGGCAAAAACACCAACCCCGGCGCGCGGCTTTGCGAACAAATCGGGCAGGCGATCCGCGCTGGATACACGGTCGACTTGGCCGCCATATTGGAAAAAATGGCGGCCAGCTCCACGATACCCGCCGCCGGTCAAGTGTTGATTGCTAAACTGCAAGCTGTTCTTGACGGCTCTCGCGATCCTGAATTGGCCGATGATCCTGAGCTGCATTATCAATATGCGGTGGAACTGCAGTTGGTGTTGGAGAAACTCAACAAGCCGTAAACCCACCCGCCAACGGCGCGTCCTCGCTCGATCTCGCATGATCGTGCGAGCGCTTGAGATCGGTCATTCAACTCGCCTTGCCAACAGCGCGGAGATGGCTTGTGTCTCCCGCTGGGATCTTATTCATCACGCGCTTCTGGCAGCGCGAGCAAGGCCTGACGGACCTCGCCAAATACCTGCTCCAGCAGCGTCAAATCTTCCGCCGCCTCCACCACGTACCCTTCCTTAGCCTTGATCTCTAGCTGTTTGCATAATTGTGAGAACTGAACGGCCCCCAGATTGGCGCTGGCGGATTTGAGCGAATGAGCGATTCCGCATATCTTCAAGGCGTCTTCTTGCTGGATTGCCGCCCGCAAGGCCGCGAGCTGCTCGGGCGCGCTATCGAGGAAAAGCGTGATGATCCGCTTTAGCACGCTCGGGGTGGCGCTACGATTCAAGCTGCGGATTTGTTCGAGTTGCGCCGGATCTAAAGTCGGTTGTTGCGGATTCTCGACTCGAACCACCGGTGGAGGAGCCGCAAAACCGTCAGCGACCATCTCGCGTTGGGGCAGCCAGCGTTCGAGTACCGCCCTCAGCTGGGCCGAGGTAAACGGCTTGCTGAGATAATCATCCATGCCAGCGGCTATGCAGTGTTCGCGATCACCCAACAGCGCGTTTGCGGTAAGCGCAATCACGGGCAAACGCAGTTCATCTCCCCTGGCCTGTTCGATGCTTCGCAGGCGGCGGGTCGCCTCCAAGCCATCCAGAACCGGCATTTGGCAATCCATGAGCACCAGCGAGTAGCTTTGCCGAGCTACGGCGGCCAAGGCCTGTTCGCCGTTCTCGGCCACTTCGACGTGCACCCCCAACGCGCGCAGCATTTCAACACCCAACTCCTGATTGACAGGATTATCCTCCACCAGCAAGACGCGCTGTCCACGCCGTTCGAACGGCGCGCCTTTCAGCTCCAGAAGCGCCTTTTCGGATAAAGCCGGCGCGGCTTCAGTTGCCCGATCCGTCGTTTCCTCGCCCGCGATCACCCGCAAACACTGATACAGCTGCGATTTTTGTAGCGGTTTGCTCAGACAGTCCCGAATGCCCAATGCTTGCAGCCGCGCATTATCCAATGGAGACCAGATCGAACTGAGCAACACGACTGAAAGCCTGCTGAGGGTCGGATCGCTCCTCACCCTGCCAACGAGTTCCATGCCATCGCCATCTGACAGTTGCCGGTCGAACAAACCCAAATCAAAAGGTGCGCCAGCGGCAACCGCTTCCTTCAACAAAGCCAAGGACTGTTGGGTTCCGTCGGCCGAGGCATTCGGAATGCCCCAGGCGGTGATAAGCTCTTCAAGGACCGCCCGACTTGAAGCATTGTCATCGACGATTAAAATCTTCAATGGTTTCTCGCCGGCGAAGGGGCGCGGATGCGGGCTCGACGCCGGAGAATCCTTGGTCAAACGGGCGGTAAACCAGAACCGCGACCCGCGGCCCAGCGCGCTTTCCACACCGACATCTCCGGCCATCAGCTGCGCTAGCCGCTTGCAAATCACCAATCCCAAACCGGTTCCGCCATACTTTCGGGTCGTTGAGCTATCGGCTTGGGAGAAGGCGTTGAACAGACGTTGTTGCGCCTCGGCGGCGATGCCGATGCCGGTATCCCTAACCTCAAAATCCAGCACGATTTCGGATTTGTCCTCCCACGCGCGGTCGACTCGTAAAACCACCTCGCCATTTTGAGTAAATTTGAAGGCGTTGGCTAAAAGGTTGGTCAGCACCTGCCGGATCCGTCCGGCATCACCCCGCACGGCGGAATGCACCCCAGGAGCCGTCGAACAGATCAATTCCAAGCCTTTGCGATGGGCCCTCTCGGCGAATAACTCGCCGATTTCGTCGACCAGCTCCTCTAGATTGAAAGAGACGCAATCGAGTTCCAACTTGCCGGCTTCGATTTTCGAGAAATCCAGAATATCGTTGATAATCGCGAGCAACGCCTCGGCCGATCCTCGAATATTGCTGACAAAACGCTGTTGGCGTTCGGAAAGATGCGAATCAGCCAACAGTTCCGCCATCCCCATGACGCCGTTCATGGGCGTTCGAATCTCGTGGCTCATCCGCGCGAGAAAATCGCTTTTGGCTCGATTGGCGCTTTCCGCTTCCTCCTTGGCGATATGCAGTTCAGCGTCCTGATGCTCGATCTGTTCGAGCATGGTATTGAAGCCATCCATCAGCGTGCCGATCTCATCGTCGGCGGTCCGGGGGACGCGCACTGAATAATCCTTGGTGATCGATACCTCGCGCATCCGTTTGGCGAGGCCGATCACCGGATCGGAAATGAGATGTTGGAGCCGGGCGGCCAACAGATAAGCGACGCCAAAAGCGCCCAGCAATACCATAAAAGCCAGCAAAATTTGCCGGCGAATGAGTTGATCAAGACTCGAAAGGTCGAGCACTAGATCCATGCTACCCAAGACCTTGTCATTGAGCATGATCGCCTGCTGAACGACGAGATAATGCCCTTGGGTGACGAAGGAAGTCGAATTGGCTTGGGTCTTTTTGAGATCGCTCGGTTTAAATTCAATGGCTTGCCGGTCATCCAGCAAATCGGAAAGGCGGTTGGGGCTTAAAGCCGGATTGTGATAACGCGCGAACTCAAGGCCATCAAGGGTCCGAATCCGCGATCCCGCCACTTCGGGGACGCTACCGAAAGCCGCTAGAATCTCCCTGGCGGTATCGGGGTCCCGAAACGCCAGCGCCGCCGAACTGTTAACCGCCACGACCCGCGCCAGGGAAGAGGCGAAAAGTTGGGCATTGCGCCTTAAAGTATAGATATCGCTGGCGACTAAAATAGTCAGCGCCACAGCCAGACCGATCACCGTGCTCAGCAGCGCGATGGCAATCATTTTTTGTTTGATCGGCCGATCGCGAAACGGCAGCATCATTGTAGAACGACACATG
>DJIW01000142.1 GCA_002433805.1 Competibacteraceae bacterium UBA6584 | reverse complement strand
AGCACGGAGGACGCGCGGGTGCCGTATCCCGGCGCGGTGATAAACAGCGGCGATAGCCAACGTTCCCATTCCAGCGGAATGCCGGTTTTCGGCAATTCGTCATCGGGCGCGATGGCGCGGTCGGTCAACAGCGCTAGCAAATCATCCGGTTCAGGGTCGGCCTTACGCGCTAGCAGTTGACGCAATGATTCAACCCCCCGTCGGACTTTGGGCCAAGGCGTATCCAAAAAGTGGTTGCTAAGACCGTAAACGCCTGGCTCTAACACGCGGGGTTTTCCTGAGTAATTGGCGTAATAGAACAAGCCTTCGGAATCCCCCACCAATAAATTGAAACCGTTGTAATCGCCCGCCCGGCGGCTCAGCCGTTCCAGATAACGCCGCGCCGGCTCATCGCCTTGCAGGTAATCGCTGGTCAGCCGGCCCCGCGAAGGCGCGTTCGGAATCAGGCGGCTGGGATCGCGGTAGTTGGTCAGCGCGGCGAAACGGCCGGTGCGGGTGATACCGAACCACGTCCCGCCGGCCTGGAGATCGCGCCCGCCCGCGACCTGCGGCGCATCGTTCCAGATCGCAACCGGCGCGGTGGGGCGCTCGTAAAACTCGTCGCGGTTGGCCGCCACGAGCAAGGGATAGTTTGGCTGGTATCGATAAGCGAAAAGAATCAAACACATGGCATTTAGACTCAACCGTCGCCGCCGGCGGAAGCCGTTTTGGTCGCGGCCCCGGAACCGGTGTCAAAAACCTTGAGAATATTGAGCGCCATCGCCATGCGGATCAGTTGCGACAGGGTGTCGGCCTGCATTTTTTGCATCACCTTGGCGCGATGCACTTCCACGGTCTTGCGGCTTAGATGCAACAAATCAGCGATTTCCCGGTTGGAAAGCCCTTCCACCACCTGATGCAACACATCCTGCTCGCGCGGCGTCAGCGTCCCAAACCGTTCCAGCAACTGTTGGCGTTGCGCGCGGGTGCACCGCCGCACCCGATCTTCGGCCAGCGCATTGTGAACGCAGTCCAGCAACATTTGATCGTTAAACGGTTTTTCGATGAAATCCAGCGCGCCTTGTTTCATCGCGGTGACCGCCATGGCCACATCGCCGTGACCGGTGACGATAATGACGGGAATGTCGATATCGCGCTCGCGCAGCAGTTGCTGGGACGTCAAATTATTGCAACCGGGAATGCGAATATCCAACAGCAGACAACCCGGACGATCCGGTTGATAGGCGGTCAGAAAGGTTTCGACATCGGCAAAACCCAGCGCCCGCAATCCCACCGATTCCAGGAGATGTTGGAGCGAATCGCGGATCGCCGGATCGTCGTCCACGACGTAAACCAGCGAGGATTCGCGGGCGGTCACGGCGCGCCGGCCCCCGTCTTGGCGACGGGTAACGCCAGATTGAAGGTCGCGCCGTAACAAGGGTTATTCTCAGCCCACAACCGCCCCTGTTGGCTTTCCACCAGCGACCGGCTGATCGCCAAACCCAACCCCAAACCCTCTGGCTTGGTGGTGTGAAAACTCTGAAACAACCGCTCGCCATCCGGCTCCGGCAAGCCGGGTCCACAGTCTCGAACCCGGACCAGCACCCGATCCGCGCCCTGAGGTTGCGCCTCGATGGTCACGATACTGCTTTCAAGATCGGGATGCGGGCCCGCTTCGATCGCGTTGTATAACAGATTGAGCAACACCTGCTCGATCTGCATGGGATCGCCGCGCACTTCGGGCAACGCCGAGGCGGGCAGACGCAGTTTCAATCCGACGCCCTGCTTGGCGGCTTCGGCTTCACACAGATCGACCGCCCCCTCCAGCAAGCGCGTCAAATCGACCGCGACACAGCAGCTCGCTTCCTTGCGGATCAGCCGGCGCAGGCGCTTGACCAACTCGCTCGCCCGACAGGCCTGCCGGGCGATCTTCTCCAGATGGTCGCGCAAAATCGCCGGCGGCGGCGCCCCGACTTCCAATTGCCGTTGGCTGCCGTGCGCGTAATTGACGATGGCGGCCAAGGGCTGGTTCAACTCGTGGATGAGGCCGGAGGTCATCTCGCCCAACAGCAGCAACCGCCCGGCGTGGGCCAGTTCGGCGCGGCGGGCGAGATCCTGTTCCTGACGGGCCAAGGCCGCCGCCAGCACCCGGCTTAAAGCCAGTAAAAAGCGGTGATAGTCTTCATCGGGAAGCTGGGTGACGAACACGCCCAGGATCAATTGACGGTCGGCGTCGACCAGCAACGGGACCAACAGCAGCAGGCTGTCATCCGGCAAGGCCAGTACGTCGACAGAGGCCGTCTTGCCCTCATCCAGCCCGCTGAGATCGAGCCGGTCGGTCATTCCGGCCAGCGCGCTCCCCAACGTCCGAAGCCCGTCGGGACCGAGTTGCAAGGCCTGCCAGCAACCGCGCGAATAGACGGCCGGACATTCGTCTTTCCGCCGCCGCAACAGTAAACTGCGCTGGCCGCCGCAACAGCGCAACCCCGCGACAGCCTGCTCCAGCAGCGTGTCCAACAAGCTGTCGCGCAGCGCCAACACGCTGACCTCGACCAACAATTCCTGACGTTGGCGCAAAAGCGGGTTACGGCGACGGTCGGTCAAGAACGGCGGCGCGTCGCCATAAGGTTCCTGTAAAAAAGCCATTGTTCGGGTGCTGCTTCAATCCGACGGAGGGTTGCTACGCTGTAGAGATACCCAAAATGCCTTGAAACCTGCCGGTGGAAGCATATACCTCGCCATGCCAAATTTCGAGCAAGCCGTTTAACGCAGCAAGAGGAAAACCGCGCCATGAATACGACCGTCCATTCCGAAGAAGCCTTGGTATTACGCCAGACCGAAGCGGGCGTCGCCACGCTGACGCTCAATCGACCCAAGCAATACAATGCCTTGTCGCAAGCCATGCTGGCCGCGCTGCAAGCGGAACTGGATGCCGCGGCCGCCGATAAATCCGTCCGCGTGGTGGTGATCGCAGGCAGCGGCCCGGCGTTTTGCGCCGGTCACGATCTCAAGGAGATGCGCGCCCAGACCGATCCCACCTTTCACAAAGCCTTGTTCGCTCAGTGCGGGCGGGTGATGTTGACCATCAATCGGCTGCCGCAACCGGTCATCGCGCGGGTGCACGGCATCGCCACCGCCGCCGGTTGCCAACTGGTCGCCGCCTGCGATCTGGCCGTGGCTTCCGACAGCGCCCGCTTCGCGACCTCCGGCATCAACGTCGGCCTGTTTTGCTCGACCCCCGGCGTGGCGCTCAGCCGCAATCTGGGCCGCAAACAGGCTTTGGAAGTGCTGTTGACCGGCGATTTCATCGACGCGCCCACCGCCTTGCAACAAGGGCTGATCAATCGGATCGCCCCGCTCGATCAGCTGGACGCCGCCGTCGGAAAGCTGGCCGATTCGATTTGCGCCAAATCGCCCCTGGCGATCAGCATGGGCAAGGAATTGTTCTACAAGCAATTGGAGATGGGCCTGGAAGCCGCCTATGCTTGTGCGAGCGAGACGATGGCTTGCAACATGAACAGCGAGGACGCCCGCGAGGGCATCGATGCGTTCATCGCCAAGCGCAAGCCGGAATGGAAAGGCTGCTGATCGCCCGACAACCGCCGACAACCGCCGCGTCCGCCATAACCAAACCAATCTGACCACCGGAGAAGAATCGATCATGAGCGCTAACGGCCACAATCCCTATGCCATGCATTTGGACCAGAACGCCGCCAACTTCGTGGCGCTGACCCCGCTGACCTTTATCGAACGCGCCGCCGCCGTTTATCCCCACAAGACCGCCACGGTCCACGGTCCGGTCCGCCGCACCTGGGCTGAAACCTACACCCGCTGTCGGCGGTTGGCCTCGGCGCTGCAACGGCGGGGCATCGGCGCGGGTCAGACGGTCGCGGCGATGCTGCCGAACATCCCCGAAATGTTCGAAGTACACTTCGGCGTGCCGATGAACGGCGCGGTGCTCAATACCTTGAACATCCGCTTGGACGCCGAAGCCATCGCGTTCATGCTCGGTCACGGCGAGGCCAAAATCCTGTTCACCGACCGCGAGTTTTCCGACACCATCGGCAAGGCGCTGAATTTGATGGAAGCGGGCAAACGCCCGCTGGTGATCGATGTCGACGACCCGCAGTACAGCGGCGGCCAAAAGCTCGGCCAACTGGATTACGAGGCGCTATTGGCCGAGGGCGATCCCGAGTTCGCCTGGCAAAACCCCGCCGACGAGTGGCAGGCGATCTCGCTCAACTACACCTCCGGCACCACCGGCAACCCTAAGGGCGTGGTCTACCACCATCGCGGCGCGTATCTGAACGCGGTGTGCAACGCCATGGTTTGGAACATGGGCCTGCACCCCGTCTATTTATGGACCTTGCCGATGTTCCACTGCAACGGCTGGTGCTTCCCCTGGACCATCGCCGCCACCGTGGGCACCAACGTTTGCCTCCGTCAAGTCCGCGCCGACCTGGTGTTCGATCTGATCAAGAAAGAGAAAGTCAACCATTTCTGCGGCGCGCCGATCGTGCTGAACACGCTCAAGAACGCGCCGGATGAGATGAAAGCCGGCATCTCGCATCGGGTCAAGGTGATGACCGCCGGCGCGGCCCCGCCCGCCGCCGTGATCGAAGGCATGGAGCGGATGAATTTCGAGGTCACCCACGTCTACGGCTTGACCGAAACCTACGGGCCGGCGGTGGTGTGCGCCTGGCACGATGAATGGAATGAAAAGCCGCTCGAAGAACGGGCGGTGCTGAAATCGCGCCAAGGCGTGCGCTATCCGATGCTGGAAGGGCTGATGGTCGCCCATCCGCAAACCCTGGAACCGATGCCGAAGGACGGCAAGAGCATCGGCGAAATCTTCATGCGCGGCAACAACGTGATGAAGGGTTATCTCAAGAATCCCAGCGCCAGCGAAGAATCATTTGAAGGCGGCTGGTTCCACAGCGGCGACTTGGCGGTCTGGCACGAAAACGGCTACATCGATATCAAGGACCGCTCCAAGGACATCATCATTTCCGGCGGCGAGAATATCTCGACTATCGAGGTCGAGGATGTGCTGTACCGGCATCCGGCGGTGTTGGAGGTGGCGGTGGTGGCGCGACCCGACGAGAAATGGGGCGAAACCCCCTGCGCCTTCGTCACCCTTCAACCCGGCAAGGAAAGCACCACCGAGGGAGAAATCATCGAGTTTTGCCGCACGCAGCTGGCCCGTTTCAAGGTGCCGAAGACCGTGGTATTCGGGCCGCTGCCCAAGACCTCGACCGGCAAGATGCAGAAGTTCGTGCTGCGCGAGCGGGCCAAGGCGCTTTAAACAGCAACCGAGTCTTCCTGATTCCATCGGGAAAAGATACTTTCCCAAAGAAAAACCTCCTTCCCGGTGGGAAGGAGGTTTTTTGATCATCCGCTTAAAAAAATCCCTTCCTCGGATGGGGGAAGGGATCGTGCAACCAGCGGATCGCTTGCCGCCCGCTCGCGGCCAATGACCGCCAACGGACGACGATGGCTGGGCTTATTTTTGTCCGACCGCCCGCTTGACTTCTTCCAGCGAGTTCGGATCGTCCAAGGTGGACAGATCGCCCGGATCGCGGCCTTCGGCCAACGCTTGGATCGAACGACGCAGCAGCTTGCCCGAGCGGGTCTTCGGCAGCGCGGTCACGAAATGGACCCGGTGCGGCTTGGCCACCGCGCCCAAAATCTCCTGCACCTTGCCGATAACCTCCTTCTCCAGCTTCTCGGCCGCGCCTTCCGCGCTCAACTGGCTCGGGTCTTTCAACCGGGCGAAGCCGACCGGTACTTGACCCTTGAGCTTATCGGCCACGCCGATGACCGCGACTTCGGCGATAGCCGAGTGGTTTTGAATGGCTTCCTCGATTTCGCGGGTGCCCAAACGGTGGCCGGCGACGTTGATCACGTCATCGGTGCGGCCCATGATGAAGAAGTAGCCGTCCTCGTCGCGCACCGCCCAGTCAAACGAGCTGTACACCATTTCCTTGAAGGCGGTGAAGTAGCTCTTGACGAAACGCTCGTCGTCGCCCCACACCGTGGACAGGTTGCCCGGCGGCAGCGGCGGCACCACCACCAGCACGCCCTTTTCGCCAGCGCCCACTTCCTCGCCGGTGCCTTCGCTGATGACTTTGATGTTGTAGCCGAAGTTGGGCAGGCCGGGCGAGCCGAAGCGGTTGGGCTTGAGTTCCACGCCGGGCAGATAGGTCAGCATCGGCCAGCCGGTTTCGGTCTGCCAGTAGTGATCCAGCACCGGGCGGGCCAAGCCGTCGTTGATCCAGCGCGAGGTCGGCTCGTCCAGCGGTTCGCCGGCCAGGAACAGATAGCGCAAGGTCGACAGATCGTACATCTTCATGTACTTGGGATCTTGCGACTTCAGCACCCGCACGGCGGTCGGCGAGGAGAACATGGAGGTGACCTTGTAATCCTGCACGATCTTCCACCAGATGCCCGGATCGGGGTTGGTGGGCAGTCCTTCGTACATGATCGTGGTCACGCCGACGATCAGCGGCGCGTAGACGATGTAGGAATGGCCGACCACCCAGCCGATGTCGGAGGTGGCGAACATCGCCTCGCCGGGATAGCAACAATACAGATGCTCCATGGTGGCGGCCAGCGCCACGGTGTAACCGCCGGTATCGCGCTGCACGCCCTTGGGAATGCCGGTGGTGCCAGAGGTATAAAGGATGTAGCTCGGCTCGTTGGATTCCAGCCAGACCACCGGCACTTCGGCGTCCATGTGCTTGGCGCGAAGGGTGGCGTAATCCACATCGCGGCCCTCGACCAGCTTCATGCCCTTGTCCAGACCCCGGTTGCAGAGCAGCACTTTCTCCGGCGGGAACTTGGACAGGCGGATGGATTCATCCACCAAATGCTTGTAAGGCACCGGCTTGCCGCCCCGCATGCCCGCATCGGAGGTGATCATCAGCTTGGGCTTGGCGTCGTCGATGCGCACCGCCAGATTGGCGGACGCGAAGCCGCCGAACACCACCGAGTGAATCGCCCCCAGCCGGACGCACGCCAGCATGGCGATGGTGGCCTCGGCGATCATCGGCATGTAGACGATGACCCGGTCGCCCTTTTTCACGCCCAACTCTTGGAGCACGGCCGCGAAGCGGTTCACCTCCTGGTAGAGTTCCCGGTAGGTGAAAATCTTGGTTTCGTTGACTTCGGTGGAGATGTAAACCAGCGCCGGCTGATCGGGTCGATCCTTCAGATGCCGGTCGACCGCGTTGTAGCAAAGATTGGTTTCACCGCCGACAAACCACTTTACAAACGGTGGTTTGGAATAGTCGAGGATTTTTTGGGGCGGTTTGTGCCAATGAATCCGTTTGGCCTCCGCGCCCCAAAAACCTTCGGGATCTTCGATGGAATGGCGATGAAATTCTTCATGGGTAGTCATGCACGGCCTCCAGGTTGGCGGTTTAAGCGACGACGGTTGTTGGTGTCGTTCGGAAAGTGTAGTTTGCTCGTCGGAATTTTTCTGTAGGCCGTCCCCGCTACGCGGGCGGGGACGGGATGAGACCGCTTACTTGGCCTTCAGCAGATCCTCGATGCTGGAACGCTCCTCGCGCAATTCCTGCTCGGTCGCCTTCATCTTCTCGCGGCTGAACTCGTCGATCGGCAGATCTTTTACGATTTGGTAGTCGCCGTTCTTGCAGACGCAGGGATAGGAGTAGATCACGCCCTCGCCGATCCCGTAGGAACCGTCGGCCGGTACCGACATGCTGACCCAGTCGCCCTCGGGGGTGCCGAGCGCCCAGTCGCGCATGTGATCGATGGCCGAGGACGCGGCGGACGCGGCGGACGACGCGCCGCGCGCCTTGATGATCGCCGCGCCGCGCTGTTGCACGTCCGGGATAAAGGTATTGCGATACCAGCCCTGATCCACCAGCGAGGTGGCCGCCTTGCCTTTGACGGTGCATTGGCCGATATCGGGATACTGAGTCGAGGAATGGTTGCCCCAGATCGTCATCTTCTTGATGTCGTTGACGTGCGAGCCGGTCTTTTCAGCCAGCTGGCTCAGCGCCCGGTTGTGGTCCAGACGGGTCATGGCGTGGAACTGTCGGCGGTCCAGCTTGGGCGCGTTGCTGGCCGCGATCAGGGCATTGGTGTTGGCGGGATTGCCGACCACCAGCACCCGCACGTCGCGGGCGGCGTGATCGCTGAGCGCCTTGCCCTGAGGTCCGAAAATGGCGCCGTTAGCGGTCAGCAGATCCTTGCGCTCCATGCCGGGGCCGCGCGGGCGAGCGCCGACCAGCATGGCGAAGTTGGCGTCTTTGAACGCTTCCTCCAGCTTGTCGGTGGCGACCACGCCGGCCAACAGCGGAAACGCGCAATCGTTTAGCTCCATCACCACGCCTTGCAGGGCTTGCAGCGCCGGCGTGATTTCCAGCAGTTGCAGGATCACCGGTTGGTCGGGACCCAACATGCTGCCCGAGGCGATCCGAAACGCCATGGCGTAGCCGATGTTGCCAGCGGCACCAGTAATGACGACGCGAACGGGTTGTTTCATGCTCGTGCTCCTTTGACGTTTGAGATGACAGGTGAGTGGGTAATGCGGCTTTGTCCGCGCGGTTGCGGCGCGAACCCGAAGCGCTCGCTCGGACAAGCGCGTTGCGGCGATCCGGCGGAGGATAGGAGGCAAGAAGCGGGACGCTTTGCCGCCGTCGGAGGCAATACCGATTTGGAAGCCAACAAATGAGCGCCGGTAGTCAGATAATAGTTATGGATCGCCATATTCCGCGATGGGGCGGCGACCGCCGATCGGAACCGAACCGTCGGTTCGATTGCTCGGGCGGTCGGAACCCCGGCGATTATGATTATATAATGCGCCGCGATTCAGGAGCCCCTTCATTGACCCTTCAGATAGTATCGTAGATCACCGCGATTTGAAACGAACGCCGGTCGGCCTTCCTCCATTCACCGCCAGCCACCGATAAACCCGCCATGAGTCTCGCTTTCATCAAAGGAGCCGGTTACGCGCTGACCGGCTTGCGCTGGTTGCCCAAGGCCGGCCTGCGCCGGTTTGTCGCGATTCCGCTGTTGGTCAACGCCGTCCTGTTCGGCGCCGCGATCTGGTTCGCCAACCGGCAACTGCGGCGGCTCGATCAAGCGCTTCAGGATTGGCTGCCGCAGTGGCTGGACTGGCTGCATTGGCTGCTGTGGCCTCTGTTTATCCTGACCGGCCTGGTGGTGATTTTTTACAGTTTCACCCTGATCGCCAATCTGATCGGTTCCCCGTTCAACAGCCTGCTGGCCGACCGAGTCGAAAAGTCGCTCGCGCCCTCGGCCGCCAGCCCGCGACCGCCGGTCCCATCGAGCTGGCGAGATCTGGCGGCGGCTCCGTGGCTGGAATTGCGCCGCTTGCTGCATTTCGCGGCTTGGGCGTTGCCGCTGCTGGTCGTGTCGCTGATCCCGGCCGTCAACGCCGCCGCGCCCGCGCTGTGGGCGGGCCTGGTGTCGTGGATGCTGGCGTTGGAATACGCCGACTATCCGCTGGCCAAGCGCGGTTTGAACTTCCGCCAGCAGCGCGCGCTGCTGCGCCGGCATTGGCCGTTGGCTCTGGGCTTCGGCGGCATGACCTTGGCGCTGACCCTGATCCCGATTTTGAACTTCCTGGCGATGCCGGCGGCGGTGATCGGCGCGACTTTGATGTGGAACCGGGAATTGCCGGACCCGCGCTGGCATGAACCGTCCGCCTGATTGGCGCGGCCCGCTCCTGCGCGGGCTTTACACAGCCTTGCTCTACCTGGCGCTGCCGCTGGCGCTGGCGCGGCTGTACTGGCGGGGCCGACGCGACCCCGACCACCGCCGGCGCTGGCGCGAGCGCCTGGGGTTTATCCCGCCCCTGCCGGATTCCGGCTGTTTGTGGGTTCACGCCGTATCGGTCGGCGAAACTCGCGCCGCCTTGCCGCTGATCCACGCCTTGCAAGCCCGCTATCCCGAAATGCCGCTGCTGGTGACCACCACCACCCTGACCGGCTCCCGCCAGGTTCGGGCGGCGCTGGGCGATCGAGTCTGGCATGTCTATGCGCCTTACGACCTGCCGGGCGCGGCGCGGCGGTTTTTACGGCGCGGCCGTCCGAAGCTGGCGGTGATCATGGAAACCGAGCTGTGGCCGAATCTGCTGCGGCGCTGCGCGCTGGCCGGGGTGCCGGTGTTGCTCGCCAACGCCCGTCTCTCGGAGCGTTCGGCGCGCGGTTACGCTCGGATCGGAGCGCTGGCCCGCGCCATGCTCGAAGATGTGAGTTTGATCGCGGCCCAAGCCGACGCCGACGCCGGGCGTTTCCGGGCCTTGGGCGCGCCTCGGGTCCAGGTGACCGGCAACCTCAAATACGACTTGACCGTGTCGGAGATCTTGCCCGCGCAAGGTCAGGCGTTGCGGCGGGCGCTTTTAGGCGAGCGCCGGCCGGTTTGGATCGCCGCCAGCACTCACGCCGGCGAGGAGGAAGCGATTCTGACGGCCTTCGCCGCGCTGCGCGCGCGCTGGCCGGCGCTGCTGTTGCTGCTGGTGCCGCGCCACCCGGAACGGTTCGACGGGGTGGCCGCGCTGTGTCTTGAACAAGGTTTCAATTTGGTCCGGCGCGGCGAGGGCCGAGCCTGCGATCCGGATACGGCGGTGTTCCTCGGCGATACCATGGGCGAGTTGCTGCTGTTCTACGCCGCCGCCGATCTCGCCTTCGTCGGCGGCAGCCTGGCGGCGGTCGGAGGCCATAACGTATTGGAGCCGGCCTTACTGGGATTGCCGGTGCTGTTTGGCCCGCACATGTTCAATTTCACCGAAGCCGGCCAACGGCTGCTGGAGGCGGAAGCGGCTTGGCAAGTCAGCGATGCGAGCGGTCTGGCCGCCGCCGTGGAGCGGCTGTTGGCCGATCCGGCATCGGGTCGCGCGGCCGGCCAACGCGGTCGGGCCGTCGTGGAGCGCCATCGCGGGGCGCTGGCGGCCTTGCTGGGTCACATCGAGCAACTGCTTTTTCAATACAGCAATTCAGGCGCGCTCGGCGGTCGCGTCTTGAAACGCTTGTAGGCCCATAAATATTGGGCCGGCAAGGCGCGAATCGCCGCTTCGACTTCCCGGTTCAGCGCCGCGACCGACTCCTCTAGCGAGCCCGCGGCGGTCACCTCCGGCAAAGCCCGCAAATGCAAGCTGAAGCCTCGGCCGCCCGGCAAGCGTTCGGCCCAGGTCAGAAATACCGGCACGCCGGTCTTTAAGGCCAAGCGCGATACCAGGGTCATGGTGCTGGCGGCGACGCCGAAAAACGGCGCGAACACCCCGCCCTCCTCGCCGGGATCTTGATCGGGCAAAATCCCGAGCATCTCTCCCCGGCGCAAGGCGTTCAACAGGGCGCGCACGCCGCTGGCGTCGGTCGCCACCACGTTGCCGCCGAGCCGGCCGCGACCCTCGCGGCTCAGCTCGTCGAGCCCCACCCGGCTCGGCCGATACAGAATCGTCAGCGGGTAGCGGCTGGAATAATACAAACCGGCCATCTCCCAACAGCCGAGGTGCGGCGTGAGCAAAATCACGCCCCGCTTCGCCCGCGCGGCGGCGGCCAACGCGGATTCGTCCCGCGCCACCTCCCGGACCAGCGCCAAGACCCGATCGCCGCGCCAGAGCCAAAGTGGCCCTAATTCCAACAACAATTTGCCGGTTTCCTGCAAATTTCGACGCAGCAGCGTCTCACGCTCGGCGATGGACAATTCGGGAAAACACAGCGCCAAATTGCGCTCGGCGATGCGCCGGGGGCTGTTGGCGGGTATCCGCCACAGCAGCCAGCCGCACAACGCGCCGACGCCGTGGGCGAGGGGCAACGGCAGCAGCGCGGCCAACTGTAACAGGCCGCGCAAAAAAATCCGCCGTTTCATGACGCTAGTCGAGTTCCCCTGAATAGTCTGCGCTCAGGATCTCCCGCGCCCGCGCGTGATGCCGCGCCGCGACCCGCAGTTCGATCCCGCCGGCGACGATCCCCAGTTGCAACAGCGAACGGTCGGCCAGAATGCAGGGGATCGCTTCCGCCAGCAACCGCCCGCGCGCGATTTCCGCTTGCGGCACGCTATCGAACACGGTCAGGGTGACCCAGCCGTCGGTCATGGCGTGGGTTCGGCCGGCCTGGCGTCGTCGAAATCGAGGTCCGGCTTGGGCGGCTCGCCGTCGTAGACCAAGCTGCGGCGCTGTTGCAGATAGGCGCTGCGACGAAACTCGTAAGGATCGATTTCAGCGCCCGCAAAGGCGCGTTCGACCCGCAGCAAGCCCGTCCGGCGATTGATCAGGTTCAGACCCCGCAAACTCCACTGCGCCGTCTCGGAATCCGTGCCCCAGCTCAGCGGATCGACAAAGGAATCGCCGACCAGGCCAACAGTATCGCGCACCGTGCTCGGTCCCAGCAGCGGCAACACCACATAAGGGCCTTCCCCCACGCCCCAGAACCCCAGGGTCTGACCGAAATCCTCGTAGTGCTTGGGCAACTCCGCGCGGCTGGCGACATCGAACAAACCCAACACGCCGAAGGTCGTATTGAAGACGATCCGGCTGCTGTCCATCGCGGCTTGATGGAGCTTAAATTGGAGCAGGTCGTTGACCAGAACCACCACATCGTTGAGATTATTAAAAAAATTACCGACGCTGGCGATGACCGGATCGGGCAGCACCGCTTGATAGGCTTGGGCGACCGGCTTGATCACCGCCCGATCCGCTGCTTCGTTGAACGCGAACATGGCGCGATTGTAGCTTTCGAAAGGATCCGAATCGCCTTGGGAAGGCCGGTTGCCCGACGCGCAGCCGATTAGCAAAGCGGCGGCCAGGGCCATCGGGACACAACGAGAAGTCGTATGCATGAGCCTGGGAGCGTAAAATCCAGGGCGAAATTGCCTGAGGCCATCTTACCCCAAACCGCAACCGACGCGCATGGCGCACCCTGCTCAGGAACCGGTGAAGCGCTCGCGCGGCGCTCGGCCTGGCGCGCCGCCCCGCAAAAGCGCCGAACCCCCTGGAATGGATCGTGCATCGGCTGGTCAAAAATTCCCAAGGATCCGGAACGCTTTGCCGGCGGTTTTGCCGGATAATGGGATTCGCTCAACAAAAAACCACCGTGATGGAACCGGCCGATCGAGCACGCGCGGCCAGCCTGATCCGAAACCGGATTTGCGATAGGAGATTTTATGCGTTATCGAACTCGTTTCTGGATGCTATCGCTGGTGTTGTGGTCGGCTCCGCCAGTCCAGGCCGCCAGCCCGACCGCCGCTGAATTTGCCGCGCCCCTGCAAAGCGCCCCGACCGCGACGCGCTCCAGCGCCGGCGCTTCCGCTCGCCCCCGGCTGTCCAAGGATGCCGCGACCGGCGAAGCTGTACTGAATGCCGGCACGGCTCAGGCGGCCATCAACCTGGCGGCCGGACAGCGTAGCGCCGGTTGCCAGATGATCCGTTTCGGCAACAGTTTCGGTTGGGTAGGCACCGGAACCGCCCAATATCCCGCCTCGGAAAATCCCATCGCCCTTTATCGCTCCCGCCAAGACGCGCGGTTCAAAGCCTTTCTGGACGCGGACGCGCGGCTGGCCGGCTGCCTGTCGAAACTGGGGCCAGAACCCCGCCAGCGCATCACCGCAAGCTTGGAACAGCACGACAATCTCCGCCTGTCCCTAGTCAATCTGGCGTTTACCGAACTTGAAAAGCGCGAACAGGCCATCCGTATTCTGGGGCGCGGCTACATCGCCTATTCGGTCGAGGAAAATCCCGAGCAGCGCACGATTTATGTCAATCTGGCGACTACCCCCAAGACTGCGGCCCGGCTGACCCGCCCCGCGCCCAACGCCATGGAGGCCGCTTCCTTGCAAGAGGGCTTGCGCCAGACCCAAACCGAAATCGCCGCCGGGCTGGTTCCGCCGGCCGGCAACCGGCTGATCGTGGTCAACGGAACCGGCGAAGTGGCGCTGGTCGGCTACGCCAGCAATGTGGTCGGCGCGCATCCGGACCCCGGCGCGCAGGACAAATTGCGCGCGGACGCCGAGAAAATCGCCACCCGGCGCGCCACCGAAGCCTTGGTCGGCCTAGTTTCGGGCGACGACGCCGGCTGGCAGAACGGCTTGGATGAAATCACCAAAAGCGACATCCAGATGCTTTATGGCGGCTATGCGGCTAACGAACCCAGCGTGGCGCGTTTCACTCAAATCCGCAATTTCGCGTTGGGCAATGTCAGCAACGACGCCGGCCTGGAAGCCTTGCGCGAAGGCCGCTTGCCGCAAGCGGCGGCCGTCAAGCGATTCAGCTACCCAAACACCGTGGCCGTGGCGATCAGCTATGCGCCGCCGGTCAAGAAGCGGGCCGTCAAGCCGGCTCCAGCCCCGGCCAAGGGCGCGAGCGAGCCGCCCCGCGCCCCTTTGGTCCCGCCGGTTAAACCGGCCGCCCCGCCCGCCAATAACCCACCGCTGCCGCCCGCCCTCATACCCGCCAGCGAAGCGCCGCCCCCCTCTTCGGCTCCTTTGAACCCCAGCGGCGTGGCCGCTTCAAGTCCGCCGGCCGAACCGCAATCCGCTCCGTCGCCGGCCCGAAGCAAACCCGCCGAAAACGTTGCCGAGCGGGCAAAAACCGGTGAAACCCGTTAAATCTGACAATGCGGACAAAAATAGCTCGCCCGCTGGCCGATCCGGCAACGCTGGATCGGTTGGCCGCAACGCGGGCAGGCCAGCGCCGGGCGGCCGTAGACTTGAAGCTGCTGCTGGAAATAACCCGGCTCGCCCCGCCCGCCGACGAAATCCCGCAAGGTGGTGCCGCCCTGGCGGATGGCTTCGCTCAACACCTCCCGAATCGCGGTCGCCAGCCGAGCATATTCCGCTTCGGCGACTTGGCCGGCGGGCCGCAACGGATGGATGCCGGCCGCGAATAAGGATTCGTTCGCATAGATGTTGCCGACGCCCACCACCACGCGGTTGTCCATGATCAAGGTCTTGACCGCCGCGCCGCGCCCTCGCGCCTGTTGTCGCAAATAAGCGCCGGAAAAACCCTCGTCGAACGGTTCCGGACCGAGCGCCCGCAGCAAAGGATGCCGCTCCGGCGGCTCCCGCGCCCACAACAGCGCGCCGAACCGGCGGGCGTCATTGAACCGCAAGCACTGGCCGCTGGCCAACACCAGATCCGCGTGATCGTGCTTGACCAGCGGCGTTTCGGCCGGCAGCAGGCGCAGCCGACCCGACATGCCAAGATGCAGCAGCACGACGCCGGCATCCGTTCGCAACAATAAATACTTAGCGCGCCGGTCCACCCGCCGAACCGTCTGGCCCGTTAGCTCGCTGGCCAGTTCCTCCGGCACCGGCCAACGCAATCGCGGCTGGCGCACCACCACCCGGACGATTTGCTGGCCGGTCAAATGCGGCGCGATACCGCGGCGCACGGTTTCCACCTCGGGCAGTTCCGGCATTAATCAGCGCTCTTTGGGTCTGAAAATAAGGTCTCAATCGACGGGCCGAGAAAACCGCCCGCCGAGCTGGTGAGCAGCGGATAGAGTCGATCCGGACACAGATAAACGCTCTCGCCGATTTGCAGATAGCGCTGGCCGTCGGTCGGGGCGGTCGAGCCAAAGCGAATTTCCTGCTCCCCCAAACGCAAGCGCAAGGCGGGCGGGTCAAGCCGCAAGGCTTTCAGTTCCAAATCGGCGACCGCGTAACGCAATGGACAGCGCATTTCATTAAGCCGCAGCAGCGGTTCGAGCAAAGTGGGATTGGCGGGACCGAGCAGCGGCGTGGTCAGCCACCACCGGCCCTCGCGCCGCTCGAACGCCAGCGCTTCCTGGCCGGGGCGTTCGACCGCGATCCTTTCGATGCGCTCCGGCGCGAGCGCGAGCAAGGGCGGAGGCTCTGAAGCTCGCTCGCGACCCGGCTCCAACAGCGCCAGCGTCGCCAAACCGGCGACCGCGATCGACAAACCGAGATTGAGCCATCGCCGGCGCGCCAAGGCGTTCACGGTCAACGCCGCCGCCGGTAAAGCCAAATCAACCACCCGCCGGCTAGCAATCCTGCTGGAATGACGATCAGAAACAGCGCCGCAATCCCCGCCAAGGCCCCTTCCGAGAGATTCAACCGCTGATCGGGCGCGGTTTTGGGATGAACGCTCAGCGGCGCATCCTCCTCCAGCGTCAGCCAGTTCAGGCTGTTGATCCCCAGTTGCAGGTTAGCGCCGTTGCCCAGATAGGTGTTCGATAAAAAATCGCCGTCGCCGATCACCACGACCCGCTGCTGGCCTCGGGCGCTTGGCTTTTCCGAAACGGGCGCGCCGGCGGGAGCGGGTCGGGTCAAGGCGATAGCCAAGGTCAGCGGGCCTGCTTGCTCCGAGCGTTCCGGCTCGAACCGCACCGACCCTTCCAAGGAACCGAGCTCGCTCCAAGCACCGGCTTGGCTTTCCAGCAGCACGACCGGGCTCCAACCGCCGGCGGACTGCACGTTCAAGGCGGCGGCTTGCGGCAACAGCGCGGGCATCCGCAGCGCCTCGGTGATGGGATGCGGGCCGTAATCGACCACCGGAATGAAGGCGGGATTGGCGATGCCCAGCCGAGCGGTATCCGGATCGACCACCGTCCCCAGCAACACCGTAATGCCCAGGGCTTTCGCTAGCGGTTCCAAATTGGACGGATCGCGCGGCTCCAATAACCACAGCAGATGCCCGCCGCTTTCAACATAATCGAGCACGATCCGCACTTCTTCGGGCGTCAGCGGCTGCTGCGGCCCCCCGATCACCAGGGCGGAAGCGGTCGGCGCCCACGGCGTTTTAGACCCATCAACCGCTTTCACTCGAATACCGATTTTTTCTAACTCTCGCCCGAAGGTACCCAAATCGTAATTGGCGACTCCCAGCGGCCGGCGTTCACCGTGGCCTTCCAGAAACAGCACGGTGGTTTCCCGCGCGCGGCTCACCCGCTGCAAGGCCAAGGTGAGCGCCTGTTCGCTGAGCTGTTGGACCTTTTCGCTGCGGCCGCGATAGGCGACGTACAGTTCGCCATCCAGGGTAACGCCGAGTTCGCGCACCCGATCCGGCAGCACGTCGGGATTGACGAAGGCGAGCGTCAAATCCGGTTTGGCGCGCCGGTAGCGCTCGATCAACCGGCTGATGCCATCGCGCAGGGTGGGATTGTCGCGGGCGTAGGCGGTGATCCGCACCGGCTCGGTCAAACCGGCCAGCAGCGTCCGACTGGCTTCGGATAAGGTGTTACGCCCGCTAAAGGTCCAATCGGATTGAAAAGCATAACGGGTGCTCAACCACGCCAACAGCGCGATCATCGAAGCCAACAACAGTCCAAACAGTAGATTTTGTAGCCAAAGTTTCCTTCTGACCGAGGCATCGATCCGCATGGGTCAATCCCGCAGTCGGCCGTCGTGCAACCGCCGGATCGCCAACCCCAGAAACAGGAGGCTAAACAAGAGGTAATAAGCGACATCGGCGCTATCGAACAGACCCAGCAACAAGGCGTCGTAATGCCGAAACAGCGAAAGATAACGGAACAGGCCGCCGGCGCCGTTCTGGCCGAAATCGGCGGCATCGATGACGCTCAAGAACAACAGCAAACCCAGAGTCGCGACCGCCGCCACGATCGGTTGCGCGGTCAGCGTTGAAAAATAGAGACCGGCCGCCGCAAAACTGGCGGCCAGCAGACTCAAGCCCAAGGCCCCCGCCAGCAACTTGCCGAAATCCAGCGTCGTCCCGGTCGCCAGCGACAGCGGCATCAAGGCGGTTAACGCGCCAAGGCCCAACAGGAACGCCAAGATTGCCAGATACTGGCCTAATACGATGGCCGTTACGCTCACCGGAGACGACAACAACAAATCGAGCGTTCGGTTTCGGCGTTCCTCGCTGAAACGCATCGTCAAAAAAGGCGTCAGGATCAACAGACACCAGGCGGCGACTCGAAATAGCGGCGCGGCGATCAAATCGGTGACGCCAGGCGCGTGCTCCAACCCGACCAAACGGCCTTGCAACCCGCGAAACTCGTCTAACAAGATCAGAAAAATCCAGGCCAGCCAAGCTTGAACGACCGCCAGCGAGGTCCAGGCGAGCGGCGATAACCACAAGCCGCGCAATTCACGACCCGCGATGACCAGGATCATTCAAGCTCCCGCCCCGCCAGCGTCAATTCGACAAAGATGCGCTCCAAATCAGCGCGTTCGGGCGTGAGTTCCCATAAGTCCCAAGCCTCGGCGCGAGCGTGTTCGAGCACGGTCCGATGCAGGGCGACTTCAGGCGCGTGGTAGAGCCGAAACCGGCCTTCTCCCAAATCCTCGATCCGCTCCACGCTCGGTAGCTGGCGCAGCGCGGCGAGCGGCGGCGGCGCTTGCAAGCCGATCCGCAAACAACCCGACGCCGCTTGGCGTTGTTGCAATGAGGCGAGCGGGCTCGCGTAGACCAACCGTCCGGCCTTGATGATTTGCACGTCAGTGCAAGTCGCCCGCACCTCGGCTAAAAGGTGGGTCGACAAGATGACGCCGTGTCCGGCTTTCAACTCCCCGATCAGCGTCCGAATATCCTGGAGCTGGAGCGGGTCCAGACCGACAGTCGGCTCATCCAGCACAATCACCGGCGGATCGTGAACAATCGCCTGCGCGATGCCGACCCGTTGTTGGTATCCCTTGGACAGACTGCCGTTCAAGCGCCGGCCGACGGCGGTCAACCCGCAACGTTCCTTAACCCGCGCCGCCGCCGAGCGGCTGGCCGCGCGACCGAGGCCGCGCAGGCGGGCGCTGTACTGTAATTGCTCGTCCACGGTCAGCTCTTGATAAAGCGGCGGTTGCTCCGGCAGATAACCGATCGCCTGTTTGGCCGCCTGGGGATCGTCGATCAAATCATGGCCGTCGATGACGATCCGTCCGGCGTCTGGGGCGAGCACCCCCGCCAGCATCCGCAGCGTGGTCGATTTACCCGCGCCGTTGGGACCGAGAAATCCCAGAATCTGACCCTTGGCGAGGGTGAAGTTGAGATCGTCGACGACCCGTTGCTCCCCATAACGTCGGGTCAATCCTTCCACCCGCACCAAGATGTCGCCGCTCATGAAAGTTTCAATGGATATTGGTAACAGGCGCGCTGTAGCATAGCTTCGAGTTTCTTCACTTGCTGCGCCTTTTTCGATTCACCGCGTCATGGAACCACAGTCAGACCGACCTCAAGCTCTCGGCTCCGAGCGGCCCGAGGGTTTACATATCGATCCCCGGCAAGAGCCGCTGGTGAGCAGCTTGCTCGTGATCACTCGCCTTTGCGTGCGGGCGTTAGCGGTTTTAATGACGCTGGTGATCGTTTGGAGCGTCGCCGATGTGGCCTGGATTCTCTATCAGCGCCTCATGGAGCCGCCGGTCGGTTTGCTGACCGTAAACGATATTTTGATCTTATTCAGTGCGTTCATGATAACCCTGATCGCGATCGAAATATTATTAAACATCGTTCTTTATTTACGAGATGACGTGGTGCACGTCAAAATGGTGCTTGCCACGGCATTGATGGCTATCGCCCGCAAGGTGATCGTCTTGGATTATAAGACTATCGGATCAGATTATGTCTGGGCGATCGCGGCGGTGGTTCTGGCGCTGAGCATCGGCTACTGGTTGGTGGCGAAAAATCTGAACGAGTCCTAGAATCAAAGGGATCGTAGCGAGTCGAATGATTGAAGGAGCGATCAGGACTCGGTGTAATCGTAACAATTTCATGCCTGCTTAAAGGATGTCGCGTTGACTTTTCTCGCTGATGGTTTATTGGCTTTATCGTTACCAGAGTTGCTTTTAACCACGCTGATCCTCACCCACGTTACGATCCTATCCGTCACCATTTTCCTGCATCGCGCGCAGGCGCACCGCGCGCTCGATCTCCATCCCTGCGTCAGCCATTTCTTCCGATTTTGGCTGTGGCTGACCACCGGCATGGTCACCAAACAGTGGGTCGCCATCCACCGCAAGCATCACGCCAAATGTGAAACGCCAGACGACCCGCACAGCCCGCAAGTGCTCGGCATTCGCAAGGTGCTGTGGCAAGGGGTCGAGCTCTACCGCTCGGAAGCCCTCGACCGGGAAACTTTGGCGCGCTACGGGCATGGGACGCCCGATGATTGGTTGGAACGGCATGTTTACACTCCCCATGACCGACTCGGTTGCACCGTGCTGTTAGGCGTGGACCTGCTGCTGTTCGGCATCGTCGGCTTGACGGTCTGGGCGGTGCAACTGATCTGGATTCCCTTCTGGGCCGCGGGCGTTATCAACGGACTAGGCCATTACTGGGGTTATCGCAATTACGAACCGCGCGACGCTTCGACCAACCTGTCGCCGCTGGGCATTTTGATCGGCGGCGAGGAGCTGCATAACAACCATCACGCTTTCCCCAGTTCCGCCAAACTTTCCAACAAATGGTGGGAATTCGATATCGGCTGGTTTTATATCCAGCTATTGGGCCATCTAAAGTTGGCGCACGTGAAGAAAATCGCCCCGACCCCGCAACAACGCCCGGACAAGCAGATGATCGATCTGGACACCCTGCGCGCGGTCGTGCTCCACCGTTTGTACGTCATGGCCGATTTTGGGCGCGATGTCATCGCGCCGGTGCTGCGGGAGGAATTGCATAAAGCGGACAATCCACGGCGGCGCGTGTTGAAGCGAACCCGGCGCTTGTTGATTCGCGAAGCCGATCGCTTGAACGAACGCGAACGCGACCGGTTGAAGCATGCCTTGGCCATGAGCCAGCCGTTGCAAACGGTCTATGAGTTTCGGCTCGCCTTGCAAAGCGTCTGGAGCCGCACGACCTTCAGCCACGAAAAATTGCTGGCGACGCTACAAGAATGGTGCGCTCGCGCCGAATCGAGCGGCATTCAATCGCTGCGGGAATTCGCGCGGGCGTTGCGCGGCTACTCCACCCATCCGGCCTAAGCTCCACAATCAAAAACCCGCTCATGGCGGGTTTTTGATTCGGTTTCAGCGGTGCTCGCCAAAAGCATTATTTGATCTTGGCTTCCTTGTAAGGAACATGCTTGCGGACCACCGGATCGAATTTCTTCATTTCGAGCTTTTCCGGCGTGGTGCGCTTGTTTTTGGTCGTGGTGTAAAAATGCCCCGTTCCGGCGGTGGAAACCATCTTGATCTTATCACGCATGATCGTACTCCTGATTACACCTTGACGCCTTGAGCGCGCAGATCCACAAGCACGGCATCGATCCCGCGCTTGTCGATGATGCGC
>DJIW01000141.1 GCA_002433805.1 Competibacteraceae bacterium UBA6584 | reverse complement strand
TTGGATGGCCAGCGACTCCTCCAAAAATGGTTTGGCTTCGTCGTACTGGCCGACATGAAAGCAAGTTTTGCCGGATCGGTTCAGCGCATCCGCCCGCAATTCCTGATTCTGGCTTTCCCGTAACGCGGGCAACCATTCCTTGAGCAAGGTGTGATACAGGCCGATTCGGTCGAAATAAGGAACGATAGGGTTCAACGCAAACCGCGCGGCGTCTTCATCTAAGCCGCTCTGCCGCAATGCTTCATGCGCGATGAGCGCCTGTTCCAAAGTGTCCAGTAGGTTGTCAAACACCCAATGCTGATATCGTGCCGCGCGCTGTTCAATTTCGCTGGTTGGTTCTGGCTCATGTTCTCGCAACCAATCCGCCACCACCGGCGACAAGCGGTAGCGCGGTAAATGCAATGCTGGCTCTATCTCCACTTCCACCAGCGATAATCCGACCAATCGCCGCAACAACCGCTCCGGCTCGGCCAAATCCTGGGCGACGATGCGCACCCCATCCGCAAACGTCGGCGCCAAATAAGCGCGCAATCGGTTCAGCAATTCCCGCTCGGCGGGTTGCAGATAGCCGACCAGCTTCTCCACCGCCATGTAGAGTTGCAGTTCCTTCCTGGACTGTTCCAGTTGCCGGAGAAACGCCTCATCATCCCCGGCCACCTGGTTCAAGGCGTGGAAAAATTCCAGGCCCTTGAAATTGCCCCCCAGTGCCACATACAACCGGCGCAACCGCTCCGCGCCCCACGGCGCTCCGCCCAACTGCTGGTGAAAGCGCAGGAAATCCCCGTACAGCGGCGCTCCAAGTGGCCGCTGCACCCGCCGGTCTCCCTCCCAACCGGGAATCGCCCAGCGCGAAGTCACCAACACCACCGGCGCGGGGTCGGAACCGGGCTTGCAGGCATCCAGCCAAGCGGCTACCGCTTTGTCGGTGATTTCTCTCGTCTTTGGGTCTTGCAAGGTTTCCAGGTTGTCGAACACCAGCGCCAGCTTGCCGCTGGTTTGCTGCAACAAGGCTCGCGCTATCAACCGCGCCTTGTCGGCTTCCGTCCGACAGCGCAATAGCGCTTTATCGATCTGTTCCGAAAGCGGTTTCTGCAAACAAAACAGCAACTCATTGACGAAATCGCCCCAACTGCTCTCCCGCCGCGCCGTGTAGGCCCGCACCAGCCAGCCGCGCGCTTCCAACCGCTGCGCCAAACGCCCCGCCAGACTGGTTTTGCCCTGACCGCCCGCACCGGTGAGCAGGCATTGCCCCGGCCGGTCGCCGCACACGAGTTGGCCCAGTTCGCGCAATTCTCGCCGCCGCCCGATAAACGCGGCGGGCAACGACATACCGGCGATTTCGTGATAGCGCTCCAACGGCATTTGCGGCGGAACCGGCTGAAACTGCCAGTCGATCAAGGCTTGCGCGGGATCGCGGCTATACAGCAGCGGCAAACACCATTGCCCCCAACTCTGCTCCGTCGCGCCGGAGACATCCTTGCGCGGCCCGGTCAGCGTTGGTGATTCAGCAATCGCGCTCCGCGCCGCTTGCAAGGCAACATCCAAGCGTTCCTGCCGACCCAGCGCCTCGCACAAGGCATGAGCGAAATGAATGCCCGCCACGTCCAGAATGGATTCCCGCATCCCCACCACATGCGGCAACCCCACATGCAGCAAGCGCACCGCCAAGCTGGAGCCGAGATCGGCGGACGCCGATTTGCCCGACTGGCAAGCCGATAACACCACCGCTTGCACGGCGGTTCCCGAAAACGCTTGCGCCAATTCCTTGCCTTCGACCGGATCGCCCCGGCCATCCGCACCCTCGAACAGAAACCACGCGCCAGTCTCACCCAGCAGCGGGTCGGCGTTGAATTTTCCGTGGCCGCTCAGGAACACCAGATGAAATTCCTGTTCCCGGAGAAGCTGCCGAAAATGTTCGAAGCGCCCATCATCGGGCGTGGTCAATTCCACCAAACCCCGATGAATCAGCGGGTCCAGCGCCTCCAGCACGTTCGCCTGCTCGCTTTCCACGTCCAGCCGTTCTTTCTCTTGATCCAGATCGTCGGGCAAGGCGGTGAACAGCAAAACTTTCAGCGGGCCTTTAGGCAGATCGGCGGTAGCAGACGATTCGGGAGACAAGCGGCGCGTCAGGCTGAAACCGAGATGCTTGCCCAAAAAGCCATGTTCGGGATGATGCAGACATTCCCAAGGCAACGACTGAATCGCCGGGTCGGCGCTGTCGAGAATCAGCGGCAAGATCCGCGTGCCGGCAGCTTGACGCGCGGCAGCGAGCGCCTCATCCGCGCCCAGCGTTCGCCACAGCGCACCGCCCATAGCTCGTAAAGCCTGCTCCATCACCACGCGCCGATGGACGTAATCCAGCGACAAATCGTGAGCCAGCTTGACCACATCAGGAAAGCGGCTAACCGCATCGGCGGGTGGCTGCAAAATCAATGGGGTGTGGAGATGGGCCGGCATGGTGGAATCCCTCAAGTCTTGTCGGGCGGCGTCCCCTCGAACACTTGACCCAGCAACGCGCCGGGCTGGTCCAACTCAACCGCTTCGGCGGTCTGGCCGTCTCGATACAAAACGCCGGATTTCACTTGATTGGTGCGCACGGTCACCTGATTGACGGCTTCACAGAAAGGGCAAGGAAGCGCCATCTCAACCAGCGGGCCGGACTTGCGGGAAGGCTCGGCGCTCATCGTAAAAACTTCCTTGCATTTCCAGCACTTGATTTGCAATGGCTGCCGCATGACGAGAAAGTCTCCTTGACTATATTCAGATCAATACTGCCCAGACGGCGGCAATACTTCCACCAAAAAATAAAGGAATCGAAGCCAACGACAATATTTTCTTATCTTGCAAACTCCGTTGAAAATACTCCTCAATACTAAGCGCCTCTCCACGGCGCGCCGGCCGACCCGAGCGAACTACACTTTCCAAAACCGTATAACGGCGCGGAATCATCGCCCGCAAGGTCAAAATCATCGCCGCCGCCCATAATAAAAACGCGATCAATACCCCGATCTTGTTGGCCGCCGGCGGTTCGACCAAACGCAACGCAGCGGCGTAAATCCCCGGAATCGCCAGCTCCAGCTTGAACAGCTCCTTTGCCAAATCGGCAAAGCGTTCCGCCTGCTTGATCGGTTCCTGATAATAGGCGTCGAGCAAGGCTTGATCGCCCGGTCTGGCAAGCGGTTTACCGTCGAGGGATTCTTGTTGCATAAAGCGTTCTCCCGTAATCCGCTCATCTTACCGCACCCAACGCCATCCAGGAGTCGCCGCCCCATGCCCAAGATGCGCGCCAGCTTTCAAGGTCTGGTCCGATTGTTGGCCAAGAGCTTGTATCCGGAGCCGGACGTGTTCGTCCGCGAACTGTTGCAGAACGCGCACGACAGCATTCAATTACGGCAAATCGCCCAGCCCGATCCGGCGGGCGAAATTCGCATCGATGCGGACGAATCCACCCGCGAACTACGGTTCAGCGATAACGGCACCGGCATGGACCGACGGGACATCGAGGAATTTCTAAGCGTCATCGGCAGCACCGGCACCGGCAGCCGCGCCCGCGAGCTGGCCGCCCGCGAGGTGGCGGCCGCCACCATCGGCCAGTTCGGCATTGGTCTGTTATCGGCCTTCGTGGTGGCGGAACGGATCGAAGTCCATACCCGCAAGGCGGGCGCGGACCACGCTTGGCGCTGGATCAATCACGGCGGCGAGGATTACCAACTGGACGCCTTGCCCGCAAACGCCCAACCGCCCGGCACCCGAGTTTCAATCAAGCTGGCGGCCGAGCGCGGTGCCTTTCTTGATGGCCGACTGCTGCATCAAACCGTCCGACGCTACGCCGATTTCCTGCCCTATCCGATCCTGCTCAACGGCTTCGGCCCGGTCAACGCCGTCAATGCCCCCTGGCACGAACCGGACTGGCGGAATGCCGGCGAGCGCGAACGCTTGTTGACCGCTTTTCTGAGCCAGCGCTATGCCGATCCCCCGGCGCTAGTCATTCCGGTCGATCTGGCGCGGCCGAAAGCGTCGGGCGGTCTTTATATCCCCGCCCGCTACGCGCCCGCCAGTCGGACCGGCGGCACGGTCGATCTGTTTCAAGCGCGGATGTCCATCCGTCCGAACGATGCGGAAATGTTGCCCGAATGGGCGCGGTTCGCGCGCGGCGTGGTGGATTGCCCGGACCTGCAGCCGACCGCCGCCCGCGATAACGTCCTGCGCGATACAACTTATGACGCCCTGCGCGAAGCCTTGGGCGAAACCATCGTCTCGACCCTGCTCGATCTGGCCGAGCGCGACCGACCGCGTTTTCTGCAGCTGTGCGACTGGCAACACGACGCCATCAAGGGGATGGCGGCGCGGCATCCGCAATTCGGCGCGGCGGTGTTGGAACACTTACCGTTCGAGACCCATCAAGGCCAGTTGACCTTGCCCGACTATCTCAGCCGTCAATCGCCCAGCGACGGCAAGCGACCGCTGTATTTCTTCACCCATGAAGCCGACGCCAACCAGTTCTACGCGCTCTGCCAAGCGCGCGGCCTGCTGGCGATCAACGCCGGCCGGCCCTTCGATGAAACGCTTCTGCGCCGTTACGCCGACCAGCATTCCGAAACCGTAATGCTCAAAGCGCTGGACCGCCTGGACGATCCAGCGCTCTATCAACGCTTGAACGCCGAGGAGCACGCGCTTTATGCGCGCTTGGAACGGGCGATGGATCGGGCGCTGGCCGAACGGGAAATCCAGGTAAAAACCCAGGTCCGCCGCTTCCAACCGGCTGATTTAAGCGCGGTGTTGCTGGCCGGCCGCCGCGTTTCGGCGTTCGACGAGATGGAAAGGGCGTTGGAAAAACCGTTTTTGTTGGACGGACTGGCGGAACTGGCCGGCGAGGTGCGCGACCGATTGCGCCGACAACCGTTGGATTTGTTTCTGAACGCGGCTCATCCGCTGGTCCAAGCCTTGCGGGAACTGGCGGAGCCTGACGCACCCCGCCATCGGCCGATCCTGACCGGCTTGTATTACGGGGCCCTGCTCAACGCCCAACACCGGCTGACGCCCGCCGCCGCCCGGCGTTTTCACGCTGATTTGCAGACGCTGCTCGGCGACTATCTGGCGCTCCAGCTCCAGCGAGACGCTTGACTGAAGCCGTCGATTTAGCGCGCGGGGCCTCAAGCCGATTGCCGTCATTACGACTTGAATTTAAAGCTCGAACTGGTTAGATTCGTCAACCTTATAATGATCGCCGGAATAGCTCAGTCGGTAGAGCAACTGATTCGTAATTAGTAGGTCGGAGGTTCGAATCCTCTTTCCGGCACCAAAAAAACAAGGGCTTGCCATGTTGCGCAAGCCCTTTATTTATTGTCGTAGTTTCTGGCGTAGTGCCTACGGATGCCGCATCGGGCACCCGTTCGGGCACCATCTGGATTAAGATCCGGCGTCGTCCAGATGCCGGTCCGTCCGCTCCAGCACCTCCAGCGCCGCTTCAATCGCCGCGCGTCGCCCGCCGTAAGTCGCCGCCAGCCGATCCAGCCGCGCTCTCGAATCTGTCCCAAGCCGCACCGGAACCACCCGGTTTTCGGTGCGCTGCTCATACGACTTTTTCGCGCGTTGCTGCGCGGTTGTCTCTATTTTTTTGTTCATGCGAGCAGTATACGATATTTCTAAAATATTTTCATTACCCTATTGACTATCGTATACGATATCGGTAATATAGGAACCATCGAAGGCGGCGCGGGGCCGCCAGGGAACCTGGAGAAGATAATGGAAACGCCGCGCTACTACCATGACACGAAAGAGCAGTTCGCCGCCCGCCGCCACGATTTGTTGAGGAGCGCAATGAAAGAGTCGCATCGCGCGGCACGCTGTCCGAACAGCGCGATCCCGACGGCAATGAGGTGTTTTCCAACATGGAGCTGTTGCGCCTCGCCCTGCCGCGCCGGGTGTTCACCCTCTCGCAAGTCAAATACGCCATCGACCGCATCAGTTGGCTGTACGAGCATCGCGCCTTGATCGGCGGCTTGGAATTCACCGAGGAGCCGGAAATCTTGCGGTTCTTTTACGGCCGACTGAAACCGGTGTCCGACTGGCAGGAAAAACTGGTGGCGCGGTTCCGGCAGGATTTTGGCGACAGCTTGTAGGACGATGCGAAAAAGGCCGCGTCGGCGGCCTTTTGCATCGCTCCGTTCAAAAGCTGCCTAGCCGGCGCGCGGCTCAGCCGCGACCAAGACCAGATTGTCGCGGTGAATCAACTCCGGCTCGTCGATGTGGCCGACGGACGCCTCGATCCGGCGGGTGGTCTTGCCGATCAACAGCAAGGCTTGATCGGTGGCGTAGTTCACCAGCCCGCGCGCGATCTCATCGCCCGTCGGGTCCAGGCAGGACACCAGATCGCCCCGGTCGAAACGGCCTTCCACCGCCGTCACCCCGACCGGCAACAGACTTTTACCATCGGCGCGCAACGCCCGCGCCGCGCCGCCGTCCAGCCGTAGCCGGCCCTTGACCTGCAACTGCACCGCCAGCCACTGCTTGCGCGCCGCCAGCGGGCTTTGGCTCGGCCGCAGTAAAGTCCCCAAATTCTCCCCGGCCGCGACCCGCCGCAGCACCTCCGGCTCGCGCCCCCAGGCCAGCAGCGTGAACGCGCCGGAGCGCGCCGCCTTGGCCGCCGCATGGAGTTTGGTGGACATACCGCCGCTGCCCAAGCTGCCGGCTCCGCTCGCCATCGCTTCCAGCGCCGCATCGCCGGCCTTGCCTTCGCCGATCAGCCGCGCGTCGGGGAACTGGCGCGGATTCTTGTCGTACAGCCCCTGCTGGTCGGTCAGGATGACGTACAGTTCGGCCTCGACCAGATTCGCCACCAAAGCGCCCAGGGTATCGTTGTCGCCGAAGCGGATTTCCTCAAAAGCCACCGTGTCGTTTTCGTTGATGACCGGCACTACCCGCAACCGCAGCAGAGTCCGCAAGGTGTTGCGGATGTTGAGATAGCGCTGGCGGTCGGCGGCGTCTTCGTGAGTGAGCAGAACCTGAGCGGTTTGAATCCGATGGCGGGCGAACGCCGATTCCCAGGCTTGCACCAAGCCCATCTGCCCGACCGCCGCCGCCGCCTGCAAATCGGCCAGCGCGGTCGGCCGTTGCGACCAAGCCAAGCGGCGCATCCCCTCGGCCACCGCGCCGGACGTGACCAGCAACACTTCCCGGCCGGCTTGATGCAGCTCCGCCATCTGCGCCACCCAGGCGTCGATGGAAAAACTGTCCAAGCCCTGGCCGTCGTTGGTGATCATGGCGCTGCCGATCTTGACCACCCAGCGTTGGGCCGCGCCCAACTGTTCGCGGGTCTTGCTAAACATCACGTGCCCCGTCATCGACTGGCGGCGCGGTCGCTGGGTTCGTTTCAACCGCCCGCGCCCGCTGGATGGCTTCCAGCCGTTCCATCACCGCTTGCGCCAACGCCTCGGTTCCTTCCCCGGAGAGCGCGGAAATGGCGAACTGCGGGCCACGCCAGCGCAGCGCGCGGCGGATCTTCGCCACCAGCGGCTTGCGCTCTTCTCGCGGCACCATATCCAGCTTGTTGAACACCAGCCAGCGTTCCCGCTCCGCCAGTTCCGGACTGTAGCGTTTGAGTTCCTTCAGGATGATCCGCGCGTCCTGAATAGGATCGCCGCTGTCGCTATGGGGCGAAACGTCGATGACATGCAGCAACAGTCGAGTGCGCGCTAAATGCCGCAGGAACTGAATCCCTAAACCCGCGCCTTCCGCCGCGCCCTCGATCAGTCCTGGAATATCCGCCATGACGAAGCTGCGCAACGGCCCGACTCGCACCACTCCCAAATTGGGATGCAGGGTGGTGAAGGGATAATCGGCGACCTTGGGTCGGGCGGCGGACACGGCGCGGATCAGGGTCGATTTGCCGGCGTTTGGCATGCCCAACAAGCCGACATCGGCGATGACTTTCAACTCCAGCCGCAGATCGCGCGCCTCGCCCGGCGTGCCCGGTTTGGACTGGCGCGGGGCGCGGTTGGTGCTGCTCTTGTAGCGGGTGTTGCCGAGGCCGTGAAACCCGCCGCGCGCCACCAGCAAGCGTTGGCCGGGTTCGACCAGATCGCCGATCAGTTCGCCGGTTTCGACATCGTGCGCCACGGTGCCGACCGGCACGACCACGCTGAGGTCCGCGCCGCCTCGGCCGGTGCAATTAGCCCCCCCGCCCTTTTGGCCGTGTTCGGCCCTAAACAGCCGGGTGTAGCGATAATCCGCCAGGGTGTTGAGTTCGGCGTCGGCTTGCAGATAGATGCTGCCGCCGTCGCCGCCGTCGCCGCCGTCGGGCCCGCCCAAGGGAATATACTTCTCCCGCCGGAAGCTGACGCAACCGTCGCCGCCGTCGCCGGCCTCGACCCGGATGGTCACTTCATCGACGAATTTCATCGGCTTTCCTCAAACCGGACCCAAAAGAAAAGCCCCATGCGGGGCTTTCGCTGCGCCCGGATTCCCGGCTCACTGCGGCGCCGGGTAGACGCTCACATATTTGCGGCTGAACGGGCCCTTGGTTTCAAAGGTCACATGCCCTTCCACCTTGGCGTACAAGGTATAGTCCTTGCCGCAACCCACGTTCGCGCCCGGATGGAATTTGGTGCCGCGCTGGCGGACGATGATGTTGCCCGGAATCGCCAACTGGCCCCCGAACAGTTTGACCCCCAAACGCTGCGCCTGAGAGTCGCGCCCGTTGCGGCTGCTGCCGCCTGCTTTTTTGTGTGCCATGGCTCAATCCTCTTGAACGGACGCCGCTTCCGCTTTTTGCAAAGTCGGTGCTTCGGCCTTTTGGGTCACCGGCGCTTCGGCTTTGCGCAAAGCGGAGGCGGACGATCCGCTGATGCCGTTGATTCGCAATTCGGTAAAGCTCTGGCGGTGGCCCTGGGTTTTGCGATAGTGCTTGCGGCGACGGAATTTGATAATCAAAACCTTGGGTCCGCGCCCTTGGGATTTGACCGTGGCGCTGACCCGCGCGCCATCGATGTAGGGCGCGCCGACCTTGACCTGATCGCCGTCGGCGATCATCAACACCGTATCAAACTCCACGGAAGCGCCTTCATCAACATCGAGCTTTTCGACTTTGAGGGTCTGACCCTCGGCCACCCGGTATTGTTTGCCCCCGGTCTTGATTACAGCGTACATGATGAACTCTCCAAAACGATTCGGCCGTCCCGACTAAAGGGGGAGAATTCTAGCGGCGCGGCCGGTCGAGGTCAAACACATTCCTAGCCCCTTCGGCGCTGGGCCGCCTGCCTTGACCCTCTGGCGGTCAATCCGTAGCATGACGGGGGTTTTCATCCAAGCCGCCTGCCTTATGAATATCGAACAAATCCGCGTTCCCATCGCGGACGACCTCCATGCCGTCGATGCGTTGATCCGCCGCCAGCTCCATTCGGACGTGGCGCTGATCAATCAATTGGCGGGTTACATCATCGACGGCGGCGGCAAGCGGTTGCGGCCGGTCACCGTGTTGCTTGCGGCCCGAGCCTGCGGTTACGGCGGCCGACAGCACATCGACGCCGCCGCCATCGTTGAGTTCATCCACACCGCCACCCTGTTGCACGACGATGTGGTCGATGAATCCAGCCTGCGGCGTGGCCGGGAAACGGCCAATGCGCTTTGGGGCAATCAGGCCAGCGTGCTGGTGGGCGATTTTCTGTATTCGCGCTCGTTTCAGATGATGGTCGGCATCGGCAGCATGCGGGTCATGGACATCATGGCGGATACCACCAACACCATCGCCGAGGGCGAGGTGATGCAGTTGCTGAACTGCCACGATCCCGACACCACCGAGGAACGCTACATGGCGGTGATTCACTGCAAGACCGCCAAGCTGTTCGAAGCGGCGGCGCGACTGGGCGCGGTGCTGGCCGAGCGACCGCGCGAGGAGGAGTTGGCCCTGGCGCGATACGGTTTACACTTGGGCACCGCGTTTCAGTTGATCGACGATGTGTTGGATTACAACGCCTCCAGCGCCGAGATGGGAAAAAACATCGGCGACGATCTGGCTGAAGGCAAGCCCACCCTGCCGCTGATCCACGCCATGCGCCACGGCGCGCCCGAGGAGATTCGCCTGATTCGAAGCGCCATCGAACAGGGAGGTCTGGAGCATATCGAGATTGTGACCCGCACTATTGAGTCGACCGGGGCGCTAGACTATACTTCGCGCCTCGCCGCGAAAGAGGCCGACCGGGCCATCGCCCATTTGCCGATGCTTCCGGAATCTCCTGCCAGAGACGCATTGATCGGCTTGGCGCGGTTCGCGGTCAACCGCCGTTATTGATCCCCTGTCGGGGTGTAGCTCAGCCTGGTAGAGCGCTGCCTTCGGGAGGCAGAAGTCGCAGGTTCAAATCCTGTCACCCCGACCACCTTCTCGATCCCCTTGCCGCACGGCGCGAAAAGCCTCTGGCGGTCGCTTCTCAAGCCAGCGCGTCTAACAAACTGCCCAGCGCTTTGTCGCTGGTCTGGATGATTTTGGCTCCCGCCTGAACTTGATAGAGCGCCTGGCGTTGTTCGAGCAAGGCTTGGGTGATGTCCCCGGTGGGTGAAATCATCGAACGACCTTCCGATGAGGTTCCGCCGCTCGTGGCATTCCCTGATTCAGACGACACCACGCCCTGACGGGCGATGGCGCCCGCGCTGCTGTCCATCAGCCTCATGCCGGACTGAATACTCGCGTAACCTGAATGCACCGCGCCGATCATCTGCGCTCCTTAAAAATCGCCCGAACTCAATTGCGACAACGCGAACGAGCAAGACCCATTTAGATGTTAATAATACACGATTATTGTAATTCATCTTTTATATTGTATCAATAATAAAATACTTGTAATTGAATCGAGCTAGCCCTCTACCGACTCACCCGTTTGAATCTCGCTCAACAACTGTTCGGTCAACCCGATCATTTTTCTGACGGCTTCAGCAGGCGATTCGATGGCGATATCGCCGACTTCCCAATACTCCACCCGCGCCTCATAACTGGGGAAATACGCTTTCAACATCGGTTCATGCTCGCGTCGGCTTAAGGCGATGATCCGGTCCGCCGCGAGAAAATCGGCGGGGTACACGGTCAATGGGCGACGCGGCTTCTCATCCGAGCGAATGCCCAACGCTTGAAGCGCCTCCAGGCTATAGGGCGACAAGGGGCCGGGATTGCGAAACACAGTGATATCCGGCGCCAGGCCCCGCGAATCCGCCCGCCAAGACAGATCGCGCTGCTGCGCATGATGGTTGAAATACAGCTCGCAAAACCGGCTCCGGTAGTAGTTGCCGGTACACAAAAAGAGGAGGTTTTTCAAATTTCATCCCATAAAAAACAATAAATTATCTTAAATAGCCGCCATCAGTTCAGGCCCTTGACTGGTCGGGCGGTTGACCGCAGTCCCCACTGGCCAAAGCCGGATGCACTCTGCGGGATAGGAACGCAGAAATGGCAGCAACTTTTCGGGATCGCGCGCGCCGGGGTCAAGCCAGCCGTCATAATCCTTCGGCTCTAGAATCACCGGCATCCGGTCGTGAATCTCCCCGATGCGCTCGTTGGCTTGCGTCACCAGAATCGTGCAGGATTCCACGGCTTGCCCCTCCCGTTCCCAACGCTCCCACAAACCGGCGAACACAAACGGAGCGCCATCTTGCAAGCCGATGAAATAAGGTTGTTTTCGATCATCGATCTTTCGCCACTCATAAAAACCGTCGGCGGGGATCAGGCAGCGGCGCTGGCGGAACGCCTGACGGTAAGTCGGCTTTTCCGCCACCGTCTCGGCGCGGGCGTTGATGGTGCTGTATTTCACCCGAGGCTCCGGCGACCAGGCCGGAATCAAGCCCCAACGCAGCCAAACCAGTTCCCGACCGCCGTCGGCGACAGCGCGGACGCCCAGCACGGTTTGATTGGGGGATACGTTGTAGCGCATCGAATAGCCGGCGGGTAGCGGCAAGCCCAGTTGTTGGGCCAAGACCTCGCCTGAAACTGCCTGAATAAAACGGCCGCACATGCCAAGACCTCGCTGTGATAGTCTGCTGATGCCCATCCGTCGGCGGTCGCTACCCGCCGCGAAGATTTTTCCAGCTGCCGGCTAATAGGACCGCCATGAATCTCGAACGTTGTGACTGGTGCGGCGGCGATCCGCTGTACGTGCGCTACCACGATCAGGAATGGGGTGTTCCCGTCCATGACGACCGCGCGCTGTTTGAAATGTTGGTGCTCGACGGCGCGCAAGCCGGGTTGAGTTGGTTGACGATCCTGCGCAAGCGGGAAAACTACCGATGCGCGTTCGATGGTTTCGATCCGGAACGGATCGCCCGCTACGATGACCGGCGCATCGCGAAACTGCTCGCCGATCCCGGCATCGTCCGCAACCGGCTCAAAATCGCGGCGGCGGTCAACAATGCCAAGGCTTATCTGACGCTTCGCGACCGGCACGGCGCGCTCGGTCCCTTCCTCTGGCGTTACGTGGATGGAACGCCGCGCCAGAATGCGTGGAACTCGCTGGCCGAGGTGCCGGTTAAAACCCCCGAAGCCGAGGCGATGAGCCGGGATTTGAAGCGGCTCGGCTTCAGCTTTGTCGGCCCTACTATCTGCTACGCCTTCATGCAAGCCGCCGGCATGGTCAACGATCACCTGACGCGCTGCTTCCGCCACCCGGAACTCGCGAAATCCACCTCAATCTCGGACTGAACGAACGGGGTGACTTCACCGGCTTTTCGCATCCGCTTTCGAAGTCTGTAGAAAATCCTGGATGGCCTGCCAGTACTCGCGATAGCGCTGAAGATCGTTGTGGCCGGCGTCAGCAATGATCGTTTGCACCTTCGGGCCGCGCCAAGCCTCGAACAACCGTTGCGAATTTCGGCCCGGAATGATCTCGTCGCGCCCGGCCACGATCATGCGCAGCGGCGCGTCGATTGCCGGCGCGAGCGCGGCGGAATCGTAAAGATCGCCGAGCGCCCAGCGCACTGGCAAGAACGGATAAAAGTTGCGCGCGATCTCGGTGATGCTGTCGAAAGGGGTGATCAACAACACGCCCGCGACCGGCCGTCGGCTGGCGAGATAACTGGCGACGCCGCTGCCCAGGCTGCGGCCGATCACCGCCACGCGGGCGGGGTCGATATCCGGCTGGCGGACGAGATGATCGTAAATCGCCAGCGCGTCGGCCAACAGATGCCGCTCGCTCGGCTTGCCGCCGCTCAACCCGTAACCTCGATAGTTGAGCAAGGCCAAATCCCATCCGGCGAAGACCGCGCTGAACTCCAGCATCCACGAGACTTCCTCGGCGTTGCCGCCGAAGTAAAGCGCCAGCGGCCGCGCCGCCGGACCCGCGCCGGCCGGGACCCGCCAGCCGTGCAAGCGCGCGCCGTCTTGCGCCGCGATAGACACCTCGACGACTCGGGGATGGCGGGCCAGAATCGCTTGAGCGGCGCCCGGCGCGAGCGGTTTCGGAAAGTAGACCAGCTTTTCGCCCGCCGCCCTCAACGCCATTAGCACGCTTCCCCCGAGCAAGGCGACCGCAACCGCCACGACCAGGACGCGCCGGGCGATAGGCCATCCGGCGCGAGCCTCATGTTGGTCCGGCATCAACCGCGCTTGGCGGCTTTTTCCGCCGTTTTGGCGTTGAACTTGGCGGCGTCGATCACGAAGCGTTGGTGCGTCCCCTGACAGATCGGCTCGACGCCATCGTGAGCCTCGACCGCGAATTTCAGCTTTTTCCCCTCCTTTTCGACCAGCTTCACCTTCACCTTCACCGTGAAGCCGGGCGGCGTAGCCGCCGTATGGCTGAGATCAACATGGGTGCCCACCGACTGTTCGCGCGGCCAATCCAGATAGGGGTTCAGGGCTTGAATGCAGGCCCATTCGATCAAACCGACCATGAAGCCGGTGGCGAATACCTCGGGCATGGCCTGAAATTCGGGCGCTTCGGGATAAAGATGGGGGACGGTCTTATCCGGCGGCACGACGAAATCGAACTCGCCGGTCAATCCGGGTTGTAAGTCTTCTCGCATCAGTCAGGCTCCTCGCTGGATGTCACGAATCCCGGCGCGGTCGCCGGGGGGGGCGGCAAGCCGAAGCGCGGTGGGTAACGCACCGCCAGCAAATACAAACCTTCGGCCGGGGCCGTCACGCCGGCTTGGGTGCGGTCGCGCTGTTCCAGCACCTCTCGCGCCCATTCGACCGGTCGCTCGCCCGCGCCGATCGCCATCAACACGCCGGCGATATTGCGCACCATATGGTGCAAGAATGCGTTGGCTTCCACCTCCAGCACCACCCCGTCGCCCTGACGGCGGACGGTCAGCTCGCGGAGGTCGCGGCGCGGGTGGCGAGCCTGACACTCGGCGGCGCGGAACGAACTAAAATCGTGCTCGCCGATCAAGCTCTGACCGGCGGCCCACATCCGGCCGGCATCCAGCGGCCGGTGGCACCACGCGGCCCGGCCCCGCCACAACGCCGACCGGTGCGCTTGGTTGAAAATCAGATACCGGTAACGCCGGGCCTGCGCTGAAAACCGGGCGTGAAAATCCTCCGGCACCGCGCAAGCCCAACTCAGGCTGAGATCCGACGGCAGGTTGGCGTTACCCCCCAAGACCCAGGCCCGATTCGAGCGGATGGCGTCGGTCTCGAAATGCACCACCTGACCGAGAGCGTGAACCCCGGCGTCGGTGCGCCCGGCGCAGATCAGGCCGACCGGATGATCCGCGACCTGGGCCAGCGCCCGCTGCAAAACACCCTGGAGCGTTCTTAGCTCCGGCCGTTGCGCTTGCCAGCCGCGAAATGCCGAGCCGTCATATTGCACTCCCAACGCCACCCGCATCCGCCGCCCCGCTGAAATAAAAATCCCCCGAGCGATGCGGTCGGGGGATTGATGCTAGTCCGACGCGATTACGCGCCTTTGCTGCGGGGCGTTCCACCGTCCTGATACAAAGCGCGCACCATCGGCTTGTCGCGGTTGTAAATATCCCCCCGGAAATGGGTCAGACCGTTCTCGTCCACCCAGGCGGTCCAGTACAGCAAATACACCGGAACCTGTTGCGGCAGGTTCACGATCCGCTGCTTGCCGCTGGCGGCGGCGGCCTTGATCGTCTGTCGGTTCCATTTCGGATCGTGCTTGAGCAGGTATTCCGCCAGTTCCACCGGATTGGACAGCCGGATGCACCCGGAGCTGAAGGTCCGCTGGTTTTGGCTGAACAAACCGCGCGTGGGGGTATCGTGCAAGTAGACGTTGTAGGGGTTCGGGAACATGAATTTGATCCCGCCCAGCGCGTTGCGGGGGCCGGCGTCCTGACGCAGGTGGTAATTGAAATTGTCCTTGCCGATCGCTTTCCAGTTGACCGCCCCCGGATTGATTTGCTGCCCGGCGCTGTTGTAGATGCGGATGTTCTGACGGGCCAGGGAATAGGGGTTGCGCTTGAGCTGCGGCAATTTATCCTTCACGGCGATGGAGCGCGGCACATACCATTTCGGGCTCATCACCAGATAGGCCATGTTGGCGGTAAAGGTCGGGGTCTGGCGTTCTTCCCGACCCACCACCACCTTGGCCTCCATCACCGGCTTGCCGTCCTCGATCACGTTCATCTTGAAGTTGGGAATGTTGACCAGAATGTAGCGCGATCCGAATTCATCGGGCAGCCAGCGCCAGCGTTCCAGATTCAGTTCAACCTGCCGGATCCGTTGGGAAAGCGGCACATTCAAGGCGGTCAAGGTCGCGCCGTTGACCGTTCCGGTTTCCCCCAGGCCGTGCCGTTTCTGAAAGCGGCGCACCGCGTCGCTGACCGCTTTGTCGTAGACCGGGTTATTGCTGGCGTCCGCTTCGGTCAGATCGCCGCTGGCTTGCAAGCGCGCGCGCAAATTCCGCACCTGCGCGCCTTGGGCGCCAACCCCCAACGCCGCGCCCACCGTGGGCCAGCCGCCGGCGTGCTCGACCTTGCGATAGCGCTGCAACACCTCGCGCAACTGAGTATAGCCCTTGGATTTCGGCGGGAGATCGCGCAGCGACTCGGCGATTTTGCCGCTGCCGCCCGACAGCGCCTCGTTCAACACCTGCGCGAGATCGCGAGAGCGGGGTTTGATCGCCCATTCGGGATCGAGCTTGAGGGGCGAAAACCGACCTGCCAGCAGATGAGAGCCGTAGCTCAAATAAGCGTCGGTAAACAACAAATCAAACTCCGCCAGCGTCTTGGCGTCGGCCGCCCCGCCCTGTTGGAGCGCGGTTTCCAATTTTTGCAAGCCCTCGCGACCGTAATCCGACGCGCGCAAGCCTTCTTGGTCGGCCTCGCCCAACGCGCCGAGCAACTCCGCCGCCGCCGGCGTCGGCCGGGCCCGCCGATCTAACCAGGCAGCCTGATAGTTGCGTTGGGCGTAGAAAGGAATCAGATAGTTCAGCTTGCGCAACTCGCGAGACTGCACCACGATCCGGGCCGGCGGAGGCTCGGCGCGGACGTGCTGGCAAATTTGCGCCGCGATCCGGGTTTGCGGCGCGCCGTCATCGGCCGGACAGGGCGGCAACGGCGGCGGCGCGGCGGCGACGTCCTCATGCGGGCCCGCCTCGGCCTTGATCGCCGTCTCGGGCTCGATCTCGTCCTGGGCCGAGCTTTCCTGCTCCGCTTGCAAGCTCGCCACGGTGGGGACCGCTTCAGGACGCGATGGAGCGGCCGGGCCGACAACAGGAGTCCGGGCGGGTGGCGGCCCACCGGGGACTACTTGTTGCGCGGCCACCAGCATGGAATCAAGCGCGCATGCGCCTAATAGCGTGGAAACCAGTATGGAAAAAACGATCCGCTTTGACATAAACGCCAACACCCTGAAACGCTGAGAGGACTTATAATGATGTATCAGCATACCAACAGAGTATCAAAAAAGCCACTGATTTAGGCATTAAAAACAACAGCGATTGAGACCCTTATTATACTTAGATGGGCTTCATTGTGAATAATTCAAGAGCTACCAATGCGATACTTCGCGCAATTCCATTAAAATCTCGTTCAACGGTGCGCCGGTGCTGTCCACGACGCATACCAAATTAGCAACACCGCACAGCGATTGTGTCGCTCCACGGATAATCCAGCCGTGAGGCGGGGTCCATCCCCGCATCCCGCTGAACATCGCAAGCTGGTCGGCGTTGCCTTGCGCGATCCGTCGGTAATCGCGGGCGAACTGCGCCAGGCGGCCCATGTCGTTGTGGCTCATCAGGCCGTAGCCCTCAATCAGGTAGCCGTCATCGCGAAAATGGCAGATCACGTTGACGCCGTCCAAAGCCAACAAGCGCCGGATCATGCTCATGGGACCGGCTCCTTCCGCTCCAAGAGCCCGAAGGCGGCCTCATAATCGGCGGATTCGTTGGCCAGGACCACACCCATGAACGGCGGCAGACTGAATTTGCCGGCTTGTTTGTACTGTTCGCGCTGCAGGCCGCTGACCACCACCGACCAATCAAAGCCGATCAAGGTGAATTCCTGGATCGGATAAAACCCCTCCATCCCCGTCACCTTCTCCCACCCGCGCGCCTGCATGGTGGCGATGCTGAGATTGGCCGCGCACATGTGCGCCAACAGATCGAGAGTGGATTCGTTGATCCGATCGGGGTAAGCGATGCGGTGCTCCAGCATTTCCCCGCTGCCCCGGAATTCGAAAGCGGCCATCGCACCGGGCAATTTCATCAAATCGTCAAGTGTGGTCATGCGTATTGTTCTCCTTGTCCCTTCAGCGGTCTAATCGAGGCGGGTTCAGATCATGTCGGAAGGAATGGCGGCCAGCGCCTGGCACATGAAGCCGACGAGATCGTTGATCGAACCTTTGCGGTTGTCGAGCAGACAAAAGACGTTGGCGACCACGCAGACGGTATACCCGGGACCGTGCACCAACCAGCCGCGCGGCGGTAACAAGCCGCTGAGCGGCTGCAAGGCTTCCAGCATGCTGGCTTCCATGTTAACGCTCATGGTGGTGGCGCGGCACATGATGGAGGCCACGCGGGCGTGGTTTTCGCTCAATTCCCCCCGGTAGGAAAAACGGTCGCCCCGATAGGCGTATTCGCCGGCGGCGATCACCCCGGGTTTGGCCAGCAGGTCGGTCACGATGCTCATCCAGTGATGTCCTCAAGTAAGGGCTGGCGTATGATGGATCGGTGCGCGAGCGAGGGAAAATCGCCTGAACCACGCACTCTACATTCAATAACATAGTCAAAGCGGCAGCGAAATGCATCCCGCGGCGCAACGTGGCGGCGCTTCCCGCTCCGGCGTCCGCCGTTTTCATCGAACCCTGATCCGAGACCACTCCTTGTCAGCGCCGGTCGAAAGCTCCGCCCTACCCATCGACGCCCTGCTGCCGGCGATTCTCGACGCCCTGGGCCAGACCACCGCCTTGGTGTTGCAGGCCCCGCCCGGCGCGGGCAAAACCACCCGCGTGCCGCTGGCCTTGCTGGCCGCGCCGTGGTTGGCGGACCGAAAGATTTTATTGCTGGAGCCGCGCCGGCTGGCGGCGCGGGCGGCGGCGCGGCGGATGGCCGAACAGCTGGACGAACCGCTCGGCCGCACCGTGGGCTATCGCACCCGCTTCGACCGTCAAGTCTCGCCGCAAACCCGCATCGAAGTGCTGACCGAGGGCATCCTGACCCGCCGGCTGCAACGCGATCCCGCCCTGGAGGGCGTCGGCGCGGTGATCTTCGATGAATTTCACGAGCGCGGCCTGCACGCCGATCTGGCCTTGGCGCTGTGCCTGGACAGCCGGCGAAGCTTGCGCGAGGACCTGCGCTTGATCGTGATGTCCGCGACGCTGGACGGCAAACCGCTGGCGCGGCTGCTGGGCGATGCGCGCGTCCTCGGCGGCGAGGGTCGCGCGCATCCGGTCGCGCTGCGGTACGCGCCGCGCGACCCCGAGGGGCTCGATTTCAATGTCGTGGTCCGCGCCGTATTGGGCGCGCTGGCCCAAGATCGCGGCGATCTGCTGGTGTTTCTGCCGGGCGGCGGCGAAATCCGCCAGATCCTGCGCCGGCTGGAGACGGAACCGGCTTGCGCCGATCTGATTTTGCGCCCGCTCTACGGCGATTTGCCCGACGCCGACCAACAACGGGCCATCCAGCCCGATCCCGCCGGCCGGCGCAAAATCGTACTCGCCACCCCCATCGCCGAAACCAGCCTGACCATCCAAGGCATCGGCGTGGTGATCGATTCCGGCTGGACCCGCCTGCCGCGCTTCGATCCGCGCAGCGGTCTGACCCGTCTGGAGACCGCGCGCGTCTGCGCCGACGCCGCCGAACAGCGCGCCGGCCGGGCGGGGCGGCTGGGTCCGGGGGTTTGCTATCGGCTGTGGAGCGAAGCCGCCCAACGGCGGTTGCGCCCGCGCCGGATTCCGGAAATCCTCGAAGCCGATCTGGCGCCGCTGGCCCTGGAATTGGCCCGATGGGGCGTGAACGACGCCGGGGCGCTGGCGTGGCTCGACCCGCCGCCCGCCGGCGCGTTGGCCCAAGCGCGGGATTTATTAATCGACTTGGAGGCGCTGGACCCGCAAGGCCGGATCACGCCGGCCGGTCAAGCTCTGGCCGAGCTGCCGGCCCATCCGCGCCTGGCTCAACTGCTGCGCGGCGGCGCGGCGCTCGGCTTAGGCGCGTTGGCCGCCGATCTGGCGGCGCTGCTGGAGGAACGCGATCCGCTGCGCGGCGAGCAGCCCCACGGCAGCGATCTGACGGTCCGTCTGGAGGCTTTAAGGGCATTCCGCCGCGACGGTCGCGACGGGGCGCGCCGCTGGGGAGCCGATCCGGCGGCCTGCGCCCGCATCGAACAAGTCGCCCGACGCTGGCGGCAACGGCTGCCCTTGGAGTCTGGTGAAACCTCCATCGAGGCGACGGCGGTCGGGCTGCTGCTGGCGCTGGCTTATCCGGACCGGATCGCCAAGCAGCGCGACGGCGGCGAGCGCTATCGCCTGGCGAACGGTCGGGGCGCGCGCTTGACCGACGGCGATCCGCTGGTCAAACGCGAATGGCTGGCGGCGGCGCACTTGGACGCGGGCGCTAGCGACGGTCGGATTTGGCTGGCCGCTCCGGTCGAACCGGCCGATTTGGAACGGCGCCTCGCCGGCCGCATTCAAACCGTCAGCGAAATCCGCTGGGACGCGCGCCAGCAGGCGGTTACCGCCCACCGCGAACGTCGGTTGGGCAAATTGACGCTCGATCGCGCGCCGCTGAACGACCCCGATCCCGCGACGCTGCGTCGAGCGATGAGGGAAGGCGTCCGCCAACTGGGCATCGAAAGCCTGCCGTGGACCGATGACCTGCGCGACTGGCGCGCGCGGGCGCTATCGCTGCGCGGCTGGTTCCCGCAACAGGGCTGGCCGGATTTGGCCGACGCCTGGCTGGCCGCGCATTTGGAAGACTGGCTGGAGCCGTGGCTGGACGGAATCACCCGGCGCGAGCATCTGCAACGGTTGGAACTAGCGGCGGCGCTGCGCAATTTGCTCGACCGCGACCGGCAAGCGCGGCTGAACGAACTGGCTCCAAGCCATCTCCAAGTTCCCAGCGGCTCCCGCATCCGGTTGCGCTACTCGCCCGGCGAGCCGCCGGTGCTGGCGGTCAAGTTGCAGGAACTGTTCGGACTGGCCGATTCGCCGCGCGTCGCCGGGGGCCGCATCCCGGTGGTGCTGCACCTGCTATCGCCCGCCCAACGGCCCATTCAGGTGACCCAGGATTTGCGCGGCTTCTGGGAACGCACTTACCCGGAAGTCAAAAAGGAACTGAAAGGCCGTTACCCGAAACATCCTTGGCCGGAGGATCCGTGGACGGCGGTTCCCACCCGGCGCGCGCGGCCCGTCAAGGAGCTGGCTCGGCCATGATCTGGTTCGATAGCGACCCATTCGTCCGGACAGCGCGCGCCGCCCTTCCTACAATTAACCCCAAACCGCGGCGCTCGCCAAGCCGGCCCCGTTTCTTCGCCAGGAATCCATCCTATGTATGTCGCTCTCAAACACCTGCATCTCACCGCCGTGGCGCTGAGCTTCACGCTGTTTGTCCTACGCGGGGTGTGGATGCTGATCGACTCGCCGCGCTTGCGGCGACCTTGGGTTCGGGTCGTGCCGCATGTCATCGACACCGTGCTGCTGGCAAGCGCGCTCGGATTGATCGCGATCCTGCATCAATACCCTTTCGTGCACGGCTGGTTGACCGCCAAGGTAGCGGCTTTGGTCGTTTACATCGTTCTGGGCAGCATCGCCCTCAAACGCGGGTCGAGCAAACCGGTCCGGGCGGCGGCCTGGATCGCCGCGTTGGCGGTCTTTGGCTATATCGTCAGCGTCGCCTTGAGCCGTTCGCCGGCGGGCGCGGGCATCTGGTAACGCTCAATTCCGGGGCCACGGCCGATAACGCTTGGCAAATTCGACGGCCATCCGCTGCCCTTCCTCCAGCTGCAGCGGAGTCAGCTGCCCGGCCAGCCGGTCGCGGTTGGTATTCGCCTTAAGATTGCGATGTTTGGCCGCCAGTTCGTACCAGGCATAGGCGGCCACCAAATCCTGGGGCATTCCCCGACCGTTGGCGTACAGAATGCCGAGGTTGTTTTGCGCCATGGTATGGCCTTGGTAGGCGGCCAGCCGGTACCAGTAAGCGGCGGCGACATCGCTTTGCGCCACGCCCGCGCCGTCTTCATAGAGCAATCCCAAATTGAACTGGGCTTCGATTTGATCCTGAATCGCCGCCTGTCGGTACCAGCGCGCGGCTTCTTCGAGATTGCGCGCCACGCCCAGGCCGTTGGCGTACAGCACCGCCAAGTTGAATTGCGCCTTGGAGTGGCCTTGATCGGCGGCCCGTTCGTACCAGCGGGCGGCTTCGCCGTGATCCTGCGCCGTCCCCAAGCCGCTATCGTGCAACACGCCCAGATTGAATTGCGCCTCGGCTTCACCGCGCTCGGCCAGCGGCCGCCATTCCGTCAGGGCGGTTTGATAATCCCCGCGCGCGAAAGCCATTGCGCCCGCCAAATATTCCGCGCGAACCGAAGCCGCCACGCCCAGCAACACCAGGCAAACCAGCGCTTTATACCGCATCGCCGACAACGCCCCTCAAGGGATCGCTCATCGGGGAGATCCGAATCCCATCGCCATCAAAGTCGGACGCGGTCACGACGCCCGACCTCGATGGCATCATCAATACTTAAACAGCACGCGCAAGGCATTTTCCTGGGCCAAACGGGTCGCTTGCTTGGAACCATCGATGCCCCACTCGGCCAGCGCCCGGCCATCGTCCACCATTTGATGGCTGACAAAACTCAATACCGCAAACTGGCTATCCAAAAATTCATCGAAACCGCGAGCATCGCTGATCTTGAGGATGACCTTGGCCTGCGACAAACCCAAATCCACATAGGCTTTGAGGCTGTTCATCCGCAAGTCCACTAATTTCTCAAACTGATCCACCAGAACTTGATTGGTTCTGGCCATTGACGAGAGCATTCGATCAATCGGTTCGCAACCGACGGAAGGCAGCGCGTTCATGACGTTTTCCCCATGTTCTCAGGCCATAATGGA
>DJIW01000109.1:599-12930 GCA_002433805.1 Competibacteraceae bacterium UBA6584 | reverse complement strand
ATCCATCACCCCGTGCAAGTGACTGACCGGCGACCACGCTTTATTCAAGCGGTCTTCGAGGGCTTCCAGCGGCTCGATCAGATTGGCCCAGGTGTGCTCGACATGGGCCGCCAATAAGCGTTCGATAGCGTCTCGGTTTTCGGTCAGAATCCGCTCGATTGCGGGTTCGACGTGTTCGGGCTGAATCGCCGCGAAGGACGGAAGGTCGGCGGTCGCGAGTAGGGGGTTGATCATCGCACAAAATTCCCGCTAGTGTTGTCGGCATTATTGGAGGTGCATCGAATCCCAGATTTTACCGATCCACGAACGCGACTTGGGCCAATTGGCTTTTAAGCCCTTGCTTAAAAAAAACTGCGTGTATTGTTTGTCTTCAATCATGATGTGCTTGGTCAGCCATTCTCTGAGCAGGTGCATTAATTCCAGATCCACACTGTCTCCATTTAAAAATTTTTCCTTTATTTCAAAAACTTCTTTTTTGAGCTCAGTATGATGTTGTTGGTGGGAATCGGCCTCGGGATAGTTGAATATCCGAAATAGACTCTCTTCGACCGAGAAATGGATCTGGGTGTATTGCATCAATTCATTGAGGATGCTTTCGACAATGGCGGGGTCCGCTTTATTCAGGATCGCTTCGTTAAAAAGACAGTTCGTCAGTCCAGCTAATATCTTGTGTTGCTCGTCGATTTCTTGAATGCCGACGCTAAGTTCTTCGGACCACGCTAGGAATTCGCGGGAATTATCGATTTTTCTCCTGGAGTTTAATTGATCCATTCTCGTTGAGAGTTGCTCGGGAGGATTTATAGGTTGAGACATGATGATGATTTCCAAAGCGTTATAAAATTAATTGCGTGACGCGGCGCGTCCGAACAAACCCGATAGTCAGTAGTGAATCGAGTTGGGGAAAAACGCGCTTATGTGGAAGTTAAGGGCACGAGCACCGGCGCTTCCCTGAGGGCTAAGTTCACCGCGGCCGCCAATGCGGCCAGCGTCATATCCGCATACCCCATCCAACTGAAGTCTCCGAAGTGAGTGATGGCCAGCCCGCCCGGATAAGCGCCCAGAAAACCGCCGGTTTGAGGGGACAGCAGCGTCAAGTCAAACAGAGTCGCCAGAGAGCGAGCGCCGAACAGTTTGCCGACGGTGGCGGCGGTCGGTGGGACCGTGGCCAGCCAAGTGAAACCCAAACCAGCCGCAAACACATAATAAACCAGTTCCGTCTTCGGCATCAGTATGTACCAACTGGTCAACAGCGCGCGCGGTCCTTACAGGATGGCTAACCGCCATTTGCCCCGATAACGGGACATGCACCAAGTTGGGTAGAGGCTGCCGAAAATATTGGCGAGCAGCCGATCGCCTAGGATAAGGCCGGCGTCAGGCGATGCCGTTCTTTCAGCCGTTGGTAATTTTGCGACGAGTAGGCGAGAAATTCCCGCTCGCGCTCGCTCAGCGGTCGGATGCGCCGGGCCGGACTGCCGACGTAAAGATAACCGCTTTCCAGCACCTTGCCGGGCGGGACCACGCTGCCCGCGCCGAGCGTCACCCAGGATTGCACCACGGCTTGATCCATCACGATCGCGCCCATACCGATCAAACAATCATCCTCGACGGTGCACGCATGCAGGATGGCTTTGTGGCCGACCGTGACCTCATTGCCGATCAGCGTCGCGTGTCCGCCCGGACAGAATCGGCTGTCGTGGGTGACGTGGATGATGGAACCATCCTGAATGCTGGTGCGCGCGCCGATGCGGATGCGGTGAACGTCGCCCCGCACCACGCACAGCGGCCAGATCGAGCTGTCCTCGCCGATTTCGACATCGCCGATGATAGCGGCGGTGTCGTCGACGAAGGCGGTGGGATGGATGCGCGGCGTATGATTTTCAAACGGGCGGATCGGCATAAATCCTCGGTCGGTGTTACCAGCAAAAGGGCCCAAGCGATCGGGCGCGGTGGCGCGAGCGGCGCTGTTTCAACGCATCGTCACCAATTCCTCGGCGCTGGTGGGATGAAGGGCCACGGTGTCGTCGAAATCGCGTTTGGTGGCCCCCATGCGGATGGCCACGGCGAAGCCCTGCAACATTTCGTCCACACCTTCGCCGATCAAGTGGCAGCCGATGATTTTTTCCTCCGGTCCCACGCAAACCAATTTCATCAGCGTCTCGGTCGGACGGGCCGTGAAGGCGTGGTACATCGGCCGGAAACGGGTTTGATAAACCCGCACCGCGTCTCCGTGCCGCGCTCTGGCCTCTTCCTCGGTCAAGCCGATGGCGCCGATCGGGGGGTGGCTGAACACCACGCTGGGAATGTTTTCATAAGGCAGATGGCGCTCCGGTTGCTGGCCGAACAGCCGGTCGGCCAGCCGGCGGCCGGCGGCGATGGCGACCGGCGTCAGGTGGAAGCGCTCGGTGATATCGCCCAGCGCGTGGATATGCGCGACATTGGTGGTTTGGTAGGCGTCGGTCGGAATGGTTCCGTCCGGATTGACCGCAACCTTCGCCGCCGCCAGATCGAGCTGGTCGGTGTTGGGGAGACGGCCGATGGCCCAGAGCACTTGGTCGACGTTCACCAGCTCGGTTTGACCGTCGCAATGCAGCTTGAGAGATCCGTTGGCCAACCTCGCCACCGCGCGGATTTGAGTTTGGGTCAACACGTTGATGCCGTCAGCGCGCAATCTTTCCATGAGCTGCTCGCGGATCGCGGCGTCGAAACCGCCCAGCACCTGATCCTTGCGCACCAACAGCGTCACTTCCGAACCTAAAGTGTGCAGCACGCCGGCCAATTCGACCGCGATGTAACCGCCGCCGGCGATGGCGGTGCGCGGCGGACAGGCGTCCAGCTCGAAAAACCCATCCGAGGTGATCCCGAAGCCCGCGCCGGGAATCTCGGGAATCCGAGGGCGGCCGCCGGTGGCGATGGCGATCTGTCCGGCGCTGAAACGCTCGCCGGCGACATCCAAGGTTCGGTCGTCCACGAAGCGGGCGAAACCGCGAATTAAGTCCACGCCCGCGTCCTTGAGATAGCCCTGGTACCAGTCATTGATGCCGCGCACGAAGCCGTCGCGGGCGTGTTGCAGCTTGCGCCAATCGAAGTCGAAATAATCGAGTCGGAAACCGTAGCCGGGCGCATCGTCGAGCGCGTGCGCGAGATGGGCGGCGTACCACATCACTTTTTTGGGCACGCATCCGACGTTGACGCAGGTTCCGCCGAGACGGCCGCTCTCGATCAGGGCGCAGCGCGCGCCGTAACGGGCGGCGCGTTCGACCACGGACAAACCGCCGCTGCCACCGCCGATGGCAATGAGGTCGTAGTGCTTGCTCATAATCATTTCCCCGAAACAATGGTGATGACCGCGATGATAAGTCGTTCCGACGGCCGGAATGAAGCCAGGCGAGACAAGGCGTCAGGCTGGGCAAGACGCGGGCTTTGATAGCAGTGTGCTGTTACAAGCCGTCGGTGGCATTACCCGCCGGAGCGGAAAATCCATGAAGGGCGGAGGGTTTGAGTTTTGGCTGTCGCCGGGAAGGCGAAGGACGCCGACAGAACCTTAACAGGCGCGACGGCTGTTTGAAACCTCGCTCCTGAACGAGCTTCCGGAATGGAAGCATCGTTCAGAAGCAGCTTGAAGGAGGAGCTTTAGGTCAACGGCATTTCGGGGAGCTGCTTGAGCTTCCAGATTTCAGCGTTGTACTCCAGCATGGTGCGGTCGGTGGAGAACTTGCCGCTGGTGGCGGTATTGATGATGCTCATCCGGCTCCACCGTTCTTGATCTTGATAAGCCTTGGCGGCGCGTTCCTGAGCGTCGATAAAAGCGCGGAAGTCGGCCATGGTCAACCACGGATCGTGCGGGCTGGTCAGCGAGTGCAGGATCGGATCGAAAATGCCTTGCTCGAACTGATTGAAATGCGCGCTTTCCAGCAGGTGCATCACCCGGCTGATGTCCGCGTCGCCGTGGATGATGGCCCACGGATCGTAATGCGCCCGGCGCTGTTCGACTTCCTGGGCGGTCAGGCCGAACAGGAAGAAATTCTCATCGCCGCATTCCTCGCGGATTTCGATGTTCGCGCCGTCCAGGGTGCCGATGGTGACCGCGCCGTTCATCATGAACTTCATGTTGCCGGTGCCGGACGCTTCCTTGCCGGCGGTCGAAATCTGCTCGGACAGGTCGGTGCCGGGGGCGACGATTTCCATCGCCGAAACCCGGTAGTTGGGTAGAAACGCCATCTTGAGCTTATCGCCGATTTCCGGGTCCTCGTTGATGACCTTGGCGATGTTGCAGGTCAGCTTGATGATCTGCTTGGCCATGTAGTAGCCCGGCGCGGACTTGCCGCCGATCAACACGCAGCGCGGCGTCCAGTTTTGCGTGTCGCCGCGCTTGATCCGGTCGTAGAGATGGACGACGTGCAAGATGTTGAGCAGTTGGCGTTTGTACTCGTGAATGCGCTTGACTTGGACGTCGAACAGCGCATTGGTGTTGAAGGTGACGCCGCAGTCCGCTTCGACCATGGTCGCCAGCCGCACCTTGTTGTCGTGCTTGATCTCCCGCCATTTGGCGCGGAAACCGGCGTTGTCGGCGTGGGGGATCAGCTTGCGCAGCTCGTCCAGTTGAGTGACCCAGCCCGACCCAATGGTGTCGGTGATCAGCTTGTTCAGGCCGGGGTTGCAGCTGGCCAACCAGCGGCGTTGGGTGACGCCGTTGGTCTTGTTGTTGAATTTCTCCGGCCACAGTTCGTAGAAATCGAGGAACAGTCCCTGCTTGAGCAAATCGGAGTGCAGCGCGGCCACCCCGTTCACCGAAATGCTGCCGACGATGGCCAGATAGGCCATCCGCACCTGCTGTTCGTAACCTTCCTCGATCAGCGACATGCGGCGCTGGCGTTCGCTGTCGCCGGGCCAGCGGCGCGCCACTTCGGCCAGGAACCGGGCGTTGATTTCGTAGATGATATCGAGGACGCGCGGCAGCAGTTGCCGGAACAGCCGCACCGGCCAGCGCTCCAGCGCCTCGGGCAGCAGGGTATGGTTGGTGTAAGCCATCACCTTGCTGGTGATCGCCCAGGCTTGATCCCACTTGAGGTTGTGCTCGTCCAACAAAATCCGCATCAGCTCGGCGACCCCGATGGTGGGGTGGGTGTCGTTGAGCTGGAAGCAGTTTTTGGCGGCGAAGTCGCTGAAATCCTCGCCGTGCACCCGCACCCATTGCCGGATCACGTCCTGGAGGCTGGCCGAGGCCAGGAAGTACTGCTGGCGCAACCGCAACTCCTTGCCGCTTTCGGTGGAGTCGTTGGGGTAGAGCACCATGGTGATGTTTTCCGCCATGTTCTTGGCGCCGACCGCGTCGGTGTAGCTGCCGGAATTGAAATCCTCGAAATCGAATTCGTCGGTGGCGGCCGCCGACCACAGCCGCAGGGTGTTCACCGTGCCGTTTTGATAGCCGGGAATCGGCACGTCGTAGGGGACCGCCAGCACGTCGTGGGTGTCGAGCCAACGCCAGCCCATCTCGCCGTCGGCCTTCATGTAGCCTTCGGTGCGGCCGCCGAACTTGATGCGCTGGGTGTATTCGGCCCGCTCCAACTCCCACAAGTTGCCGCTGCGCAACCAGTGATCCGGCTCCTCGACTTGATAGCCGTTTTCGATCCGCTGGCGGAACATGCCGTAAGCGTAGCGGATGCCGTAGCCGACCACCGGCAGCCGGAGCGTGGCGCAACTGTCCATGAAGCAGGCCGCCAGCCGGCCCAGGCCGCCGTTGCCCAAACCGGCGTCGTTCTCGCAGTCGGCCAGTTCTTCCAGGGTCAGGCCCATATCGTAGAGCGCCTTGCTGACCGGCTCGGTGACGCCCAGGTTGAGCATGGCGTTGCTGAGAGCGCGGCCCATCAAGAATTCCATCGACAGATAGTAGGCGCGGCGCACCCCGCCGTCCGCTTCGTAGGCGTAGCGCGTGTTCTTCCAACGTTCCCACAGGCGATCGCGCAGGGTCAGCACCAGCGCCTCATACATGTAGTTGGCGTAGGTGGTATGCCGGTCGCGGCCCAGGGTGTGGCTGAAATAGTGGCGGAAATCGGCGGTGATGCTTTTTGCGTCCATGCCTAAGGGAGGGAGTTCCGTCAGCCAGGACGCTGGCTTGCTTTTTTCTAGCGTTTTGATCGACATGGCAATGAAAGTCCGTTGCGTGTTCTTGAGGATCGGAAACCCCCGGCGGGCCGGGACGGCTGAGTGGTGCTGAGTCTGTGGCGATTTTCAAGCCGCGCCCGTGCTCGCGCTGGGCGGTCGGTGTTGGCCATCAACCCCTAAACGATAGTCGGGCTGTTTTCAAATTCAAGTCAAACTGGCGCAAGCGATCATGCGCGCGGGCCGATGAGGCGCGATCGGCGGCTGATCGGCCGTGATGGGGCGGGGTAAAACGCGCTAAATTCCCAGCTAAAACCGCTCGGAGAAATTGACGGGATCAATCGAGACAGTGAGCGGCTTGTTCGCGGGTGTAAAACAGTCCCCAGCGGATGAAGCCGGCGACGATGCTGGCTTTGACCGCCGCGACGCGCCCGTTGGGACCGCGCGCCAGGATGAGATGATCGGGCAGGCCGTCGAGCGCGTGAAAAGGGGCGGGCGAGCCATCGGACCAACAGGAGAGGTAGACGGCGCCGGTTTCCTCGTCCCGAAAGCCTGGCGTGAAGCCCAAGGACCGGTTTTCCTCGCTGGTGCCGTAGGTCCCCGCGAACGCGCGGCTGGTGCGTTTGAGTATTTCCGAGGTAAGCGCCTGCGCCATGATGATAACCTCTTCTACATCGAGCCGATAACGGGACTGCAAATCAGCTTGCAGATGGTTGTATCAAAAATGACAATTATTGTTTGATATAAGATAAGCTGTTGTATTGTGTCATTGCTATCACAATTTTTTTAAAAAAGCAACGATTGTTTCGCTGGTATTGAGAAAGATTCTCACTGGAGGATAGGGTCATGGCGTTAGCCAAGCGCCTGTACGTGGCGCTGTCCGGCCATGGATTCGGCCATTTAGCGCAAGTCGCGCCGGTTTTAAATGCTTGGCGACGCCGCTGGCCGAAGGCCCGGTTGACCCTGCAAAGCGCGCTTCCGGAGGCGACGTTGCGCCAGCGGATCGACGGGCCGTTTGATTGCGTCGCGCTCGCCGCCGATTTCGGGATGGTGATGGTGGATGCCTTGGAGGCGAAAATTCCTGAAAGTTTGGCCGCTTACCGAATTTTTCACCGCGAGTGGGCAGCGCGCCTCAGCGAGCAGGAACGCGCGTTGCGCGCGGCGAAACCCGATGGGGTGCTGGCCGATGTGCCTTATCTGACCTTGGCGGCGGCGGCCCGTTTGGACATTCCGGCGCTGGCGCTGTGTTCGCTGAATTGGGCCGATATTCTGGCGGGCTATTGTCCGGACGCGCCGGATCTGGTGGCGTTGCGCGAACCCATGTTGTCAGCCTACAACAGCGCCAGGGCGTTCTTGCAGCCGGTTCCCAGTATGCCGATGCCCGATTTAAACAATGTCCAGAAGTTGGGACCAATCGCGGCCCTGGGTCGGAACCGGCGTCAGGACATCGACCGTCGGCTCGGCTTGCGCGAAGGCGAAATTCTAGTGTTGATGGGCTTGGGCGGGGTGGATATGCGCCCGCCCCTGGAAGCGTGGCCGATACAGCCGGGCGTCCGCTGGTTGGTCCCGCCCAACTGGTCGGTCTCGCGGCCGGACATGGCGGATTGGGGAGCGCTGGAGGGCTGTTCGATGGTGGATTTGATCCGCTCCTGCGACGTGCTGTTCACCAAGCCCGGCTATGGCGCATTCACCGAAGCGGCTTGCAACGGCGCGCGCGCGCTCTACGTGGCGCGGGATGATTGGCCGGAGGAGCCTTGGCTCAGCCGGTGGCTGATCGAGCATGGCAACGCGGTCAAGATCGGCCGCCGGCAACTGGCGTCCGGCGATCTGGCGGACGCTTTGCAACGGGTGCTGGAGCAACCCGCCAAAGCGCCGGTCGAACCCGGCGGGATCGATGAGGCCGCCGGCTGGTTGGAGCGCTTGCTCGATTTAAGCTGAGGCCGGTTGCCAAGCCTGCTTGATCGCCCGCAGGCTGGCCGCCGCGCCCGAGGCCAGCTTGTATTCCACGAAGCGGCTGACGTTGGTGTCGGTCGGGTTGATTTCCACGGTGGGAATGCCCATCTGGCTGGCTTGCACCACCGGCCCGGCGATGTAGGGAAATACGCTGGTGGTGCCGATGCTGAACACCATGTCGAAACCCTGGTCCAGTTCGGCGTAGAGGCGCTGGATGGCGTCTGCGGGCAGCATTTCGCCGAACAGCACCACCCGCGGCCTGACCGGCGCGCGGCATTGCGGGCAGGCGGGCGGCAGTTCCAGCGCGCTGTAGTCCGCGACCGTGGCGGCATAGTCGCAGCGGGTGCAATGCAGGTCGTGAATATCGCCGTGAATCTCGATCAAATTGCGGCTGCCGGCGCTGCGGTGAAAGCCATCGATATTCTGGGTCAGCACGCACACCTCGAAGCGGTCTTGCAGTTCGGCGATGATGGCGTGGGCGTCGTTGTGGCAAGCGCCCCGGCAGGTGCATTCGATTTGATGCAGGTATTTCCAGGTGATGGCGGGCCGGGCTTGCAGCATCGAGCCGGACAGCGCGGTCTCGATGGAAAACTCATCCTCGGTCGCCCGATCGTTGTAAAGGCCGCCGATGCCGCGATAAGTCGGCAAGCCGGAGTCGGCGGAGATGCCCGCGCCGGTGATAAACAGCAGCCGGCGGGCGCGGCGCATTGCATCCGCGATGCGGGCGACGGTGGCGGGGTTGGGCTCGGACATGACGCGACCTCGCTAGGTGGTGAGATTGCTAAGCTAACGGCTGAGGCGTCGGCCGCTCCCCGAACGTTCAGGCGGCCAGCAGATCGTAGAGCGCCTCGAACTCGCGAGTCAGTTTGTGCCGGGGGTCGAGATGGATCATCGGCAACGCCTGAGCGTGCGATTCGCGGATTTTAATCGAAGCGGACAAGAACGCATTCAGAATCGGCAGCGCCTCGGAACGCAATTCCTCCACCATCCGCACCGGCAGGTTGGCGCGGGCCTGATAGTGGTTGACCACGATGCCCTCGACCCGCAGCGCGCGATTGTGATCGGACTGAATTTCCCGCACGCTCTCTATCAGGGTGTAGAGGGCGCGGCGCGAAAAATCGTCGCAGTCGAAGGGAATCAAGCAAGTGTCGGCGGCGATCAGCGCGGATCGGGTGAAGAAATTCAAGGCCGGCGGCGTGTCGATGAAAATATTGTCGAAATTTTTGAAGGCGTCCATCGCCTCCCGCAGCTTATACATTTTGTAGCGCGATTCCAGCTTGACTTGCAGGTCTTCCAGCCGGGGATCGGACGGCATGACGTCGAGATTGCTGAAACGGGTCGGGACGATGTAGCTCTCAGGTTTTTCGGGAAACAGCTTGTAGGCCAGAATGTCGTCGAAGAAGTGAGCCAGGGTTTTCTTTTGCTCGTCCAGGCTTTTTCCCAGCAGATAGCGGGAAGCGTTGGCTTGCGGGTCTAGATCGACGACCAGCGTCCGCTTGCCCCGCGCGGCGCTGATGGCGGCCAAATTGCACGCGATGGTGGATTTGCCCACCCCCCCTTTTTGGTTGAAGACGACTCGGCGCATGGCTTTTCCCAGGGTTTTGTAAGGGTTTCTGGCAAGTGTAGCCAAGTCGCGCCAAGGCGTCGAGGCGGGAGAAATCCCCGTTGCCGAAGCCGGCTCTCAACTACCCCCGCATCAAAGTGCCGATGCCGGCGTCGGTGAACAGTTCAACCAGCACCGCGTGCTCGATCCGCCCGTCGATGATGTGCGCCGCTTTCACCCCGCCGCGCACCGCATCCAGCGCGCAGGCGACTTTCGGCAGCATCCCGCCGTGGATGGTGCCGTCGTCGATCAACTCCTGCACCCGCCGGGCGTCGAGACCGGTCAGCAAATTCCCTTGTCTGTCCTTCACGCCGGCGGTATCGGTCAACAGGATCAGCTTTTCGGCGCGCAGCACCTCGGCGACCTTGCCGGCCACCAAATCGGCGTTGATGTTGTAGGACTGACCGTCCTTGCCCACCCCGATGGGCGCGATCACCGGAATAAAGTTGCCGGCGGTCAGCGTTTCGACGATGGATTTGTCGATGCTGGCGACTTCGCCGACATGACCGATGTCGATGATTTCCGGCGCTTTAAGCTCGGGGCTCTGGCGGGTGATGGTCAGTTTGCGGGCGTGAATCAGATCGCCGTCCTTGCCGGTCAGGCCCACCGCGCAGCCGCCGTGACGGTTGATGTTATTGACGATTTCCTTGTTGACCAACCCGCCCAACACCATTTCGACCACATCCATGGTTTCGCTGTCGGTCACCCGCATCCCATCGACGAAGCGGCTTTCCTTGCCGATGCGCTTGAGCAGGCTGCTGATTTGCGGTCCGCCGCCGTGCACCACCACCGGATTGAAGCCGACCAGCTTCATCAGCACGATGTCGCGGGCGAAGCCGTTTTTTAACTCCTCGCTTTCCATGGCGTTACCGCCGTACTTGACTACGATGGTCTTGCCGGAAAAGCGGCGGATATAAGGCAGCGATTCGGTCAATACGCGCGCGATCTGAGTGGCGGCTTGGGCATCGAGAGCCATGCGTGGATAAGCCTCTTAAGCGGTTGAAAGGATAAGATGATTAGAAAGGTAAAAGTAAATCGGATCGCAGCGCCAGCAGCTGTTGTCGGAATCGATCTTGAATGTCGGCCAAGGCCGCCGGATCGTCGGCCTCAAATCGCAAGGTCAAGCTCGGCGTGGTGTTGGAGGCGCGCACCAGGCCCCAACCGTGCGGAAATTCCACCCGCAAGCCGTCCAGCGTGATGATCCGCGCCTCGGTTCCGAAAACCGCTTGCTCGGACAGTTGGCGCATGAAGGCGAACGGTTCGTCTTCGGCCATGTCGAGCCGCAATTCAGGGGTGTTGAGGCCGGTCGGATAGGCGGCGAAAAACTCGGCGCTGGAGCGCTGTTGCCGGGCTAGTAACCTCAACAACCGGGCCGCGGCGTAAAAAGCGTCGTCGAAGCCGAACCACGCATCGGCATGCACGAAATGCCCGGACATTTCGCCGCCCAGCAGCGCGCCGGTTTCCCGCATCTTGGCCTTGATCAGCGAGTGGCCGGTTTTCCACGGAATGGGTCGACCGCCCAAACCCTCGATCAAACGGGTCAGATGCCAGGAGCATTTGATGTCGTAGACGATGCCCGCGCCGGGATGGCCGGCCAGCACTTCCTCGGCGAGCGGCATCAGCACCCGATCCGGCCAGATGATCTCTCCGGCGTCGGTGACGACGCCCAGCCGGTCGGCGTCGCCGTCGAACGCCAAGCCGATATCGGCGCGGTGCTCCAGCACCGCCGCTTGCAAATCGGCCAGATTTTCCGGAACGCTGGGGTCGGGATGGTGGTTGGGAAACCGGCCGTCCACCTCGCAATACAGCTCCACCACCTCGCAACCCAGCGCTCGGAACAGGCGCGGCGCGGTTTCCGTCGCGATGGCGTTGCCGCAATCCACCACCACTTTGCAGGGTCGGGAGAGTTGCAATGCCTCGCCGAGCCGGCGGACATAATCGTCGCGGATATCGGCGGCTCGCTCGCGGCCCTGTCCGTGCCGGAGATCGCCGGTTTCGATCCGACGGCGCAGGTCGCGGATTACCTCGCCGTGCAGCGCAATCTTGTCGATGACGATCTTCAAGCCGTTGTATTGCGGCGGGTTGTGGCTGCCTGTCACCATCACCCCCGCATGGCTGGCCCCGATGGTATGGGCGGCGTAATAAAGCAGGGGCGTCGAAACCGCACCCACATCCAGAACGTCCAGGCCGGCGGCGCGGATGCCGGCCTTGAGCGCTTCGCACAGCCCAGGGCTCGATAATCGCCCGTCGCGCGCGACGATTACGGTGGTTTCGCCCCGTTCGCCGGCCAGGCTGCCGATGGCCTGACCGATGTCGCGGACCCCTTCGGCCGTCAGATCGCGATCGACCACGCCGCGAATGTCGTATTCCCGAAAAATGGATTTCAGCATGAGCTTGTGAAGGCGAGCGTGCGCGGTTACCGAACCCGGAACGGTCGGAGCGAAAGTTGGGTTAGTGCCGGCCGGAATGGCCGAAACCGCCGGCCCCACGCGCGCTGGGGGTGAATTCGGGAACAAGGGTGAATTGCGCCCGCGCCACCGGCACGATCACCAGTTGGGCGATCCGTTCGCCGACGGCGATGGTAAAGGGGGCTTGGCCTCGATTCCAGCAAGACACCATCAGCTCGCCTTGATAATCGCTATCGATCAACCCGACCAGATTGCCGAGCACGATGCC
>DJIW01000109.1:0-255 GCA_002433805.1 Competibacteraceae bacterium UBA6584 | reverse complement strand
AGCCGGCGGTGGCGTAGTCGGGCAGGGGGAGTTCCCGTCCCAAGCGAGGATCGAGGATTTTCAGTTCGATGGTTTGGTGGGTCATGCCGTGTTCGGCCCCATGCTGTTAAGGAAGCTCCGACTGCGCCAATCCTAATACGGGATAGTTAGCGATATGGGCGTGGATGATAACCTTATCAAAACTCATGTGGCGATGTTGCGCTTGCACAAAATTAAAAATATCTATTGATCGATGCCGCATGGTTTGGGTTTTGC
>DJIW01000006.1 GCA_002433805.1 Competibacteraceae bacterium UBA6584 | reverse complement strand
GCGCGTCTACCAATTCCGCCACTTCGGCTTGATCCGCCGCGCCGGTTGCGGCGACGACGGGAGCGCCACTATACGGATTGGCTCTCACCCTGTCAATTCTTCCCTTTCATGCGGTTGCGACCTGAACAAAGCGTGTTATGACTCAAAAAAAACAAGCGGCTTGGCGGCGGATGGATCCCCATCTGAGTCGGGAACAAGAAAAATACGGCCGGCCTTCGCCCAGCCGGGAATTCATCCTCCACTACCTGGAAGAACGGGGGATGCCCTTGACCCTGGGCGAGCTGTGCGCCGATTGGGGCATCGACGACGCCGTCGAAATCGAGGCGCTGTCGCGCCGGCTGCGGGCGATGGAGCGGGACGGTCAACTGATCCGCAACCGCCGCGAGGGTTACGGACCGGTCGCCAAGATGAATCTGGTGCCCGGCCGGGTGATCGGCCATCCCGAGGGCCACGGGTTCCTCATCCCCGATGAAGGCGGCGACAGCCTGTTTCTCTCGCCCCGCCAGATGCGCAAGCTGCTGCACGGCGACCGGGCGGTGGCGCGGGTGATCGGCGTGGATTACCGGGGCCGGCGCGAGGGCGCGGTGGTGGAAGTGCTGGAGCGCAACACCGCGACCGTGGTCGGGCGCTTTTGCGAGGAGCGGGGCGCTTGCTTCATCATCCCTGACAACAAACGGATCAATCAGGACATCATGGTGGCGGCGGACGGTCGCGGCGAGGCCCGCGCCGGCCAGATCGTCATCGCCGAACTGATCGAACAGCCCAGCTCGCAAAGCCGCCCATTGGGCCGGATCAAGGAAGTGTTGGGCGAACACATGGCGCCGGGCATGGAAGTCCGGATCGCCATCGCCAGCCACGGCATTCCGGTGGACTGGCCCGACGCGGTGACGGCGGAGGTCGGCCGTTACGGCGAGACGGTGCCGGAAGCCGCCAAGCAAGGCCGCTGGGACTTGCGCGAAACGCCGCTGGTCACCATCGACGGCATCACCGCCCGCGATTTTGACGACGCGGTCTACTGCGAGCGGCGCGGCGCGAACTGGCGGCTGCTGGTCGCTATCGCCGATGTGTCGTGGTACGTGCGGCCGGGCACGGCGCTGGATCAGGAAGCGCGCAAGCGCGGCAATTCGGTGTATTTTCCCGACCGGGCGATTCCGATGTTGCCGGAAGCGCTGTCCAACGGCCTGTGTTCGCTCAAACCCGAGGTAGACCGGCTGTGCATGGTCTGCGAAATGACCTTCAACGCCGAAGGCCGGATGATCCGCTCGCGTTTCGCCGAGGCGGTGATGCGCTCGCACGCCCGCTTGACCTACGACACGGCGGCGGCCATCGTCGCCGACCGCGATCCCCATGTCCGCGGCGAATACGCCGCCCTGGTCCCGCATTTGGACCGGCTGCACGAGCTGTATCAGGTGTTGCGAGTCGGGCGGGAGCAGCGCGGCGCGATGGATTTCGACACCCAGGAAACCGTGATCGAATACGGCGCGGATCGCAAGATCGAGCGGATTATGCCGACCGAGCGCAACGACGCCCACCGTCTGATCGAGGAATGCATGATCGCCGCGAACGTGGCGGCGGCGCGGTTTTTACAGCGCAATAAACTGCCCGGTCTCTACCGCATTCACGACGGACCGTCCGAGGATCGGCTGAACAAGCTGCGGGCGTTTTTGGGCGAGTTGGGATTGGGCTTGAGCGGCGGTGAAAAGCCGACGCCGCGCGATTATACCCGAGTGTTGGAGCGCGTCCGCGACCGTCCCGACGCCCATCTGATCCAGACCGTCATGCTGCGCTCGCTGGCGCAAGCGACCTACAGTCCGGCCAACGCCGGCCATTTCGGCTTGGCGCTGGAAGCCTACGCCCATTTTACCTCGCCGATCCGCCGCTATCCCGATTTGCAAGTGCACCGCGCCATCCGCCACGCGCTCGGCGGTGGCAAGGCGGCCGAGTTCCCGTACAGCCACGCCGATCTAATCGGCTTGGGCGAACATTGTTCGACGACCGAACGGCGGGCGGACGAAGCCGTGCGCGACGCGGTGGAATGGCTGAAATGCGAGTTCATGCTGGATAAGATCGGTCAGGTCTACGACGGCGTCATCACCGGGGTGACCGGCTTTGGCTTGTTCGTGGAACTGAGCGGGGTTTACGTTGAGGGGCTGGTGCATGTGACGGCCCTGCGCAACGATTACTATCAATTCGATCCGGTCGGCCACCGCTTGCGCGGCGAGCGCTCGGGGCAAGTCTACCGGTTGGGCGACAGCTTGCGAGTGCGGGTGGTGCGGGTGGATTTGGACGAACGCAAGATCGACTTCGAACTGGTCGAAACCGAGCGCCGCGACGAAAGCCGCCGCGTTCGCGGTCCTCGCGGCCCGCGCAAGAAGGGTTGAGGGCGGTGGCTGAAGCGTTGATCCACGGCATTCACGCCGTGGCGGCGGCCTTAAAATACCAACCGGAATCCTTAAGCGGGCTTTGGGTCGAACGCCAGCGCCGGGATGCGCGAATTCAGGCGTTGCGGGACGAGGCCGCGCGGCGCGGCGTGCCGGCGCATGACGCCGACCGGGCGGAATTGGATCGGTTGAGCGGCGGCGCGCGGCATCAGGGCGTTATCGCGCGGGTGACAGCGCTTAGGCCGGCGCTCGGCGAGGACGATTTGAAAGAGCTGTTGGCGGCGGTGGCCGAACCGGCGTTGCTGCTGGTGGTGGACGGGGTGCAAGACCCGCACAACCTCGGCGCTTGCCTGCGGTCGGCGGCGGCGGCGGGCGTTCACGCCGTCATCGCGCCGGCCGATCGCGCGGTCGGTTTAACCGCGACGGTGCGCAAGGTGGCGAGCGGCGCGGCGGACATCGTGCCGTTCGTGTCCGTAACCAACTTGGCGCGGACCCTACGCGGCTTGCAAGAGTGGGGGGTTTGGACCGTCGGCGCGGCGGGAGAAGCGGCGGACACGCTTTATGCGGTGGATTTCACCGCGCCGACCGCCATCGTGCTGGGCGCGGAAGAACATGGTCTGCGGCGGCTGACCCGCGAGCGGTGCGACCGGCTGGCGCGGATCCCGCTGGCGCAGAGCGGCGTCGAAAGCCTGAACGTCTCGGTGGCGGCGGGGATTTTTCTGTTCGAGGCGCGGCGGCAGCGGGGGTTCAAGGGCTGATCGGGGTCTCGTAGCGGGTCATCTCCAAATAGCCCTGGCCGCCGATGGGCCGGTCTCCAGAGCGGCCCTCGACCGAGACCGCGCCTTCCCAATAGCGCACCGTCAATCGCAGCTCTTGATCGGCCAGCTTCGGAGTGACCGTCAACTCCAAGCGTTCGGCGGGCAACCGCAGCCGCCAGCCGGCGGGGTAGCGGTCGCCGGAGGCCGGGCTGCGCCACTCGCCGAGCGGGCGCAGTTCGACCTCGTCTCGCCCTAACACCCGCGCCCGGCCGTCGGCGGCGACCAGCGCGCCTTTGCTGTGTGGGTCGATCCCGCCGTCCTTGCGGCGCAGCCGATAAAACATGATGTCCCGCCCGTCGTCCAATTGCAGCGCAAACCAGTCCCAACCGCTCTGCTCCGGCCCCAGGGCGCTGGTGCTCCATTCTCGGTCCAGCCAACTGGCTCCGTTCACCTGAAAGGCGCTTTCTCCCAGCGAGACGGTGCCCTGGGTCGGCAAGCGGGTATAGGAGTAATAATAAGAGGCGTTGCCGGGCTCGGCGCTTTTCTGACTCAATCCGTGATCGCCCTGCAACACGATGGTTTTGGCGGTGATCAGGGTCAAATCGAGGGCGATACCCGCTTGTCGGGCCTGAAGCCGCATCGGAAAGGCATCGTTTTCCGCGCCGCTCAAGCTCCAGTCCTCCAACCACACCCGAAACGGAACCGCTTGCGCGCCCGCCAGCCCTATCGCCCCTCGGCTAAAGCGCTCGAAGGCATGGTGTTTTTGGCCCGTCACGTCGGTTAAGGCGAAGTGAGCCATATAGATTTGGTTGGTGCGCCAGGCGGAATCCTCCGGCGGCGGAGCCGGCGCGAGCCCGATGCGAAATAGCGTCAGTTGGTAACCGAACCGCCGTCCCCCGGCGTCCGACAGATTGCCGGTGACATACCACCATTCGGTCCGAAAGTCAGGGTGGGGGCCGTGATCGGTCGGAAAATCGAACGGGCGAGGCGCAAGGGCGCGTTGAAAGCCCGCGGTGTCGCCGCCGCTCAAGGCCGATTGGACCGCCGCGCTTTCAACGGTGGTCGCATGGGGCCAAAACCAGTAAACGGTCGCGCCGATCGCTACGATGGCCAACAGCAGACCCGCGATTCGACGGTGGCGCTCGGGCATCTACTCCGTCCTCAACGCTTCGGCGGGTCGGGCTCGGCTCATCCGCCAAATGGGATACAGTCCGGACAGCAGCGCCGCCGCCACCGCCAGCGCCACGGTTTCGAATAACAGCCACGGATTGACCTGAAACGGCAGGCTCCAACCAAACGCGCGGCGGTTGATGACAAAAATCAGCACCGACGCCAACACCAATCCGGTCGGCAGGGCCAACAGACCGGCGACCGCGCCCATGAAACCGGTCTGCAGCGATACCAGCCCGCCGATTTCAACGGGCGTCATCCCGATGGCGCGCAGGACCGCGAACTCGCGCGCGCGCTCGAGTTGCAGGGCCGACAGCGCGCTCAGCACGCCGACGGCCGCCACCAGAATCGCCAGCAGACGCAAGACGTTGGTGATGGTAAAGGTCCGGTCGAAAATTTCCAGGGTCCGGGCTTGCAGGTCGCGATTGGGGCGGAGCATCACCGGCTGAATCGCGCCCAACCGCTCCTGCAAGCGCTCGCGCAAGTCGGCCAGATTCACGCCCTCGGCCGCGAAGGCCGCCGCCGAGCTGATATTCGGGTCGCGCCAATAACGTTCGTAACTCGATCGGTGGATCAGAATGCGGCCGTGTTCCGAGCCGTAATCCAAGTAGACGCCGGCGATGGCGAAGCGATGCAAGCCGGCGGCGCTCGCCAACTCCAGCGTATCGCCCGCGCCCAACCTTTGACGGTAGGCGAGCGGTTCGGTGATGAGGACCGCTTCGCCGGTTTGAAACGCCCGCCAGGCCGCCGCCGGGTCGCCCTCGATCAGGTGATAACCGGGCTGGGAGGCGGGAGCGAGCTCCGTTGCGATCAACTGAACCGGGCGTCCGCGAAAGTCGACGGTCGTCCGACGGTAGGTGGACACCGACGCCACGCCGGGCTCGGCGCGCAAGGCCGCCAGCGTCGCCGGCTGCAAGCTCTCGGTGTTGCCGCCGCCTTCGGTGGCGGTCGGGGCGAGGTACAGATCGGCATTGAGTAAATCGTTGATCCAAATCGAAACGCCGCCCCGAAAGCTGTCGACCATGGCGCCGACGCCGACCGTGGTGGCGAAGGCCACCATCAACGCCGCCACCGCGATGCCGGTGCGGCTTAAGTGGCGGGCGACATCGCGGTTGGCCATCCGCGCCAGCAGCCCCAGACGGACGGCCAAAGGCTGGTTGAGTCGCACCAAGCCGACGATGGCTGGGGGCGTCAACAGCGCGGCCGCGAAGATCACCAGAAACAGGCCGACAAAACCGTAGGCCAGCGAACGGGACATGCCCAAAATCAACCCGCCGCCGGCGCACAGCAGCAGTCCGGCCGCGGCCAAGCGCGGCAGTGCCAGCCGCCAGCGGTTTTCCAAATGCGCCCGGCTCAGCGCCGCGCCAGGGGCGACCGCCGCCGCCTCACGCGCCGGCAGCCAAGCCGCCACCAGCGTTGCCGCCAGGCCCAGTCCCGCGCCTTTGGCCAGCGACCGAGGATCGATAAAAAACTCGCGCACGCTCAAAACATAATAAAAATCGTTGATGGTGCGCGTGACCAGATGGATCAAGCCCGAGCCGATCCATATTCCCAACAGACTTCCCAAGATAACGCCGGCGAGGCCCAGCAATAAAGCTTCGCCCAGGATTCCGACAAACACCTCGCGGCGGCTGACGCCGAGCGCGCGCAGGATGCCTAGAAGACCGCGGCGCTGCACCACCGAGAAGCTGATGGCGTTGTAAATGAGGAACGCGCCGACGACCAAGGCCAACAAACTCATCGCCAACAGGTTGAGCGAAAACGCGGCGCTGAGATCGGCGGTCGCTTGATTGCGGCTCTCCGATCGCTCCACGCGCAAGCCATCCGGCAACCAAGCCCGCAGCGCCTCTGCTTCACGTTCGCCGGCGGGTCCGTCGGGCAGGATCAAATCGATATGGCTGAGCCGCCCCGCGTAACCCAGCAGCACTTGCGCGGTGCTGATGTCGGTGACGATCAGACCGTCCATTTCTGAACCATCCAGGGTGCCGGCGCGTTTTAGAATAAAACGGTTTTCACCTCGTTGCAGGGTGATTCGATCGCCCAGAGCGCTCGGTAGCAGCGCGGCGTCGGGCTCAAGCAGCAACGCGCGCAAGTCGAACTTCCGGCCGCGAGTATCGGCCGCAGCGGCGCGAAACGGCGCTTCCGCGAAGGGATCGACGCCGAGGATTTGCAGCAGTTGGCCGGGCCGGTCGGCGCGCGGCAGGTGGCCGGTCACCACCGGCGCCGACCGGTGAATGCCGCGCTCGACTCGCAGCGCGCGGTAAACAGTTTCGGGGACGCCTTGGGAGCCGCCGCTGATTTGATGGGTGGCATGGCCGGTCACGCGGCTCATGGTCAGATCGAAACCCCGGCGCGCGCTGGCGTTGGCGAGATCGACCGCCAAGACTGCCGCCACGCCGAGGGCGATGCCGAGGATGGCCAAGACGAGTTGCCACGGATGCCGCAAGGGATGTTTGAGCAGCGCCCGCCACAGCAGCGGCGTCATGGCGAAACTTCTTGAATGTGACCGGAATCAAGATAGAGCATGCGATCGGCGCGGGCGGCCACGCCCCGGCTGTGGGTCACCAGGATGATAGTGGTGTCGGAGTGCCGGTGAAGGCCGAGCAAAAGCTCCAGCACGCGCTCGCCAGTGGCGGCGTCCAGGTTGCCGGTCGGCTCGTCGGCCAAAAGTAACAGCGGCCGGTGCGCCATGGCCCGAGCGATGGCCAAACGTTGCTGCTCGCCGCCCGACAGCTGTTCCGGAAAGCTCCGCCGGCGGTTGCCCAGACCGATGGAATCCAATAAATCAAAAGCGCCTTGACGTGCTTCCGGCCCTTGGTAACCGTTCAACTCCAAGGGCAACAGCAAATTCTCCTCAACGGTTAAAGTTGGAATCAGATTGAAGAATTGAAAGACGAAACCGATATGGCGGCGGCGGAATAAAGTGCGTTCCTTTTCGGTCAATTCGCCGAGCAGCCGGTTTTCTACTTGAATCGTGCCGGCGTCCGGAAGGTCGATTCCGGCGAGAAGATTCAGCAGCGTGGATTTGCCGGAGCCAGAGGGTCCAAGCAGGCTGACAAACTCGCCTCGGTTGATATCCAAGCTCAAGTCGGCGAAGATGATTTGTCTTTGCTCGCCTTCGGCATAATGTTTGCTCAGATTTCGGATCGTGATGAACGCTGTCAAGGCTTTGGGTTGCATGATGGCTATAGACGATTGAACCGCTCAATCGTTACGATAGCGGTAATTTATCGTGGAGCATAGATTCGACGCTTTATCGAGCCCATGTTTCATGGGTTTGATTTTGAAGACCAGCGGGCCAATGATTGACTGACCGGGGCCGGAGTGTTGGACGGATATAGTGGCTGGATACTTATAGCAGCGGGGGTTTCAGCGGATGCGAAAGCGCAGAATTTTGAGTCGATGGGCTAATACCGGGGGAGTGATGGCGGCCGTGCTTTTGCTCGCGGCTTGCGCCAAACCGGAGGGCGGCGGTTTGCCGGCGTCGACCGCCTATAGCTCGCAAACTGCCTCGCCGGAGGCTTACAACTATCAAATCGGCCCGGGCGACCAACTGCAAATTTTTGTCTGGCGCAATCCGGAAGTTTCGCAGACCATCGTGGTCCGGCCGGACGGCAAAATCACGACGCCGCTGGTGGAGGATTTACAAGCCAGCGGCAAAACGCCCAATCAACTGGCGCGCGATTTGGAAAAAGCGCTGGAGACCTACATTCGCCAACCCATCGTCACCGTGATCGTCGCCGGTGGCATCGGACCCTACAGCGAGCAGATCCGCGTGGTCGGCCAGGTGACCAGCCAAAGCGCCACCACCACCACGCAGACGGCCGGACCGAGGGCGCAAGCGATCGCCTACCGGCAGAAGATGACCCTGTTGGACGTGATGGTGGCGGTCGGCGGTTTAAACGAATTTGCCGACGGCAATCGCACCAAAATCGTTCGGGTGGTCGATGGCAAGCAGCAGGAGTACCAAGTGCGCTTGAATGATCTGCTCAACGGGGATATCAGCGCGAATGTCGATATGTTGCCAGGGGACATTTTGATCGTTCCTGAATCGTGGTTTTGAGCGGGTGGCGGCAGCGGGTAAAGAGAATCGAACATGAACGATCTGGTCGAGCAGATATTGGGTTATCTGCGCGGGATTTGGCGCAATCGCTGGTATGCCATGCTTTTGGCGTGGCTGATTTGTGTTATTGGCTGGATCGCGGTTCTCAAGCTCCCCGATCAATATGAAGTATCGGCCAAGACCTTCGTGGACACGCAGACCATTTTACGGCCGCTGCTGCAGGGGCTGACGGTGGAAGTCAACCCCGACACGCAAGTCGGATTGATCATGAAAACCTTGTTGACCCGGCCGAATTTGGAGCAAATCACGCACATGGCGGGTTTGGATAACGAAATGCGAACGGTCGAGGCCAAGGAGCGCTGGCTCGATAAGCTACAAAATAAAATTAACTTAGTGGGTTCGAGCCGGGAAAGAGAGAATCTTTATACGGTCACGTATGAAGACCGTGACCCACAGCGGGCCAAGCGGATCGTGGAGGCGGCCTTGGCGGTGTTTGAGAGCAATCTGGTGGGTGGCAACCGCCAGGACAGCGAAGCCGCCCAACGGTTTCTTGAAGAACAGATCGCCGACTATGAACTGCGCTTGACCGAGGCGGAAGATCGATTGAAGGGCTTCAAGCTCAGAAACGCGGGGTTGATGCCCTCGGAAGGTCAAAATTATAATTTGCGCTTGCAGCAAGCCACCTCGGACCTTTCCACCGGCCGCCTGGAGCTTTCCCAGGCGGAAAACCGCCGTAATTCGCTCCAGCAGCAAATCAGCCAAGCCCTGCAACAGCAGCTTCGCGGCGATGGCGAGGTGGTCGCTTTGCCAATCGATCAGCGTATCCAGACGCTGGAGCAGAATTTGGATGAGCTGTTGATCAAATTTACCGCGAAGCATCCCGATGTCAATATTTTGAAACAGACGATTGTTGACCTTAAAAAACAGCGCGAACAAGAGCGGATGCGATTCGCGGCCAGTCTGGCTGAAAGCAGCGGTAATCCACGCGCCCAAAACGTCAATACCGTCTATCAACAGCTTAAAGTCAGGTTAGCCGAGGAAGAGGCGAATGTCGCGTCGCTGCGCGTTAGGGTCGATGAGTATCAACGGCGCTATCGACTGTTGCAGGAACAGGTCAGCACCTTGCCGCAAATTGAGGCGGAGTTGGCCTCTTTGAATCGCGATTACGAGGTCAATCGAAAGAAGTATGACGAACTGCTGACCCGCCGGGAATCGGTGAAGCTGTCGCAAGAGGCCGAGCGTTCCAAGCAGGAAATCCGCTTCAAGATTCTCGATCCGCCCCGCGTGCCGCTACAGCCCACCGGACCGAATCGCTTGCTGCTGATGACCGCTGTTTTAGGGGCGGGTCTGGGCGCGGGTATCGGGCTGGCTTTTCTGCTTTCTCAGCTGTGGCCGACTTTCGACAGCCGTCGCAGCTTGAAGCAACTTGCGGATATTCCGGTGTTCGGTAGCGTCAGCGCGGTGCTTCCAGCCACTGTGCTCAGCCGCGAGCGGCGGATGGCCGTCGTCTACGCCGGCTTGGTGGGTGTGCTGGTTTTGGTGTACGCCGGATTGCTTTTCGTCGAGAGACTCGGATTTCGGTGATCGCGAACAGGGTTTTTGGAGGGAGCGAGGATGGATAGCATCGAAAAAGCCATGTTCGGCCGGTCGCTGGCGCCGAATTCGCCGCCGGCCGTGGCGCGCCCGTCGGCGAGCCAGACGGACAGCATCGAACGGATGACGAGCATGGCCAAGGACCAGCCCGTCGTGCGGGTTTCCGAGGCGGCCGCCAACAAGCGCACGCAGCGCTCGGTCACCTTGGATATGGAGCGGATGCGCGCTTCGGGGCTGCTGGTCGTCGACGCCCAACGCAGCCGAACCAAGGAAGAGTACCGCCACATCAAACGGACTTTATTGATGAACATGGATGGCAAAGGCGCCGCCATCACCAAGCATTCGAATTTGGTCGGGGTCACCAGCGCTCGTCCCGGCGAGGGCAAGACCTTCACCGCGTGCAATCTGGCCTTGAGTATCGCCACCGAGCGCAACCGCACCGTGCTGTTGGTCGACGCCGATATTCTCAAGCCGTCGGTCAGCAAGATGTTGGGTTTCGAAGCCGAGCAAGGCTTGGTGGATTTCTTGATCGATGATCGCCTGGATTTGGCCGATGTTTTGGTCAGCACCAATATCCCGGCTTTATCCATCTTGCCGGCGGGAGGCATCCACCATTTGTCGGCGGAATTGTTAGCCAGTGATAATATGCGCCGGTTGACTTCCGAGATGAGCCAACGCTACCCCGACCGTATCATCATCTTCGATGCGCCGCCGTTGTTGGCGACGACCGAGGCCGGGATTCTGGCCAACCTGATGGGGCAGTTGATCCTGGTGGTCGAGGCGGAGAAAACCTTGCAATCGCAAGTCAAGGAAGCTCTCAGCATGTTGAATCCCAACCAAACCGTTGGATTTGTCCTGAATAAAACCCGCGATATTTTCGCCTCCAAGCACCGTCCCTATGATTATGGTTATCAGTATGCTCGCGGCGGCGAGGGAGAATCCGAGGCCCGATGATGGATTGGGTCATCCGTTGATCTTGGAATGGTGAAGATGAAATTCGCGCGCCACATGCAAAATTGGCCGGGACAACCGAGTTGGGTGGTTCTGGGGTCGTTACTGATGGGGACGCTGTTGGGACCTCATGCCCGCGGGTGGGCGCAAGAGGTGGATAATCGGGCGGGCGCATGGCGGATTAGCCCTCGAATCGGCGTCGGCGCCACCTATTCGGATAACATCCGATTGACCCCTCCCGAGCGAGCCGAGGAAGACGTGGTTTTACACGTCGATCCCGGAGTGTCCGTCAACAAACGGGGAGGGCGGCTCAATCTTCGGTTCGATTACACTGCCCAAGGCTTGCTCTATGGCAATAACGGCGACGCCAACACCGTCAACCATCAGCTGCAGGGGTTTGGAACCGGCGAACTTTTAAACGATAATTTGTTTTTAGATGTCTATGGCTTGATCGCCCAAGTGCCGGTCGACTCCGCCGGGCGGACGGATGCGGCTAATTTAGGATCGGCCGGAGGGGTTCCCTCCAATCTGTCTCTTTTCAACAACTTCGATCTGGGATTGCCGGGCGGGCGGGAATTGTTCAGTCCCGAGGGCCTGTTCAACAATATCGCCCTGACCGACAATCAAGCGACCGGTTACCGTTTTGGCGTCAGTCCGTATTGGCGGCAGCATCTGAGCGGTTGGGCCGATGTGGTGCTGCGTTACCGTTACGATGGAATCTTCTACGACGAAGCGGACACAGCCCAGCAGCCGGGCGT
>DJIW01000081.1 GCA_002433805.1 Competibacteraceae bacterium UBA6584 | reverse complement strand
ACGGGCGGCCGCCTCCGACGTCTGGTTGACGCTGCCGCCGTGACTGGCGAGCGCGCTCACCGCAGTGGCTGCCCCATCCGGACCCGCTGGCCAAGCCGTCCTTGACTCGCTTTGTATCCATCGAACCATGACCGACCTGACCCCCAAGCCCGCCGGCCCGCCGGCTTCCCCCGAGTTTATCGCGCCCTTGCTCGAACGGTTCCCCGCCTGCTTTGATTGGCAGGACCCGAAACCGCTCAAGATCGGAATCAACCAGGATCTGCTCGGGTCGGGCGCGCTGGGGGAGGGGTGCGATGCGAAAGCGCTGCGGCGGATGCTGGCGGGCTATTGCGCCCGGCCGCGCTATTTGAAAACGTTGAAGGAAGGCGCGGTCCGAGTGGACTTGCAGGGCCACCCGGCGGGCGCGGTGTCGGCGGCCGACGCCGACAACGCCCGCGAGCGCCTGGCCGCGCGGGCCGCGCGCAAAGCCGGGTGGCCGCCGCCCGAGCGGTCGGCTTGCGCCGACCCGCATCCGGCGGACGCGGCCCGCGCGTCCGACGACACCCCCCTACCCGAGGAGAACCTCGTGCCCGGCCGACTCGAACTGACCGTGAAATTTTCCGAATTGCCCCGACCCCTGACGGTTCAAAGCGGCGTCAAAATCGGCATTGAAACCGGGGAGGGGACCGTCACCGCCGTCCTGCCGCCCAAGGTCTGGCGCAAGCTAGAGCAGGCGTCAAAGGACTATCCGCAGTGGGTGGCCGCGCTGAGCGGGTCGCTGGAGCGGTTTGCGGGCGGCGAAATCGTTCTCAAGAATCCGGCGGTGCAGGTGTTTGAGAAGAAGGCCAAGCCAGCGGCCGAACCGGGAGAATCGGCGATAGCAGCCCCCCGCCCGCTCGCAGCGACTCCCGAACCGCCCATCGGGAATCGAGCGCCCGCGCCTCCCGCCGAGCCAGCCCATCCGACCATCGCCCGCGCCACTTTGAGCCTTAAGGGGAAAACCGTGAAAACGGATTGATCGCAACGTCATCGAAAGCGCCATTGCTGGCAAGCGCTCTGGCAGTCGCCACCCTCAATGCCGGCGGTCGGAGGAAGGGGGCGGCGCGCCAGGCCGTCGAAACCGCGCCGCAGGTCGGTGAACCCGGCCGCGAGCCAAATCCGCGCAAATCCGAGCTTGGCTAGATCAAGACCCACCGTCGTGACGGACCTGGCGAACTCTCCTTCCAAAGTTGCAGGGTGGATAGCCCGACCATTTTCGATGACCATACCCTCTGAAGGTAGGGGGTTCATCCCATGGCTTACCAAAAACGCGCCCCATTGCACTGCGCATGGCAAGTGATTTTCTAGCCTCTCGATGAAAAAAAGGCACTGAAAAAATCACTGAAGAAAAAATACGATGCCCGAAAATTTTGGCGATCGAACCCGCGAATGAGTGGACGACTTTTACGGGCAAGATCATATTCTCTGCATGACTAATCCGCACTGAAGGGCGCCTGCCAAGGGTCGATAACGTTCAATCCCGCGGCCTGAAACGGTCCGATATCTCGCGTGGCGACAGTCATCCCATTTACCGCCGCCGTTGCCGCAATGTAACCGTCGGCCACCCCGATGCCGATGCCGGCCATTCGCGCCTTGCTCATCAGTTCGGCATAGGCCAGTGAGGCCCCTAGATCGAACGGCAACACGCGCCCTGCAAACATCGGCAATAATCCTCGCTCAAAGCGCTCATGTAACGCATCCCGGCGTTTACCAGTCGGAAGGGCAGCGATACCGAAACGCAACTCCGCAACGGTGATAGCCGCCAAATACAATGTTTCGAGCGGCTGTGCGTCCAGCCACGCCACCACGCGCGGGGAGGCCGCCTTTCGCAGCGGTTCCGATAAGACGTTAGTATCCAGGAGCATCATTCAAAAGACAGCGGTTCGGCGGTGGTTTTATCTCGGTGGATGGATAGGTCGAATCCCCCCAACTCTTGACCGATCTGGGCTAAAAACGAGCCTAGCTTGATACGCCCTTCCGGCTTCACCGCATTTTCTAAAATCTCGCGCACCTCTGCTTCCGTGCTGCGGCCGTGCTGGGCGGCGCGTACACGCAGGGCGCGATGGATCTCATCAGGTACGTTGCGAACTGTTAAAATGGCCATAAGTCGATAGCTCTACTCGATTTCAATGCTTTCATTATATATTTTTGCATTCAACTTAACCATGCTGGAATTCTACCCAAACGGAAACGCCCCCGTGATTTACTCGGAAGACCTCGGGCAGGCGTTAAATTAGCAGTGCTATCCTGAGGACTCGCGATTGCTAGTCTCGCGGAGAGTGGCCTCGTCCCACCCGCCGATCCGCCGGAGCGGAAAACCATAAGGTGATCGCCGCCGAACTGACCGCAGCGTTCTTGGGGGATGCCGATGGGGCTTACGATACGAAAGCCTGTCACCACACTTTGCTGGAGCGTCAGGCCACCGCCTTGATTCCACTATGTGCCGGAGCGGTCGCTTGACCGCCGCTAGCCGACGGTCAACCGCATCCGCGCACCGAAATCCTGGAGCGGATCGCACAATGCGGTCGCCCCTACCGGCAGGAGCGCCCGCAATGCCCGTCAAACGCTCCGGCTGTGGGACGCATCTGGCTGTCATGCTCCCGGACGTGACCTCGAACACCCAGTGCAGGTGGTTCTCGATCGACCGGGGGCTCCGGATCGCCTGAGCCGATATCCACCGCAGAAGCTGTGCGAAGGTGACCGGTCGCCGGCCATCGGGCCGGCGAGATTCGCAGCAGCGCCTCGACTTCGGACTGCGTCTGTTTGGCTAAGAGATCGCGAGACGGGTAAGGCGGGTTGTGAACCGTTCCAAAGCGTAGCAGGACATTCACGGTCGGCTCGCCCAACAACCGCCACAGATGGGGCAGCAACGTATCTTGGTTGATAAACGGGACGTTTGGGTGAAGGCCCCCGGCGCGGGGGTACTGGAGCGCGATGGCCTGCACCGGACAGCCCGCCAGCAGCGCGGCGTGAAACAAGCGCGGATAAAACCGGCGGACGGACGTGCCGTCGGTGGACGTCCCTTCCGGAAACACCAGCACCCGCCCGCCTCGGCGCAAGCGCCGCGTCAGTTGCTCGGTCGCCTCGCCGGCGCCGCCCGCGCCGCCGCGCCGGATGAAGGCAGTACCGGCCCGCCGGCACAACCAGCCGAACAACGGCCACGCCGCCACCTCGTGTTTGGACAGAAAATGAGTTGGACAGACGGCGGCGATGCAAAAAATGTCGAGCCAGGACACATGGTTGGCCACGAACAGCGCGGCCCCGCGATAAGGTGTTCCAGTAGCGCAAACGCGCATCCCCATGATCCGACACAACCCCCGGCTCCACCAGGCCAGCGGGGCGGTGGAGCGATAGTGGCGCGTCCGTCCGGGTCCCAGCGCGGCGGCGATCAAAACGCCCAGCAGAAGGTGCGCGCCCAACAGCGGTAGCCTCGCGAGCCGACGCCCGGTTCCGCGCAGGCGGTTTCGCCCGCCGCCGTTCACGATTCCCGATCCAGAAAATGCCGGGCGTAACGCCGTTCGACGCGACGGGTGGACAGCAGGATCAAAACATCGGCGACGTTGAAATCCGGATCGAGACACGGTTCGCCGCCGATGCTAGCGCCCAGCCGCAAATACGCTTTCAACAGCGGCGGCAGTGGGCCCACGGGATGCGCCAAACCATCATGACGCGGCAAAGGCCGGCGCGGTTGGACCCGCAGCGGCGCCGGAACGAGATGGCGTTGCGCTAATTCCGAATAAAGCGCTCGCGCCGAGAGACCATTCTCGCCGAGCGGGATGCTGGCGCAGCCGATCAGATAGTCGACATCGTGTCCGGCAATAAAGCTCGCCAAACCGGACCACAATGTGCTGATGGTCGCGCCGTTGCGGTAGTCGGGATGCACGCAGGTCCGACCGATTTCCATGAATCGCCCCGGCAGCGCCAGCACCGGCGTCAGATCGAATTCGCGCTCCGAATAAAACCCTCCGGCGCGGCGCGCGGCGTCGGCGGTCAATATGCGGGTGCACCCCACCACCTGCCCGAACCCGTCGCGCACGATCAAATGCTGGCAGAACGCATCGAGACGGTCGTGATCCAAACCGGGCAACCAATTATGGAGTTTGGCGCCCAGTTCGCCCGCGAACACCGCATAGCGCAACCGTTGCGCCGCCCGGACGGCTTCAGGGGAGCGGGCCAGATCCACCGTCAGGGTGCGGGTCGCGCCGGCTGGGGGCGCGGCGGTCGGAAAAGGCGAATTCGGATCGGAAAGATAAGGCGACTCAGCGTTCAAGACAGGCTCCGTGAAAAGTGGATCGAACGATGTCGCCAAGCCTAGAAACGTCGTGTTGCAGGCGCTTTACCGGCGCGTGAAACCTAGATGAACGGCCCTTGCAAGGCCAGAAAAGCCACAATCGCCCCCAAAAGCGCGCCGGCCAAGACATCGCTGGGATAGTGCAGTCCCAACACGATCCGCGACAGAGCCACCAAGACCGCGAACGGCGCCAGCAGCCACCGCAGGGCAGGATAGTGGTACACCGCGATCAGCGTAAACGACACCGCGTGCAAGGTGTGGCCCGACGGAAAACTGTATTCGTCGAGCGGGGCGGCGCGCGGCTGGATCAGACGGCTGCGCGCGCAAGGACGGGAACGGGTGGTGCGGGCTTTCAGCCCTTTATATACGGCAAGACCGACCGCGCCCGCCAGCAGCATCCGCGCGACCGCCGACGCGGCCGCCGCGCCTTGAGCCAGCAACAGCGCGGCCATCAAGGCATACCAGAAAACCCCATCGCCCAACCGGCTGATTCCGGCGAACACCGCGACGATCGGGCGGTGGCGGATCACTTCCTGGGCGCGCAGACACCAGGCCAGCTCACGGTCGGTCAATCTTGACCGGCGCGCGGGAAGCGGCTCGGAGGATTCGATCAGGTGGCCAGAGAGGCGGTCGAGCATGACGGTTCTCCTGAGACGAGCTGCAAAAACGACGCTTCAAGCCGATCGTAAATCCGCTCGCTGTCCAACCGCTCCACGGATTGTCGGGCGGCCCGGCCCAAGTTTTCGAGCAGCGCGGGTTCGCGGGCCAGCGCGACGGCGGCGCCGACGAACGCGGCCTGATCGCCGAACGGGACCGACAAGCCGTCGCGGCCAGAATTCAAGTGGGCGCGGGCGGCGGCGTAGTCGAAAGCCACCACCGCCAGGCCGCTGGCCATCGCCTCCAACACCACGTTGCCGAAGGTCTCGGTCAGGCTCGGAAATAAGAACAGATCGGCCGAGGCATAATGCGTCGCCAGCGTTTCGCCCTCGCGCATCCCGCAATGGACGAAGTGCGGATGGCGGGCGCGGGCGCGGGCCGCCACCGGTCCGTCGCCGACCAGGATCAAGCGGGCGTCGGGGCGCGTCCTACGAATCGCTTCGAACGCCGCGATCAGCAGCTCCAGATTCTTTTCAGCCGCCAGCCGCCCGACGTACAAAACGGCCAGCCCGCGCGCCGTCAGACCCCAGTGTTGCCGCAGCAGGGGATCGCGGCGCTGCGGGCTAAACAACGCCGTATCGACGCCCCGCGCCACCGCGCGAACCCGCTGGAAGCCGAGCGCTTGCAGCTGGTGGACCAATTCGGCGGTGGGCACGAGCGTTTGCAGCGCCCGGTTGTGAAAATGACGCAAGTAGGCGGTGATCGGCGCGGATAGCCAACCGAGCCGGTAATGTCGGCTGTAGTGTTGAAAATGCGTGTGAAAGCTGGTGGACACGGGAATCCGCAACCGCCGCGCGGCGCACAACGCCGAGTAGCCCAACGGCCCTTCGGTCACGATGTGCGCCAGGTCGGGACGGTGCCGTCGCCAACGGTCGGACAGCGCGCCATACGCCGGCCAGCCGGCGCGCACCTGCGAATATCCCGGCAGCGTGAAGCCGGGCAACCGCAAGGCGTCCGCATCCGCCGCATCCGGCGGCTCGCGTTCTCGCGCGACCTGGACCAGCGTCAAGCGGTGCCCGCGCCGCCGCAGCGCCTCGACCCAGCGGGCGACCGTGAAGGCGACTCCGTTGATGTCCGGCGGATAGGTCTCGGTGACGACGCTGATGTGGAGGCAACGCCGGGAGGCGAGCGGTGGAGTGTTCAGGTCCATGACCGGATTGTCCGAAACCCTCGCAACAGCCGGATGACGGTTCGATGAAACAATCGTGACGGCCGAACGGGTCGAGCGCCCGCCAGCCGACGTCTGAAGCGCCGAAACGCCATCGCGCCGTCATCATCCGGTAACGTCGGCACATGAAAATACCGCCTACAAAATTTTTTCCAACACTGGGGTAGGCGCTATGAAGGTGAGGTTGTGGGGGCTTGGAGTGTTGTCGGCGCTGAGTCTGGCCGGCTGCAATGACGACGACAACCGCTACGACACTCCGAGCCTGTCGATCGAGTCGGTGGAGTTCACGAGCACGCCCGCGCCCGCCACCGCGGATGAAATGGCCAAAACCTACAGTCGCTCGGCGGTCAAGATCACCTACCGGGATGGCCGGGTTGAAGAGAAACCGCTCGCCTATAACGTCTTGTTCAGCGTGAAGGACCCCATCGCGGAGGCCAACGGCCAAAAGCATCCCGCCGGTCAAGTGTACAACTACAAAATGGAACCCTTGATCGATCCGATGGGCAATCCGGTCGTGGCGGAAACCCCGGATGCCAATAGCCTGCTCAATATCGATGGCAAGCTGTTTTTGGTCACGCATTATGAGTACGACTGGATTCTGAGCGACGGTTCGACCGCTTGGACCGCGCCCGGCTGGTATACCCGTTCCCCGATGTCGATGACCCTAAGCCATATTTCGCAGGGGAGCGACGGCCAGCTGACCGCCACCAAGGTGCGGCCCATCGACTTTTCCGGGGTCAACGGCCTTTGGATCCCCTGTTTCGGCTCGCAAACCCCCTGGAACACCCACTTGGGTTCCGAGGAAGACTACGACCTGATCTACAATCCGCTGGATTCGAAGAATTACGGCGCGACCACCGCCGGTCTTAAGGCGCTGCGCGACCAATATTTCAAGGGCGAGCGCGAGGCCAATCCCTACCATTACGGCATCATTCCCGAAGTCACGGTGAAGGCGGATGGCGCGACCAGCGTGGTCAAGCATTACGCCATGTCGCGCGGCACCTGGGAGCAGGCCAAGCTGATGCCGGACGGCCGCACCGCCTATCTGGGCGACGACGGCGCGCATGTTCAGATGACGATGTTTGTGGCCGACAAATACGGCGATTTGTCCGCCGGTACGGTTTACACCGCAAAATGGAATCAAACCAGCGACCAAAACGGCGGTAGCGCCGATTTAACGTGGAACAAACTCGGTCACGCCACCAACGCCGAGATCAAGGCACTGGCCGACACGCTCACCTTCAAAGACATCTTCAACGCCGTCGCGCCCGGCAATGGCCAGTGTCCGTCTGGCTACCAGCGAATCCGCGCCGGCTCCACCGCCGACGAGTGCCTGGCGCTCAAGCCTGGCATGGAGAAGGCGGCGGCGTTTCTGGAGACCCGCCGCTACACCGCGCTGTTGGGGGGCACCACCGAATGGACCAAGATGGAAGGGATTGCGGTTAACGGCAAGGACCGAAAGCTGTACATGGCGATGTCTCGGATCGAAAGCAGCATGCGCTCCGACCCCACCGAGCCGGCCGATCACATCAAGTTGCCGGAGAACAAAGCGGGCGCGACCTATACCCTGGACCTGAAAGGCGGGATCAGCGACTCGCAAGGCAAACCCATCGACTCCGAATGGGTGGCGGTCAAGATGTACGTCGAGCCGAAGCTGCTGGGCAAACCCATGGCCGCCGACGCGCGCGGCAACACCGCCGAGGTCGAGTCTATCGCCAACACCGACAACCTGTTCTTCTCGGAGAAGATGCGCACCTTGATTATCGGCGAGGATTCCGGGATGCACGTCAACAACTTCATCTGGGCCTACAACGTGGACACCCAGCAGCTCAGCCGGATTTTGACGGTGACGGCCGGGGCGGAAACCAACGGCTTGCAGGTGGTGGAAAACCTGAACGGCCACGCTTACATCATGGCCAACTCCCAGCACTGGGGCGATTTCATCGGCACCACCAACGCCGATCTCAAGGCGCAATTGACGCCGATGATCGACAAGTTTTACGCGCCGGTCGGTTACATCGGCGGGATTCCGGGGCTTTAAAAGTCGATCCACGGGGCTTTGGAAGCCGGCCGCCGCCGGCTTCCTTTTTTTTGAGGAGATCGCGCGGTGATCCGCTCTCGACAACGTTTAATCGGCGCGGCCGCCGCCGCCCTGCTGGGTTTGGCGCTGGCGGGCTGCGACGGCGGCGACCCTGCGCTGGGCAGCGCCGAAGCCGCCGCCGAGGCCAAACCCGATTTTCTCAAGGGCGATTTCCGCAGCCCGTTGACCTTCAGCAACCCTTACGCTCACATCCCCGCGCAGTGTTACGTCGAAACCTCGCGCGGCGCGCAAAACGCCTGTTTGTTCTGCCACACCAACGGGGTTTACAAGGCCGGATTGGGCAACAACTTCCCGCAAGCGGGCGCGGAGCCGCGCCTCGGTAATCTGCAACTGGAATATTCGTTCACCCCGATCAGCCCATTTGCCGCCTCGCCGAGCCGCAATCCCTGGGAAAATACCTTGACGCCGGAGAAGTTGCGCGAAGCCGTCGCCGCGCTGGGGGGCGATCCGCAAACCTGGGACATGGAGACCTACATCCGCGAAGATAACTGGCGGGCGGCTTTTGCTCGGCGGCCCGGCGATCCGCGCCACTGGGACGGCGGGGGCGGCGATGCGCCGTTCCGGCTTTTTCCGGGGCTGGACCCGGCGGATTTGCCCGCCGATACCGACGGCTTTGTCCGCTCCGCCGCGCCGCGCAACGGCTTTTTCAAAGATGAGAGCGGGCGCTGGATCACCGGCTGGCGGGCGGTGAATTTCATGCCGTACGGGATTTTCACGCCGGTGACCGGTTCGGTGTCCGGCATCTATGTCCGCCTGCCGCCACCGTTTATGCAGCGTGAGGACGGCGCGTTCGATCTGGAGGTCTACCGCCGAAATCTAGAGGTGCTGGAACGGGCGATTCAAGACCGGTTGCGGCCGGAGGACGGCGCAATCTATCAAGGCGCGGCCCAAACGATGCCGGTCGAACGCGGTTTGTATCCGGTCGGGACCGAGTTCGCCCATCCTCTGCATTACGTCGATGTGGCGGCGGATGGCCGCGATCAAACGGTCAGCCCGTATCCGGGAATGCGCGCCCGCCGGGTTAAGGAAGTGCGCTATATGGCCAAGTGGAAAGCGTTTCAGCCCAGCCAATTCCGTCCCGGACTCAAGGAAGAAGGCGCGCCGGTTTACGGCAACGACGCGCAGGGCTGGGTCGATAATGGCGTCGGCTGGGTTCTGGCCGGCTACATTGAGGACGCCGGCGGCGCGCTGCGGCCGCAAAACCGCGAGGAGCTGACGCAGTGCATCGGCTGTCACAGCGGCATCGCCACGACCGAATTTCCGCAATTCGCCTCCGGAGTAGGCAACACTGTGGATTCCACCTGGGCGCTGCCGCGCAAGTTTCCCGGCGAACTGGGCTGGCGGGAAATGGACTATCTGGGCTATTGGATTCAAGCTGACGCCAAGGCGAACGCCGCGTCCGGTCAGGCCCGACTGGGCGATCCGCTCAATCGAGGCTTGAACAAAGGCGAGTTCCGCCATTTCCTGGACAGCGTGGTCGGAATCAGTCTGTACGGGGACATGCCCGCCGCCATCGAGCGTTTTCTCACCGAGGCTATTCAACCGGCGCGCGGCTATTCGGCTGCTTGGCCCGCGCTGAACACCGCGAGCGCCGCCGGATTCCAGCAAGCGCAGACGGCGCGGCAAAGGCTGCTGCGGGAGCTGACCGCGCGCGGCGATTACCTAAGCTCCGAAGGCGCGATCCGGGGCGAGCTGCTCTATCCGCCCAAGGATGACGCGCTGGCCGCCGCCCGCCGTTACCGGCAAGTGGTCGCCACCCAGCGTTACATCAAGGGCAAGGATGTTTTCGCGGAAACGCCGGTCACTTACCGCTATTTCCGTCAAGAAGAAGGCTTCGCCCATCAGGACGGACGCCCCTATCAACTCGGCGAGGTCATCACCGACCGGCCTGTGGATTTAGAAAATCCCGCCTCGATCACCTACGGCGTGGGCAGCGTCATGACGTTGATCGATGAGACGAAGCCTTTTGCGGCGGGCGGAACTTACGTTCCGGATTATATGCCGTTACTGGCCGAACCCCTGCGCTTTGAAACAGCATCCGACCGCTAAGGCGCCGTGCGATTCTCCCGTCAAACCGGGACCCACTCTGGGGCGGGTGCAGCCGGCAAGCGCGCCGGTTCCCGCGCCACCACCACCGCTTGCGGGTGCACCCAGCGCAGGATTTCCAGTGAACCGTCGAGGCGTTCCACCAGCGCGGTGCAGCTCTCCACCCAATCGCCGTCGTTGCAGTACAGCACGCCGTGCCGCTCGCGCAGTTCGGCGTGGTGAATGTGTCCGCAAACCACCCCATCCAGCCCGCGACGCGCCGCTTCGCGCGCCGCCGCATCCTCGAAACGGACGATATAAGCGGTGGCCCGGCCGATGCGCTGCTTGAGAAAATTAGCCAGCGACCAATAAGGGTAATTCCACCGCCGCCGCCAGCGGTTGTACCAACGGTTAAGAAACAGCAGCAGATCATAAGCCCAATCGCCCAAGCTGTTGAGCAACGGCCCGCCGCAGCGCACCGCGCTATCGCACTCGTCGCCGTGCGTGACCAGCAAGCGCCGGCCATCGGCGGTGACGTGCACCGCCTCCGGCACGATCTCGATACCCGCCACCGACAGGCCGAGGTAATCGCGCGCCACTTCATCGTGATTGCCCGGCACGTACCAGACTCGCGCGCCGGCGCGGGCTTTGGCGACGATGGTTTTCAGCACCTCGCCATGTGCGGCCGGCCAGCGCCCGCCCTTGCGCAGGCTCCAGAAATCGATCAGATCGCCGATTAAATACAACTGTTCGCAATCGTGCTGGCGCAGAAAATCCAAAAGAAATTCGGCCTTGCATTCCTTGTAACCGAGATGGACATCCGAAATCCACAACGTGCGAAACTGGGCGGGCGCCATCGATTTAATCATTCCTCTTGGAGCCGATGAAGCTGAAATAACGCCAGCCGCCGCCGTAGGCGGGGCGCACGCTTTGCGTGATCGGCTGGCAGCGGCCATTCAAATGCGGCAACAGATGCGCGTCCATCCGCACGTGGTTGAGCGCCATCCAGCGGCTGAAACGCGCGGAGGGGGTGTCATGAAAATCCACCACCGCCAGCAAGCCGCCAGCTCGCAGGTCGCGCAATGCCGCCGCCACCGCTTGGCGCCAACCGGGGTTGATCATCGACAGACAATAGGAAAACACGATCAGATCGAGCGGTGTATCCAGTTGCAAGGGCTGGTCGTAGCGCTGGTGAAGCAGGGTGATCGGAGCCGAGCGCGCGCTGGCCTTGCGCCGCGCTTGGGCCAGCATGTCGGCGGATAGATCGAGGCCGATGAGGGTGGCGTCGGGAAACTGGCGGAGCAGCCGCAAGAGGTTGCCGCCGGTGCCGCAACCGATTTCAAGAATCCGGCGCGGCTGTCGGTGAGCGGCGATGGCTTGGATCAAGCGGCTGCGCCCGAACAGAAAGCTCCAGCGCGTGCTGTCGTAGAGCCGGGCATGCCAGCGGTAATAGCGCGCCAAGGCGACCGACGCCGCTTCGGCCGCTGGATCGGTCAAACTTTCGCGCGGCTCGCTCACGCCACCTCCGCCAAATGCAGGCTGCCGTAGGTGCCGACCCGATCCTGCTGGTGCAGCGGCTCGGTAAGATTCGGGAAGAAGCGCAGCGCCCGCTGAGTCCAAGCCGGCAGGAAACCGAGATCGTGACCGGCCGAACGCAGCAGAATCCGGCTGCCCGGCCGGCTGTTGGCCAGGATCAGCCGCCATTCCTCCTCCAAGGCGGCCGGTTGGTGCCACGCCAGCCAATCCTGATGGTCGAGCAGCACGAAATGGCTGTACTGGCCGGGGTGGGCGCGCAGAAAATCGCTGACGGTGGCGTCGTGAGTGTGAATCCGTCCCAGGTCGGCGCGCAGGCGGGTGAAATTTTCTGGCAGCAGGTAGTTAGGACAACAGTGATCGGTGTAGGAACCGGTCAGATAAGCCCGCCAGAAGTAGTTGTCGTGAATCAACACCTCGGTCAGCACATGGCGCAGCTTGTCGCTGACGTAGCCGACGATGCCGCCGAGATAGCGCTGTTGGATCAAATGGATTTGCGGGCGCGGCACGCCGAGCATCGCGAGCGCGGTCGGTTGCCGCAACAGCCAGGTGCTGAACCGGCTCCACAATGCCGGTTCGATCTTGGCGTAGAGGGCGCGCTGCTCGGCCAGAGTCGGCGCGTCGAGCAAGTCAAACAGATAATCGCGCAGCTTGCGTCCGGATTTGAACAGCCGGCGGGTGATCAGCCACGCCACCGCCCCGCAGGTTCCTCGATAGTAAAACGACCGCTTGGGATTGCCAGGGTCAAAATAGGTGATTTTTTTATCCCAAAACGCCGCCGCGTAAGGCGGTAGGCGCGGGCGGATCGCCGCGTAGAGCGCGCGGAACTGGGGGTGCGCGCCGCGGCGGAACATCCGGTCCAAATTGTCAAAGTCGCCGCGTTCGATCAGCACCAGTTTCAGGTGCAGCAGCGCATTTTGGCGGGGATTGACGTCCACGGCGTGAATTTCCGCCGGGCCGTCCAGCAAATAGTCCAGCGTGTTGCAGCCGGCGCTGGTGAGCACCACCAATTTGCTGTCCGCATCGAGCCGCAACAGTTGCCGGTCGATGCGCGGATCTTCCCAGCACATGTTGTAAATCAGATAGCGACCGTGCACGGTTTTAAACAGTAAATCGTGCGCGTGGCCGCCGACCCGGGCGCTCAACGTAACCATGACCCTCTCTCTCAAGCTGTGGTAACCGCTGGGGCCCAAGCGTGCGAAAGCTGAATGACAGAAATGTTGCGCGATGATGAAGTTTTGTCGTTCGCCGCCGCCGATCATTACCTGCCCTCCGAGCGGGCGACCGGCAACGGACGCTTGTCTCTGAAAGTTCTTCAGAGTGTCATCAATTTGTCATTTTGGGAGGACAAAATCTTTTTTTGATAAAATTCAATAACTAGAGGTTGAGCGTGAAAACATCTATCCTGCTGTCAGCGGCATTCGTGCTCTCCGGCGTCGCCGGTTTCTATCCGGCCCAAGCCCAAGACCTGCGCCTGACCGGTTCCGGCGCCAGCTTCCCGTTTCCGCTTTATTCCTCCTGGTTCAAGGATTTCAGCAGACAGACCCAAGGCGTGACCGTCGATTACCAGGCTAAGGGCAGCGGCGCGGGAATTCAGGATTTCACCAATAATACGGTCGATTTCGCCGCCAGCGACGCGGCGATGTCCGACGAGGAAATCGCCAAGATCAAGCAGGGCGTGGTGCTGTTGCCGATGACCGCCGGCGAAATCGTCCTGTCCTACAATTTGGATGGCGTTCGGGAGTTGAAGCTGCCGCGCGATGTATATCCCGACATCTTCGCGGGCAAGATCGCCAAGTGGAACGATCCCAAAATCGCGGCCGCCAATCCCGGCGTCAAACTCCCCGATCAGAACATTACGGTAGTCGCTCGTTCGGACTCCAGCGGCACCACCTACGTTTTTACCGGCCACCTGAGCGAAATCAATCCGGCCTTCAAGAGCAGCGTCGGCCACGGCACCACCGTGCAATGGCCGACCGCTTTTGTCAAAGCGCCGAAGAATGATGGAGTGACCGCCACCATCAAACAAACCCCCGGCGCGATCGGCTACATCGAATACACCTACGCCATCGCCACCAAGCAGCCCATGGCGGTCCTGCAAAACAAGGCCGGCCACTACATCGCGCCCAGCGATGAATCCGGCAAGGCCGCCCTGGCCAGCGCGGCGTTTCCCGACAAGGCCCTGCCCGGTTCCGACGCGCCCGATCTGCGGGTCTGGCTGTTCGATCCGGCCGGAGACAACGCTTATCCCATCGCCACCTTTACTTGGATGCTGTTTTACAAGGATCAGGACGACGCCAAGGCTAAGGTGCTGCGCGATTTGGTGGAGTACGGCTTGACCAAGGGTCAGGCGATGGCGCCCAAAATGGGTTATATCCCGCTGCCCGACAGCGTGATCGCCCAAGTCAAAAAAGCGGCGGCGCTGATCCAGTAATCACCCCATGTGCATGTCGGCAAGTGTGACCGGCCCGGTAGGGTAGGCCGGTTTCAGCTTTTATTTTTTTCAACAGCTGGTACTGGGTGATTCATGGCTTCGGTTTCCTTCGAGCAGCTTAAGCGGTCGGATTCGGTATCCGGGCCGCCTTCCAGTGGCGACTACACCCTCGATCGCGGTTTTCGCGCCGTCGCTTGGGCGAGCGCCGCGCTGATTTTGGTGCTGGTGGCCTATATCGTCCTTGAGATCGGCGGCAAGGCGATGCCAGCGATTTCGCAATACGGCCTCGGCTTTCTGACGACGACGGAATGGAATGTCCAGGCCGAACGCTTCGGTATCCTGCCGCAGATTTGGGGAACGCTGTACAGTTCGCTGCTGGCGTTGTTGCTGGGCGGATTATTCGGTATCGCCATCGCGATTTTCCTCACCCAGGATTTTCTACCCCCCCGCCTGGCGGCGGTGTTTCGCACCATCATCGAATTGCTGGCGGCGATTCCCTCGGTGGTGTTCGGCTTGTGGGGCATCTATGTCCTCATCCCCCTGCTGCGGCCAGTTGCTAATTGGTTGCATGACGTGGCGGGCGGCATCCCCTTTTTCAGCACCTCGCTAAGCGGACCCGGACTCGCGCCCGCCGCGCTGGTGCTGGCCATCATGATCCTGCCGACGGTGGCCTCGATTTCGGTCGATGCCCTTCGGCAGATTCCCTACAAGGTCAAAGAAGCCGCCTATGGCATGGGCACCACCCGCTGGGAAGCGATCTTGAAGGTGATGTTGCCGACCGCCGCCTCCGGCATCCTCGCCGCGCTGGTGCTCGGGTTTGGCCGTGCCCTGGGCGAGACCATGGCGCTGGCGATGCTGATCGGCAATTCCAACCAGATCAGCCTGTCTTTGTTCGCGCCCGCCAACACCCTGGCCGCGCTGCTGGCCTCCAGCTTCCCCGAAGCCGGGCAGGTCGAAATCCGCGCCCTGATGTATGCCGCTCTCGCTTTATTGGCGATCACCTTGATCGTGAACGCGGTGGGGTTGGCGGTAATGAAATTTGCCACCCGCAAGTTCGAGGCCGAACGATGAGCGCTCCTGATCTGGCTGTTGAATCCAACCTTCGCGCGTTATCACAACAGGCCGACCGCCGGCGGCCCAGCTTGCAACGCGCGCCGCTGGAAGGGCGCGCCTTGCGCAGCGGCATTTTGACCGGACTGACCTGGATCGCCGCGCTGTTGGCCGCCGTGCCGCTGTTTTCAGTGATTTACATGCTTTTCGTCGAAGGCGGCTCCCGCCTGAGCTGGGAAACGCTGACGGCGTTGCCGCCGTCCGCGTTCGATCTGGGCGGCGGCTTTGGCAACGCTATCGTCGGCACGGTGGTGATGGTGGGTATCGCCACCCTGATCAGCGTGCCGCTCGGGATTCTAGCGGCGGTTTATCTGGCGATTCTGGAACCGGACAGCCGTTTGGCGGATACCGTGCGCTTTCTGGCCAAGGTGCTGACCGGGTTTCCCTCGATCCTGGCGGGCGTGTTCGTCTACGCGGTGATGGTCGTCACCATGAAAACCTACTCGGCGCTGGCGGGCGGGGTGGCCCTGGCGGTGCTGATGCTGCCGACCGTGGTGCTGGCGGCCGAGCAGGCGATGGCGATGGTGCCGAAGAAGATGAAGGACGCCGCCTACGGCATGGGCTGCACCCGGACCCAAGTGATTCTGAAAGTGGTGCTGCCGACCGGCGCGTCGGGGATTCTGACCGGCGTGATGCTGGCGATTGCCGGCGCGGCGGGCAATTCCGCGCCGTTGCTGTTTACCGCCCTGTTCAGCGATTACTACTTGAGCAGCCTGACCGAACCGACCGCCTCGCTGGCCATCTTGATTTTCAACTTCTCCGGAATGCCGTACGACAACCAGATTCAACTGGCTTGGGCGGCGTCGCTGGTGCTGGTGCTGATCGTGCTGGCGTTCAACATTCTCGCCCGCCTGATCGGGCGGCAAAAATATTGAAAGAGTCCGAGGCTCTTAATTATGCACGCAAATCCGAAAATGACGGCAGCGGGGGCTTCAACGGCGCCCGCGCCGGTTGGCAATGGCGTGGTGATGGATTGCCAGCTGCAAAAAGTCTTTTACGGTGATTTTCTCGCGGTGCGCGATAGCAGCTTGCCCCTGGAAAAGAACAAGATCACCGGTTTTATCGGCCCGTCCGGCTGCGGCAAGAGCACGGTGTTGCGCAGCCTCAACCGGATGAACGACCTGATTCCGGCGTTCCGCTTCGAGGGTAAAGTCACCTACCACGGCCAGGACATTTACGATAAGAAGGTCGATCCGGTGGTGGTGCGGCGCTACATCGGCATGGTGTTCCAGCAACCGAACCCGTTTGCCATGAGCATCTACGACAACGTGGCCTTCGGCCTGCGGCTCAACGGCTTCAAGGGCAACCTGGACGAGCGGGTGGAGAAGGCCCTGCAAGGTGCGGCGTGCTGGAACGAAGTCAAGGACAAGCTGAAAAACAGCGGCCTGTCGCTGTCCGGCGGCCAGCAGCAGCGTCTGTGCATCGCCCGCGCCATCGCCACCGAACCGGATGTGCTGCTGATGGACGAGCCGTGCTCGGCGCTCGACCCCATCGCCACCCGACGGGTCGAGGAACTGATGGTCGAACTCAAGGAGAATTACACCATCGCCTTGGTCACCCACAACATGCAGCAGGCGATGCGGGTGGCTGACACCACCGCCTTTTTCGGCGTCGACATTTCCCAGGGCAGCCGCACCGGCTATCTGGTGGAGATGGGGCCGACGAAAAAGGTTTTCGAGGAACCCGAGCAACAGTTGACTCGGGAATACGTCCGGGGCGAATTCAGTTGAGGCGGGACACAGGCATGATGCGCAGACGCATTTTACTGGCCGCCGTCATCGGGGGCGTCGGTCTGATGTCGGCGGCATTGGCGCAAACTCCAGCCGTACCCGCCGCTGGCGCGGTCGCGCTGCATGGGGCAGGCGCCACGTTCCCCGCGCCGCTCTACCAGAAATGGATCGCGCTTTATGGCAAGGAACATCCCGCTGTTCACATCGACTATCAGGCGGTCGGCAGCGGCGAGGGCATCCAGCGTTTTCTGGCCCGCTCGGTGGATTTTGGAGCCAGTGATTCCGCGATGAGCGACCAGCAGCTCCGACAAGCCAAGGCGGGCGCGGTCTTGGTGCCTACCACGGGCAGCATTCTGGCCCTCGCCTATAACCTGCCGGGGGTCGAGGGCCCGCTCAAGCTGAGCCGGGCGGTCTACACCGATATTTTCCTCGGCAAGATCCGCCATTGGGACGACCCGCGCATTCAAGAACTCAATCCCGAACTCAAGCTGCCCAAACAAGTGATCACCCTGGTCGCCCGACAGGATAGCAGCGGCACCACCTACGCCATGAGCAACCATCTGAGCGCGGCGAGCGAGGAGTGGCGCAGAGGCCCCGGAACCGGCAACGTGATCAGCTGGCCGAGCGTCACCATGACCGCGCGCGGCAACGAGGGCGTGGCCGGACGGATCAAGCGCAGCTGGGGTTCGTTCGGTTATGTCGAGCACGGCTACGCCAAGCGGCTCGGGTTGCCGGTGATCCACCTGCAAAACAAGGCCGGCCGCTACGTCGCGCCGAGCTTCGAAAGCGGTCGGGCCACGCTGGCCGCCAACGTCGGCCAGATGCCCGCCGACCTGCGGCTGTTTTTGCCCGATCCGGACGGCGAGGAGGCTTATCCCCTGATCAGCCTCACCTGGCTGCTGCTGTACGACCATTATCCCGACGCCGCCAAGAGTGCCGCGCTCAAGGGGTTCGTGAGTTGGGCGCTGTCCGAGGGCCAGCGCCACAGCGAGGCCGAAGGCTACATCCCCTTAACCGACAGCGTGGCGACATTGGCTCGCGCGGCCGTGGAGCGCGTCCGCTGAGCATGGCTTTGCTGAATCTACCGGCCATCGAAACCTCGCTGCGTCGGGTCCAAGCAGAGTTTGAATCGCTCAACGCGCGCTTGAGCGGGCAGCACGATCCGATGAGCGACGCGGTTGTCGAAAACCTGCTGGCGGGGTACACCTTCGTCGATGTCCTGATCGAATGGGACATCGACATTTTCGCCAAGGGCAAGCACAAGTATTTGCTCGAACTGAACAACATCGTGTTGTGCGGGCCGGATCAAACGCAGCGCGCCGAATTTTGCCGGCATATCAAAGCGACTGAAACCCGTTTTTACGATGAACCGGGCGGTGGCATCGAGGATTTGGTCGAGTGGCGGGCCCGCCATTTGGGCGATTCCGTTTGGAAGTTGGCCGCCGGCGCTTACGTGCGCTCGCTCAGCAAACCGCAGCTGTTCATCGAAGGCAACCACCGCACCGGCACGCTGCTGGCAAGCTACATTTTGTTGCGCGCCGGCAAGCCGCCGTTCGTGTTGACCCCGGAAAACGCCGTGGCGTATTTCGATCCATCGACGGTCATTCGCAATACCAGTAAGTTGGGGCCGATGGGCTTGTTCCGGCTGCCGGGCATCAAGAAGCGTTTCGCCAAGTTTCTGGAGCGGCAGGCCGATTTCGGTTACCTGCTTTCCGCCGGCCCGCAAGCGGGCGGCTCCGCGGCTGTGAGACAATAAGCAATTGCTCCAAACATTCAACGACAGGGCGGCTGTGTGCGCATTTCTTTTGACATCGACGATACTTTGATTTGTGGTCTATCGGTTCCCACCGAGCTGCATGTCCCCCGCTGGCTCCGCTGGCGCTATCCCGAACGGCTCCGGCGCGGCACGCGCGCGCTGATGGCCGCGCTGGTGCGGCGGCAATGCCGGATTTGGATCTATACCTCATCCTGCCGGCCGCCCCGGCATCTGAAAGCGTGGTTTGCCAGCTTTGGCATTCCAATTGCGGGGGTCGTCAACCTGGAACGGCACCAACAGACCGTCGGTCTGCGCGGACCGTCAAAATTTCCGCCCGCCTTCGGTATCGATCTGCATGTCGATGATTCACCCGGCGTCGCCATGGAAGGCGAAAGCCATGGGTTCGCGGTTCTGGTAGTTTCGCCGGACGATCCGGATTGGGCGGACAAGGTGCTGGCCGAGGTGGATCGACGGATCCGCGCGAGCCCCCGCTGGCAAGCGCGGCAGACCGCTCCGGCGCGACGTTTCGATCTCGGCGCGTTCCAGCGCGGTTTCAGCCGGCTGAAACCGGCGGATTACGCGCTTCCTGATTATGCCGTCGGGGCGATCAAACCCGACTTGGCGTGAGCGCCAGTCACGCCCGAGCACCCGCGAGCTCATCACGCGATGAGACAGCGCGCTACCACTGCCGATAAGGGATCTGGCAATAGCGGATGCCCTGTCGGGGCTTGATCCCCCGTTTGGCCAGATACAAAGCCAACGAGTTCATCGACAGGCTGATATTGGGGGTCGGGCCGAGAAAGATGTGCTCCAACGGGATCGGCTCGCGGGGGGCGAGCGTCAGCTTGAACTCAAAATACGGCACCAGCATGGAAGCGCCCTCTCGAAACAGCACCGGCGAGCGGACGTAATCGGTAATGACCGGCGATCCGATCCGCCATTCCTCCTCCTCTTGGAAAGACGGATGTTTCAGCAGCGCCGCGATACAGAGTAATTCGCTTTCGATTTTTTCGAAGACAGCCTGGTATGAATGGGTGGCTGGACTTTGATTGCCGTCGTTATTTTCGCCGTATTCCTGCGCGATCATTTCAACGGCGTCAACGGTTTGCCGGATGAGTTCGGCTTGTTCGGCGGGCGCATAAATGCATTTGCCGACCTGAAAGGATTGATTCCCGGCGCATTGCAGGATGTGGTCCCGGTTAAAACCCAGGCTGACGCCTTTGCCCAGCGAGCTGTAACTGCGTCACTGGCTCAACAGGTTGCCGTTCGAGCGGAACGATGCCCCAAACAGCATGTGGCCGTTGGTGATACGGTGGGATATCCACTCCAGAAATTGATTGAGCAGTTTCGGATTGGGATGTCCGCCGGCCATGCGCCGGGTGACATCGTCCCGGATCAGGTCGGCGCTGTGCTTCATTTCCGCCGAATCGTTCATGTAGCGGACATCGCTCGCCCACAGCACCCCGCTTTCCACGATGCCGAGCAAACCTTTAAACGAGGTGTAGTGATAGAGCGTTTCTTGCGGGCTGTCGGCGAACAGTTTCCGGGTGATGTTTTTGATCATGGAGGTTTGGGTCGGTTTGGCTCGCGAGATCGGCGCTTTCACGGCCGGGCGGACCGTCCGAGCGCGGCATGGAGCCGTTTTCGGCTGTCCCGCGCGTGCGAGCGCAGCAAATCGGACGCGCGGTTGGGTTTTTGCGCTTCGATCGCGCTCACTATCTCCTGATGCTCGCGCAACGACAGCGCCATGCTGGTTCTATCATGCAGATAGGCCTTGTGGCGAAACAAGGTCAGTTGGGCGACCAGGCGACGGTAGCTTTCATGGAGCGCCACGTTGCCGCTGAGGCGAGCGAGGGCGTCGTGAAAAGCCAAGTTGAGGTAGGTGTAGGGATGCACATTGTCATCCTTGGCGGCGGTCACCATCGCTTTTAAAATCGCCTTGAGTTCCGCCAGCCCCGTCTCGGTGATCGTTTCCGCCACCTTGCGCCCAATCATGGCCTCGAGCACGATGCGCACTTCATAAATTTGGTCGGCTTCACCGGCGCTTAACGCGCGCACGGACACCCCGCAATTTTTTGCGATCCGCAGCAACCCTTTTTCCTCCAAAGCGCGAAATGCCTCGCGTACCGGGCCGCGGGAAACGCCTAGCAGGGAGGCGATCGCGATCTCTCGGAGCGGTTCGCCGGGAGCGAGTTTGCCGTCGAGAATCAACTGCTCCAATTCATCTTGGACCAGATCGGGCAGGGAATGTTGTTTCAGCACGACGAGCGCATCCGAATAGCTCATGAAATGTTCCTGATAGGGTTGCGCGAGCGCGCTTGCCTCGTTCGACGATCCGACACCAGTATCGGCGAATTGTAAGACGCCTTGAAGGCGTTTGGCGCATTCTCGAAATTGTCAACAATCTGCAATCTTGCATGCTTACACTGATTAGGCGGTTAATTCAAATTCTATTAGGGGGTCCCATGTTCAGCCGATTCGCCATCACGCTGCTTGCGGGGTGCGCTCTCGCGTGCGGCGTCGCCGCTTGGGCCGAAACCGTCAAGCTGGCCGTCACCGACATGGTCGGCCTGGAGGAATTGCAGCGGGAGTTCGGCCCGTTCAAGGCGGAGCTGGAAAAAGCGACGGGCTATTCGATTGACTTTTTACCGGTGACCAACCGTTCGGCCGCCTTGGAGGCGCTGCGCTTCAAGAAAGTCGACTTCGTATTGACCGGTCCAGCCGAATACGTGGTCATGCAAAAGCGCGCCCAGGCCAACGTCGTGGTGGGCCTGTATCGCCCCGATTATTTTTCGATGATCATCGTCAAGGCCGATAGCCCTTATTATTCACTCAAGGAGCTGAAAGGCAAAAAGATTGGCATGGGTTCGGTCGGCTCGACCTCGCGCCATCTGGGGCCTTTGCATGTGCTGGCCGAAGCGGGCCTCGATCCGCTCAAGGATTTAGCCATCACCCACAGCAATGTTCGCGTGGTCTGGGAAGCGCTGAAGCGAGGCGATGTGCAAGCCGTCGGCATCGGCCGCTCCGACTACGATTCTCTGCTGGAAAAAGAGGCCGAAACCGACGGTGGCTTGCGGCGCAACGACTTTCGCGTTCTGGCCCGCAGCCCCGATCTGCCCAACGATCTGCTGATGGCCGGCGCCCATGTCCCGGCCAACACCGTCGAGACCATGCGCGAAGCCATCGGCAAACAGTCCGACGCTTTGATCGTCGCGATTCTAATGGGGGCCGACCATGTCAAGCGTTACAAGGGAATGCGCTTTCTGACCAACATCGCCGACAAGGATTACCACGTGGTGCGGGCGATGTACAAGACGGCCGGTTATCCCGAATACGCCGAGTTCATCGGAGAGTGACCCTATGACCGGACCGACGAACGATAACGGCGAGGCCAGGGCTCCCGCCTTGCGGGTGGACCAGCTGGCCAAGCGTTTTGATGGGGCCGCCGCGCCGGTTTGGTCGGAGGTCTCGTTTGCGGTGCCGGCCGGCCAGAGCGTCGCCATCATCGGTGGCAACGGCACCGGCAAAAGCACCCTGTTGCGCTGTTGCTTGCGCCTGATCGAACCTAGCGCGGGCGATATTCATCTGCACGGCGAACGGCTGACCGGATCGCGCGCCCATCACCTGCGGCGGATGCGCTCCAGCGTCGGTTTCGTGTTTCAAAAGCATAATTTGGTGCCGAGGTTGTCGGCGCTGTCCAACGTGCTGCACGGCGGTTTGGCGCGCGGGCGCGGGCCTCGCCACTGGCATCAGGCGCTCGCTCGCCGGGAAGATCGCGAGTACGCCTTGCGCTGTCTGGAGCAAGTTGGGCTGGCCGATCTGGCCGGGCGGCGCGCCGATCACTTGTCCGGCGGCCAATCGCAGCGGGTGGCGATCGCCCGCGCCCTGATGCAGCGCCCGCGCACCCTGTTCGCCGACGAGCCGGTCGCCAGCCTCGACCCGCAGGCGGGCGAGGAAGTCATGGAAACCTTCGCCGCGCTGACGCGCGAGCGCGGCCTGACCCTGATCTTCGTGTCGCACCATCTCGAACACGCTCTGCGTTACGCCGACCGGGTGCTCGGTCTGCGCAGGGGCCGTCTTTACCTCGACGCGCTCACCGCCGGCGAAAGCATCGGGTCTTTGAGAAACCTGTATGAATGAGTTTGCCCACGCCAAGCCGCCCGCTCGCTTCGACGCGCCCGGCCCGCTCTCGGCGGTGCTGTTCGCCGCGTTTCTGGCCTTTTTTGTGTGGTCGTTGGCCGGCGCGGGAATCTCGATCTCCGAACTGATCGGCGGATTGCCCAACATGGCTAGGATCGGGGCCGAGATGGTGCCGCCCGCGACGGATCGCTTGTTGCCCATGCTGCAATCCGTGTTGGTCACTTTTCAGATGGCAGTGGTGGGAACGGTGCTCGGGATCGCGTTCAGCGTGCCGCTCGCGGTGTTGGCCTCGCGCAATCATACCCCGCATCCGTCAGTGCGCGGGGCCGTGCGGGCGGTGATTAGCTTCATGCGCACGGTGCCGGATCTGGCGTGGGCGCTGTTTTTCGTGGCCTCGGTCGGCCTGGGGCCGTTCGCCGGGGCGCTGACTTTGATCGTCGACACCATCGGCTTCTGCGGGCGCTTTTTCGCCGAGGCCATGGAGGAAGTCGATTCCGGCCCGCCGGAGGCGATGGCCGCCATCGGCGCGGGGCCGCTCGACATTATCGCTTGCGCCACCTTACCCATGGCCCTGCCGAGCTTGATTAACACCAGTCTGTTCGCCCTGGAAAAGGCGGTGCGCTCGTCGGTCGTGCTGGGCCTGGTTGGCGCGGGTGGCATCGGCGCGGAACTCGCCACTTCCATGGAGATGTTTCGCTACGATCAGGCGGCGACCATCATTTTGATGATTTTCGCGCTGGTCGTCGTGGTCGAGCAGTTATCTTCGCGCGTCCGCGCCCGATTGATCGGCGGTCGCGGCTGATCGAAATACAGTGACATACCAAAGGGAAGGTAGAATCGTGCCTGAAACGCTGAGGGTCAACGGTCGGGAGTATGCCTGGCCGCGATCTCCCACCGCCGTCGTTTGCATCGACGGCAGCGAACCGAGCTATATCGAGCAGGCCGTGGCCGCCGGTGTGATGCCGTTCATGAAGGCGATGCTGGCGCGCGGGGCCGATTTGCGCGCCGACTGCGTGGTGCCCAGCTTCACCAACCCCAACAACCTCGGCATCGTCACCGGGGTTACCCCGGCGGTCCACGGCATTTGCGGCAACTACTTTCTCGATCCGGCGAGCGGTGCGGAAGTCATGATGAACGACCCCGCCTTTCTGCGCTGCGAAACGATTCTAGCGGCTTTCGCGCGGGCCGGGGCCCGGGTGGCGGTGGTGACGGCCAAGGATAAATTGCGTGCTCTGCTCGGTCACGGCTTGCCGCTGGCCTCCCGGCGCGCGGTCTGTCTTTCGGCGGAACGGGCCGATCGGGCGACGCTGCAAGACAATGGCATCGAAGGCGTGCTGGAGTGGGCCGGCCTGACGTTGCCGTCGGTGTATTCGGCGGAGCTGTCGGAATTCGTGCTGGCCGTCGGGGCGCGACTGGTGGAATCGGGACTTTGGGACCTGCTGTATCTTTCCACCACCGATTATATCCAGCACCAGCACGCGCCGGGCACGC
>DJIW01000043.1 GCA_002433805.1 Competibacteraceae bacterium UBA6584 | reverse complement strand
ACGGTTTAAATCGGACGCTTACCCCGCGCCCGCCGACCGCGCTGAATCACCACCTTGGCGATGGCTCCGATTCGATCCGCTTGGTCTTGCCGGATCTTCATCGTGGACGGCATCTCGTCGTCATGAGCCTGAAGCTGGCTATTGACCCACGCGCAGTAGTCCTTCAGCAATCGGGGTGGCGGCTCCAGCGAAATTCCCTTATGGTGAATCGACAGTGCGCGGCGGAGCAGCGGCTTTTCGTCAGGAGATCGAAACAGCAATGGATTGCGCATTTCCCGCACTAGCGCGCCGACATTTTGCGGATTGCTGCCGCCCATCCCCAACAAGGCGCGAGAAAATGGCGCTTTTTTCTGTTCCGGTAAAGCAGCCAACTTCTGATTCAATACTGCGCTTAAGCCGCTGGAACCCAGCGGCGTGATCGCCAGATATTGACCATCGCTTTTTGGTAACAGAATTTGGCGCAAACGCGGGGATACGTTATCGGTTCCTTCCTCATAAGCGGTTATGGCCGCTTCGGCTCCAATGCGCTGAATAGTCCTTAACTGTTCAACGGGCACAACTTCCGGTGGATCGGCGCTTTCAGCGAGCCGCATTTGTTTGACGACGGTCGCGGTTTTTCCGGCATTGCGGGTGTAATCCAACGGTACGGCCACCCCGTCGACCAGCAAAGTCCTGACCCCCACCAGCGGCAGGTCAAGGCCGCTATCCCGGCCGACCCTGATTCCGCAGGCAGGTGCATTGGAATTTACGGTCTTGCCCGAAAAATGCACCAGACGGGCGGCTTCTTCTTGGTAGATATCCGGCGGGAAATCGATCCATTCTTTAGTTGCAGTGGATTTCTTGGGTTTTTTCGTTGCCATCATTTCTCCTTGAAGCGTTTTTTGTAATTAAATAATTACACTTGATTGATAGCCTATTTAAATACACTGTTTAAAATAGAGTCAATTAGCAAGAACCGCTCCAGAGGAATCTCGGAATGCACGTTGTCTTGATTTCAGCTTGCGAAAAACGCGCGCTTAAAAGATCGCGAGCCATCCTCGACAGTTATGCGCTGCGGGCGGGCGAACGCGCCTGGGCCAGCCCCATAACGCTTGAAGGCTTGCAGGAACTGCGCGCGGCGCTCAAACGCTCGGCCTCCCGCCATACGGCGGTGGCCTGCTATCGCAATGATGGAATGCGGCGGATGAAACTGCTTTGGGTGGTCGGCAGCGCCCGCCACTTCGGGCCGCACGGGCACTTTCCGGCCGGAACGACCCGCCGCAAGCAGCCGGAAATTCCGCCGTGGATACGCTACGCCGCGCTACTCGCCGACGCCGCCGGACAGGGCCACGATGTCGGCAAAGCCAGCATCGCGTTTCAAAAGAGACTGCGCGATGCAACCGTGAAACAAAAAGATAGCCTGCGACACGAATGGGTCTCGCTTAAAATCATCCAGGCGCTACGCGCGGGCGCGGACTGGGCAACGGCATGGCGGCGGCTGGAAACCCGCCCCGAACGGGAAGGAATACCCTTCGACGAGGGCGGATTGAGCAACGTATTCGACGCTTTCGATTTTCTCGTGGTCAGCCATCACGGCCTGTTCGGGCCGCGAAACGGAGACGCGGCGCTCGGCGCGGAAAATCATGTTCGCTCGAATCCGCCGTTTGAACCCGCGCACTATAAGCCTCATGCCGCGCTGCCCGACCTCAGCCTCACGCTGCTGCATAAAAAGCTGCGCAGGCTCGAAAAGATCGCGCCGCCCGCAGGCGTTGCCGCCTCGTTATATTGGCGCGCGTTGTCGCTGATCGCCCGCGCCGGCCTGATCCTCGCCGATCATGCCATTTCCAGCCTGGACAAGCCCAAAGACGCCGAACTCTACGCCAACACCCACTACACCCAAGATCGAACCCACCGCCTGCTCAATCAACCGCTCGATCAACATTTATCGGACGTTTCTGGCCTAGCCGGGCGGATGGCGTACCGGCTGGCGACGCTGCGGCTGCCGGGCCTCTCGCCGGAGGCGGTCGAACGCATTATGGAGCGCACGGAAAACCCGCTGTTCGCGTGGCAAAATCGCGCCGCCGCCGCATTGGAAACCGAGCGGCGCAGGTCGCAACAACCCGCGCTGGTGCTCAATCTGGCGGGCACCGGCACGGGCAAGACGCGCATGAACGCCAAATGCGCCTGCGCGTTGGCCGGCGAGCGGTTGGTGCGCTTCGCCACTGCCTTGAATTTGCGAACGCTGACCCTGCAAACCGGCATGGCCTACCATCACCAGTTCAAGATCGGCTGGGATGAACTGGCCTGCGTCATCGGCGATCAGAGCGCCATTCAATCCCCCAAGGACAGCCCATCCTCGCCGGTCGATGAATTTGCCGACGAGGACGAAAATCCGCGCGAAGCGGAGTTTGAAACGGTCGGCGACGCTTTCTTTGTTCCGGACTGGATCGAGCCTTTTATCAAGAAAAAGCCCAAAATGCGGCCAGTCATCGGCGCGCCGATATTGGTGTCAACGGTCGATTTTCTGATCGCCGCCGGGGAACCGCACCGCCAGGGCCACCATGCGCTGGCGCTGCTGCGGCTGGTGGATAGCGATTTGATCTTGGATGAAATCGACAGCTACGACCCGAAGGCGCTGGTTGCGGTATTGCGCCTTGTACAGCTTGCAGGGCTGTTCGGGCGCAACGTGATTTCCTCGTCCGCGACGCTGGCGCGCCCGGTCGCGTTCGCCCTGAGCCGGGCCTATCGCAGCGGCATTGCGATGCGCTCGGCGCTGGACGGCCAAACGACCGGCGATTTTCTTTGTGCCCTGATTGACGACCGGCTCGACCCTGAAGTGTTCATCTCTAAAGAACCAAGCGAATTCGAGCAGCGCTACAACGCCCGCGTCGACCGCTTGTTGGAAGCGTTGCGAGGACAAACGCACCGCATCCCGTATCTCGCCAGAATACCCAGAATCGAAAAACCCGTAGAAGCCTGGCAGGAAGCCATCGCGCAAGCCGTCGTGAAACTGCACGACCACAATGCCTGGCCTTTCGCGCAAACCGGCAAACGGGTTTCCTTTGGACTGGTGCGCGTCGCCAACATCCGACCCGCCATCGAAACCGCCCGCCATCTGGCCGAGCGTTTTTCGAAAAACGCGCAGGTCGCCTGCTATCACGCAGCGGATTTGAAGATTCAGCGCTTTTGCAAGGAAAGGACGCTGGATCGATTGCTGACGCGCAAAACACCTGACAACGAGCACATCGAAAGCGATCCCGACATCCGCGAGCGAGTTTTCCGCACCGATTCGCCGGATGTCATGTTCATTGTGGTCGCCACGCCGGTCGAGGAAATCGGCCGCGATCATGATTTCGATTGGGCACTGATCGAGCCATCCAGCACCCAATCCATCGTCCAGACCGCCGGACGGGTCAACCGCCATCGACTGCTGGCGCGCAGCGCCCCTAACATCGGTATTTTGCAGGTCAATTACCGAAAAATTCGCAAGGACAACGTCGTTTTTACCCGGCCCGGACTTGAAACCAAGGACAGGCAATACAATGATCCCCGCCACGGCCGTAACACGCGCGGACATGATTTGGCCTATCTCATCAACTGGAGCCAACTGACAGCGCTCGATGCGGGATTGCGCTTCCGCGATCATCCCTTCGCCCGCTGCGATGATGAAAATCTGGCCGCCATGCTGGCCGAGCCGCTCAAAATCCTGTGCATGGACGCCAAACCGCGCGCCTGGATGGTCGAAGCGACTTACGCGGATTATCCGCTGCGGGATCAAAAAGAAATCCAACAAACTTGGCGGCTGACCGAAGACGACCGATTCGAGCGCTGGGAGCGAAAGCGGCTATCAAGCGACTGGATTTCACGCGATCCGCTCGTCGTCCGCCGCCAAATCGTTTCGAACGCTTGGCTGACCTGGACCCGAGACGATCTAACAGCCGTTGCGAGCAAACATCGAATGGAAAACCCTTTCCAGTTGACGATTCAGTCCTACGGCGATGTGGATCAAAAATTTGAATGGGATAATGCTTTTGGAGCCAGCCGACCCATTAACGAGCTTGATTAACGGACTTGCCTTAAAGCCGCCATGAAAAGCCCCAAACAACGCCGCCAGGAAATCAAGGAGCGCCGCGCCAAACGCGCCGCGCAGAAAATACGCTGCGTGAAGGATCGTCCCATCTATCGCCCAATCGGCGCCGAACCGGTCACGCCCGCCTTGCTGCGCCCGACCAACAGCTACGGCATTCCGGATTTCGTCCGCCGTGGCTATTACCAAGACTATCCGTTTCGGTGCAAGGGTTGCGGGAAAGAAGAAATCTGGACGGCGGCGCAACAGCGCTGGTGGTACGAGGAAGCGCATGGAGATGTTTGGACCGTTGCGGTGCGCTGCCGGCCCTGCCGCCAGCAGGAAAGAATCCGAAAAACCGAAGCCCGGCGGATTCACCTGGAAGGATTGGCGGCTAAATTGCGGGCGGCTGATTGATTTTTAGAGATCAACCGCCCGCCGTTCGGCTCTGAAGTTAAGCCTTCGCCGCGTAGCCGATGGTCTTCAGCGCCGCCCCGATCTCATCCAGAATGGTCGGATCGTCGATGGTCGCCGGCACTTTGTACTCCATGCTGTCGGCGATCTTGTGCATGGTGCCGCGCAAGATCTTGCCGGAGCGGGTCTTGGGCAGACGGTTGACCACTAGCGCGGTCTTAAACGCCGCCACCGGGCCGATGCGCTCGCGCACCATCGCCACCACTTCCTTGCTGATCTCCTCGTGGGGGCGCTCGACCCCGCTTTTCAACACGATAAAGCCCAGCGGCAACTGCCCTTTCATCTCGTCGTTGACGCCGATCACCGCGCATTCCGCCACGTCTTGATGCGAGGCCAGCACTTCTTCCATCGCCCCGGTGGACAGGCGGTGGCCGGCCACGTTGATCACGTCATCGACCCGGCCCATCACGAAGATATACCCTTCCTCGTCGATAAAGCCTGAATCGCCGGTGGTGTAATAGCCGGGATTTTCCTCGTAATAGGCATCGCGACAGCGCTGGTCGGCGTTCCACAGGGTCATGAACGCGCCGGGGGCCATCGGCAGCTTCATCACCAGCGAACCTTCTTGCCCGGCCGGCACCGGCTGGCCGTCCGCGCCCAGCGCCTGCACGTTCCAACCCGGCATCGCCTTGCTGGTCGAGCCGTACTTGACCGGCAAGCGTTCGATCCCCAGCGGAATGCCGGCAATCGCCCAGCCGGTTTCGGTCTGCCACCAATGGTCGATCACCGGCACTTTCAGGTGATCTTCCGCCCAATGCAGGGTGTCGGGATCGCAGCGCTCGCCGGCCAAAAACAGGGCGCGGAAGTGGGAAAGATCGTATTTCTTGAGAAATTCGCCGTTCGGATCTTCTCGCTTGATGGCGCGAAACGCGGTCGGCGCGGTGAACAGCACCGGGATGCGATGCTGGCTGATCACCCGCCAGAACGCGCCGGCGTCCGGGGTGCCGACCGGCTTGCCTTCGTACAAGGTCGCGGCGGCTCCGTGGATCATCGGGCCGTAGGCGATATAGGAATGGCCGACCTGCCAACCCACGTCCGAAGCCGCCCACATGGTTTCGCCCGGCTTGACGGTGTAGAAATTCTGCATGGTCCAGGCAGTGGCGACGGTATGGCCGCCGTTGTCGCGGACGATGCCTTTCGGCTGGCCGGTGGTGCCGGAGGTGTAGAGGATATACAGCGGGTCGGTCGAGGCGACCGGCACGCAATCGACCGGGCTCGCGCCGGCCATCAGCTCGTCCCAATCGTGGTCGCGACCGGCTTTTAGCGGAGCCTGCACCTGCGGCCGTTGCAGGATGACGCAGGCGGACGGTTTGTGCGAGGCCATGTCGAGCGCGGCGTCGAGCAGCGGCTTGTAGGGCAGCACTTTCGCGCCTTCGATGCCGCAAGACCCCGAGACCACCACCTTGGGGGTGGCGTCGTTGACGCGGGTCGCCAGCTCGTTGGAGGCGAAGCCGCCGAACACCACCGAATGGATCGCGCCGAGCCGGGCGCAAGCCAGCATGGCGACCACCGCCTGCGGGACCATCGGCATGTAGATGATCACCCGGTCGCCCTTGTTGACCCCCAATTTCCTGAGCCCTCCGGCGAAGCGCGACACCAAATCCAGCATTTCGCGGAAGGTGAAGGTGCGCACGGTGTTGGTCACCGGGCTGTCGTAAATCAGGGCGACTTGATCCGCCCGCCCGCCCGCGACGTGGCGGTCGAGCGCGTTGTAACAGGTATTCAACTCGCCGCCGGCGAACCAGCGATAAAACGGCGCTCGACTGTCGTCCACCACCTTATCCCACGGTTTGAACCAATCGATGGCCGCCGCCGCTTCGCTCCAAAACCCGACGGGATCAGTAATGGAACGGCGGTAGATGCTGTCGTATGAGCCCATGCTGCTGTCTCCTCGTATTGTCGTCTTGTTATTCGGTCGCGGACGTTTGAAGTCTGGCGATCATTGTCTTATGAATTTACTAAGTCTTTATCCTCATTATAGAAAATAACGATAAAAGTATAACCGAGCGGTCAAGCTTTGGCCGATAAAACACCTGGCGCGCGGATTTTTGCGACCGAATCCGCACTCCGTCAGGGGCGGCATTGGCTACCCTTTGCGCTTGGCCCGAGGCATTGCACCGGCCAGCGCGCTAGCGCTCTCGCGCGATTGAATAGGAATCCCAAGTGTTGCGGTCGGTCAGCGACTTGACCAGCTTGATATATTCGGCGTGCGACCACGCCAGCGGGGTCGCGCTGTCGGTGCCTTCGCCAACGGTGAACTGGTGCGTCGAGTTACTGCCGACCCCGTCGAACACTTGTTCCGGCAACATCAGGCCCTCATTGGCGAACTGTTCCATGGCGCCGGCATAAACCGATTTCAACTCATTGATTTGCTGGGCCGTAATTTGGCCGTTGTTCGCCGCCTTGACGCGCTCCAGCTCAAAATGGCCGCGCTCGCCGGTGAACATCGGCCACACCCGCCCGCGCTGCGCGGCGTTTGCGCCTTCATAATTACCGCCGTTATCGGTGCGCTCGCCGTAACCGTCGTTGCCGTAGCGCCGCCAGCCCGGATAGTCGGCGCGCCCGCCAAAGGCGAACAGATACTTGACCCGCAGATTCTCAGGGAGCGTCATGTCATCCAATTCATCCAGGGAATCGATGACCTGCGGATCGTTCGCCGGCAGCACGCCGTAGCGGACCAGTTCGAGAAAGCCCGCGTCCAACACTTCCTTTTCGCTGAGCGCCGGTCTTCCATTGCTGCCGTCGATGGGCTCGCCGTCGTTCGGGTTTTCATTCCGGGTGATGCGCAGGTAATACCGGCCGTTGTTTCGGCCGTTGTTAAAAACGCCGCTGGTGGTGAACATACTGTTGACGAGATTGCCTTTGAATTGATCGGCTTTCTGCTCGTACCAGACGGCGGCGCCAGGATCGCCCGCGCGGCGCGCGATGTCGGCGGCGGCCAACAGCCCGGTGATGATCGCCGCCTCGGTCGAGGGCGAATAACCGGCTTGTTCCTCCCACCGTTCCATCCGGGTCCAGGGGGGCGTCACTGCGTAGTCGTTGGTGTTACCGTCTTGGAAGGTCAGCTTGATCTGGCCGCCGTTGGATAGAAATTCGGCCGCCGGCTTGATCATCGACCAATATTTGCCCGCGATCTCGCTGTCGGACAAAACGCCGTTCTTCCACAGCTTCCAGCCCAGCATGATCGGCATCGCGGTCTGGTCCATCTGCAAATGGACCCACTCCAGGCTGCCGTCGACGCGGGTTTTTTGCAGGAACCAACCGGGGCGGCTGCTTTCGATCTTGAGCCCGGCGCGGGTCATTGAAGTGGACCGCACCTGAACTTGGGGCAGGTACTCGAAGGCGACGCGCGGCGTTTCCCGGTCTCCCAAAGCCAGCAAGGCCATCGCGCATTGATAGAAATCGCGCGGCCAAACCGCTCGATAGCCGGTCGCAAATTCATTGGCCGAAACCGTTTCGCCCCAAGGAACGGATAACGACGCGATCAGCGCTCCCGAATTCTGCTTGTCTTCCATCGCCTTGAGCGCCATCGCGCTGGCGAAAAGCAGCTTGCCGCCATCGGCCGTCGCGGCGGTCATGGCCGACAAATGGGGAAGACTGTCCAGATAGTCCTCCCAACCGATGGCGGCTCCCTCGCCGTTGTATTTCTTCAGCAGCGCCTCATAGCCTTCCTGAAACGAGCCGTCGGCCTCGCTCATCGCCGCGTCGTGGGTGGCCCCATAGCCGACGGCGATATCGAAGGTCTCGGACTGCCCGGCGTTGAGAGTTTCCAATTTTGCCATCATGACCACGTTGCCGCCGCCGTCATCGGCCCAGTCGTAGTCCCAGTCCATGACGCCGTTGTCGTTGAGATCGGCCCAACCGTCGGACACGCCTTCAAAACCGGCCGACATCTTCACGAAATTGGCCGTGCTGCGCAGGCTGAGAAACTTATCTTGGTGTTGGCGAGCGTTCAGATAGCCTTTGCCGTGGGCGTCCCGACCGACGTAAGCCACATCGTAGCGACCGGAATTGCCGATGTGCGGATTGATCAAAATATAGGGCGTGACGTTGTTTTCCTTGGCGGTGAATTTCACCCGCACCAACAGGGTTTGTCGGTTCGGGTCGGTAAAAACGCTCTTTTCGATGAGGTATCGGCCGTTCTTGGCCGTGTTGACGATTTTGTAAGCGAGCGATTTTGGCCGGCCCTCCGAGTCGGTATGCAGGTAAGCAATCTGATGATCCGTCGCCTTTTTCTCTTCATCAAAAAAGCCGTTTCCCGTCACCAGAAATTGCAAATCCTTAATTTGCGCTTCATCGATCCGACCGTAGGCGGTTTCAGTAATGATGCCTTGAGCGATGGAGAACCAGACTTTTGAAAGACGCCCGGTCGGCCCGTGGTCTTGATACTGTCGGTTGAGATAGCGTTCGTAAGACGTGCCGATTCCCGTCTTGCCGGCATAGGCCCAGGTGGCGTTTTCTTGGGACTGTTGCGCTCCAGGCGCGCCGCCGGTCGCTCCGACTGGCATGGCGAAACCGATGGCGCAAGATAAGATTGACGCTTTCGCAAGGAAGCTGAGTCGACGATCCATGAGAGCTTCTCCTCAATCACAACGGGTTAAATGGCGCGCGGCAAGCGCACCCGCAGCCGCGTCCCCGCCGCGCTATCGCCCAATTCGATGTCGCCGCCGTGCGCGGCCAGCAGCGACCTGACCACCGCGAGCCCCAAGCCGGTGCCGCCTCGGGCGCGGGCGGTGGTGAAGAACGGTTCGAACACCCGCGCGGCGTTGGCGGGAGAAATGCCGGGGCCGTCGTCGCTGATTTCGACCCAAACGGCGGCATCGGCTCCAACTCCGGATTCCGAGCACGCCACGCTCACCGTCACCGCCTCGCCGCCGTGCTGGCGGGCGTTGTCAAACAGATTGCTCAACAGCGAATCCAGCACCTCCTCGGCCATCGCCACGCCCGACGCCGACAGCGGTTCGATGATCTCCACCGTTAAACCCGCCTCGCGATAACGCGCGGCCAGCCGGCGAATCACGGCGGCGACCTCGGCGCGGTCGGCGGGCGCGGCCTGCATCACATCGGCGCGGGCCAGCTCCAACAAGCGCCGCACCAAACGCTCCAAGCGGATGGCGTCCTGATCGAGATTGTCCAGAAACCGCTCGCGCTCGGCGGCGGTCATGGTGTCGAGATGATCGCGCAGCAGCTCCACCGCGCCGCGGATTCCGGTCAACGGCGTTTTGAATTCGTGCGAAACGTGGGCGGCGAAGGTGCGGATGTAATCGGCGCGCTGCTCCAGGTGGCCGGCCATCGTCGCCACGGCCTGCGATAAATCCGCGATTTCGCGGGTGACCGGTCGGGCCAGCGCCGTCACCGCGCCCTTCTCGCCGGCGGTGGCCCGCCGCGCCTGCCGCACCAGCAACCGCAAGGGCCGCACCACCGCAAAAGAGGTCAGCACCGACATTGCGATCACGGTCGCCAGCAACAAACCCGCCGCCGCTAACAAATGATAGCGCTTGCCGTGCAGCACCTGCGACAGCGAAGCGGGCGTGCGCCACAACAGCACCGCCGCCACCACGCGCTGGCCCTGGAGAATCGGCGCGGCGACGAACACCCGCAACAAAGTCCCGCGACTGATGGAGTCGATGGCCGGCGGCGCGGCGTCGGGAAGCCGCTCGCGCAGCAGGCTGAGCGGCTCGCCGTTCAGGGCGCGGCGCACTTCGTCGAATCCCGTCAGGGAACGGCCCAGGCTGGGACCGGTGGTGGCGACCACCGTCCCCCGCATATCGGTCACGGCGATGCCCGCCAGCGTCATGACTTGCGCGTCCACCAGCAAGGTTTGCAACTCTCGGCCGACCGCGTCGGCATACGGATCGGGCGGGGCGAACGCCTCGACCGTCTCCGGCGGCGGCGGGCGCACGGTGTCCTGCGCCAAATCCAGGCGCGCCGGACGGGGCCGCCAGCGCGCTTCATGGGTGTGAAATTGGAGCCAGGGCGGCGCGAGCGGCACGCCGTAGCCAGGATCGGCCGCCGACTGGGGAGCCAACCGCTCCAGCGCGGCGCGGTAACTGGCGGCGACGAAGGCGGCTTGGGCGATGAGTTCCGATTCGGTCTGGCGCACCAGCGCGCTGTCGTACAGCCGCAGCGCCTCCAAACCCAACAGCGGTAACCACAGCACGGTCAGATTGACCGCCAACAACAGGTGATGCAGCTTGAGTCGGGGTCGGGACGCCGCCATTTAGCACGGCCCCAGCCGATAGCCGATCCCGTGCAGGGTTTCGATGGGGTCCGCGCCGATGGCCTTGAATTTGGCGCGCACCCGGCGCACGTGGCTGTCGATGGTGCGGTCGCTGACCACCCGATAATCCTGATAGCCGCCGTCCATCAGCTGATCGCGGTTGAACACCTTGCCGGGATGGCGCAACAGGGTGCGCAAGATGCTGAATTCGGTGAGCGTCAGCGCCACCTCTTGCCCTTGCCAAAAGGCGGCGTAACGATCCGCGTCCAACCGCAAGCGGCCGTGTTTCAGTTCCCTTTCGCCGGACGCCGGACTGTCGCGATCCTCCGCCTTGCCCCGACGCAGGATCGCCCGCGCCCGCGCCGCCAGCTCGCGCGGGCTGAACGGCTTGGTCACGTAATCGTCGCCGCCCAGTTCCAAGCCCAGAATGCGGTCCAGCTCATCGTCGCGCGAGGACAGAAAAATGATCGGCACCGCGCTGCCGCGGCGCAACGCCTTGCAGACTTCGGTTCCGTCCAGCTCCGGCATCACGATATCCAGCACGATCAGATCGGGCTTGGCTTCCTGAAACCGCGCGAGCGCCTGTTCGCCGTTCTCGGCTTCCACGGTGGCGAAGCCGTCTTTTTTCAAGGCGAAACAGATCACGTCGCGGATGTGGGGATCGTCGTCGACAACCAGGATGGTGGGCATGATTCCGCCGTTTGAACGCATCGGATAACCGCGCGGCACAGCTTACCGCCGTTGCGGGAACGGCGGAACCGCTGTACGTTCGGTTTGACCGGTTGGACAGGCTTTGAAAAACGTCTAGAGATAGATCGTCGGCTTAATGCTTATGTCTACCGGCGCTCTTTATAGAAGAAAGTCGGTCATAAACTTGGCTTCCAAGCCACTTCGAGACTAATTCCCGCATCTCCGGTTTGCCCAGGTAATCGTTGAATAACTCCTCGTTTAGCTCCATCCGCTCGATGAACAGCGACTCCAGCACCTGGCGAAACACCAACTGGAACTTATCGAGTGGATTGACCTCGGCTGCCTTTTGCAGGGCCTCGTTCTGGCTGGCGGCCTCGGCGATTTGATCGAAGAACAATTGATCCGCTTCGTTAAGCTCGCCGCCGAAGCGCTGGTTGATGATATCGATCAAGCGCGACAGCGAAAGGTGTTCTTCCCGCACCATGCCCGACCCGACATCGCGCGGACCGTCCAGCGGTTTGGCGTAGCCCTCGTTCAGGCTGATCGAGCCTTCGCTGATTTTCTGTAGCCGGTAATAGTCCAGTTCGACCTCCTCGTCGAATTGGTAGCCCGGCACGCTCTTGCGCTTGGGCAGTTTCAGCGCGAGGTACCGCAGATATGTGAACAGCTTTTCAAGATCGCTGTCCTGATAGGGAATCACTTGGCTTAGGAAACTGTACAGATTGCGAAAGGCTTGCAGCTTGCCGCGCCACAGTTCGGCCTCTTGCTCTTTTGTATGCCGCAACTGTGCAAAGCGCGCGACGGCCCCATCGAGAATAACGTTCATCGCCTTGTGGTCGCCGGCGCTTGGGCGCGAAGAAAATCTCTGAAAACTCAGCGACTTCTGTTTGCAAGTAGATACCGGAGGCATCGAGTTCGGCCTTGACCTCATAAAGCTTGTCCGGATCGACCTCTTCACCCATGACCGAACCTTCGTAGTACTGGCGGAAAGCTTCTTGGATTTCGCCAGGATCGTTGACGAAGTCGAGCACGAAGGTATCGTCCTTCAGCGGATGGGTGCGGTTCAAGCGCGATAGCGTTTGTACGGCCTGAATGCCGACAAGACGCTTGTCCACGTACATAGTATGCAGCAAGGGCTGATCGAAGCCGGTCTGGTATTTCTCGGCCACTAGTAGCACGCGAAAATCCGGCTTGGCGAAAGCGTCGGGCAGGTCTTTTTCCTTCAGCCCGCCGTTCATTTCGACCTCGGTGTAGTGCTCTTCCGGGATCTTGTCGTCTTCGACGCGGCCCGAAAACGCGACCAGACTCTTGATCGGGTAGCCCTTCTCTTGAATGTAGTGATCGAACGCCTGCTTGTAGCGCACCGCCTCCAACCGCGAACCGGTTACGACCATGGCTTTGGCGTGACCGCCGATCTTGTGGCGGGCGAAGTGCTGGAAGTGTTCGACCATCACTTCAGACTTCTGGCCAATGTTGTGGGGATGCAGGCGCATGAAGCGGGCGAGCGCCTTGACGGCTTTCTTACGCTCGACGTTGGGGTCGCCCTCGGCTTTCTTGATCAGCTTGTAATAGGTCTTGTAGGTGACGTAGTTCCTGAGCACGTCCTCGATGAAGCCTTCCTCGATGGCTTGGCGCATGGTGTAGCGGTGGAAAGGCTCGCCGTTGCGGCCGAATAGGGCGAGCGTCTTGTGCTTGGGCGTGGCGGTGAAAGCGAAAAAGCTCATATTCGGCTGTTGGCCTCGCTTGGCCATGTTGCGGAACAGGCGTTCGAGTTCGACTTCGCCTTCTTCCTCGGCCATTTCCTGAGCTTTCTTGCGCAGTTCGGCGCCGCCCAGCACGCCCTTGAGTTCGATTGCCGTCTCGCCCGATTGCGAGCTGTGCGCCTCGTCGATGATCACGGCATACTGGCGCGCGGCCAGATGGCTCTCGCCGCCTTCCCCGCGCCGCTCGCTCAACTTGGCCAACTGCTCGGACACGAACGGAAACTTTTGCAGCGTGGTGATGATGATCGGCACGCCGGCTTCCAACGCCTCGGCCAGTTGGCGCGAATCCTCGTCGATCTTTTGCACCACGCCCTGGCGGTGGTCGAACTGGTAGATGGTGTTTTGCAACTGGCGGTCTAGCACCACGCGGTCGGTGATGACGACCACGCTGTCGAAGGAGCGCTCGTCGCGCTGGTCGTGCAGGCTGGAGAGCCGATGCGCCAGCCAGGCGATGGTGTTGCTCTTGCCGCTGCCGGCCGAGTGCTCCACGAGGTAGTTATGCCCCACGCCTTCGCTGGCGGCGGCCGCCACCATTTGACGCACCGCTTGCAATTGGTGATAGCGCGGGAAGACCAGGTTTTCCCTTCGTATTTTTTTGCCGTCGTCCGTCGTCTTGTCTTCGGCATCGAGATGCAGAAAGCGGGCGAGCAAGTCGAGGAGACTGTCGCGCCGCAAGACTTCTTCCCATAGATAGGCGGTCTTGTAGTTGCGCCCCTCGCGGTCGGGCGGGTTGCCCGCGCCGCCATTCACGCCTCGGTTGAAGGGCAGAAAAGTGGTGGATGAACCGGTCAGGCGCGTGGCCATGTGGGCCTCCTCGGTGTCCACCGCGAAATGCACCAGCGCCCGCTTGGCGAACGCGAAGATGGCTTCGCGCGGGTCGCGGTCGTGACGGTACTGGTGGATAGCGTTGGCTGCCGTTTGCCCGCTCAAGGGGTTCTTGAGTTCCAGCGTCACCACCGGGATGCCATTGACCGACAGCACGACATCCAGCGATTTTTCGTTCTTTGGGCTGAAATGCAACTGTCGGGTCAGGCCCAGCCGATTGGCCCGATAGCGCGCCTCCAACTCCGGGTTCAGCCCGTGCGCCGGCCGGAAGAAAGCGATTCGCAAGGTCTTGCCAAAGCATTTGAAGCCGTGGCGCAGCGTAGCCAGCGCGCCATGGGTGTCCAGCCACTTGCACAGGGATTCCAGCACCCGGGCGCCGGTCTGCTCGCCGTGCAACGCTTCCAGCTTCTCCCATACCTTGCCCTGGGTGACGCGGATGAAGGCCAGCGCCTCATCAGGAAAGATCGCCCGCTCGCGGTCGAAACCCCTGGCCTCGACCCTGGTGTATCCGTCTGCCAACAACACCGCCTCGATGGCGGTTTCAAAGGCGGCTTCGCTGGTGCGCTTCATGGTGGGTTCCCTGGTCGGCGGGTCCAAAAAGGAACGATGCACGTCCCCCCGTCAACGCGCTTTCTTCGGCGCAACCGGCGCATCTTCGCCCCGCATCACCGGCTGACCTTTCTCCCTGGTGACGGCGTATTGACCCAGACGTCGCTTCTTCTCCAGGGCATTTGCGACCGACTTACGAAGTGCGTCCAATTGATTCTGGCCTTCCAGGGACGGGATCGTGATTCACTTAGCGTTCATCGTTCGGCCTCCTCAAGCAATAGCTGACAGTAGTCAGCACGCAGGATGTCGCGCTTCCATTTCACGCAGGAAGATGCGGCTGGCGGCCAGCAACTCCCGCGCTGGCGCGAGCGGCGCGAGCCCGGCGGCAATCAGATCGGCGTTGATGAAATGGGAGCAGCCAGCCACCGTCGGCAGGTATTCCAGCGCGAAGGTCGTCTTTCCCGCGCCGTTGGGACCAGCGATGATCCAGCAGGTGGGGGTCATGCGCGCATCGTCTCCGGCGGGATCTGGCCGGTGACAGCGGCGGTGATCAGGGCGGCGCGGCGTTCCGAAAGCAGATTTAATGAAGAAGAGACTTCCGTCACCATCGCCTGGAATCGCTCTTCGGCTCGTCGGAGGCAATTTACTAGCCCTACTTGCTCGGGGAGTGGCGGCAATGGCGTGAGCCAATCCAAGACGTGGCTTTGCGAAACCTTGACCATCGATCCGCTGGAACCTCTTGCATCACGACGAATTTGGACGCGCGCTGCCGCAGTGGTTAAGAAAAAAGCGAGAAATTCTGGAAGAATTTTTCCCTCCTGAACTCGAAGTCTATAAATGAGATCAGGAATTAACAGGTTTGGCTCGTCGTTCGAAACATATGCCACGTCAGCCACAAGTTCCGGTGTGTTGCCACGTGTTATGAGTAAATCGCCTTTACGCAGCGCGAAAAACTGTTCTTCGTCTGTCTCGCGGAGCGCCTTGTTTTCCTCTCTCCGGAATTGACCTTTTGAAACGGCGCTCAGTTTCAGCACTCCCAACTCGTCTGGCCCTGCTGGCGAATTAGCTGCAATTGGAGAACTACCTTGATCCAGCCAAGTAGTGACAAATTTGATGCGGCGAAGCCCCCAATGCGCCGGAATCTCGCCCAGCCATTCCTGGCCGGAGGGTTTGAGCGGGACGTTGGGGTCGAGGCCACGGGTGACGACACGGCTGATCAGGGCGGCGCGCTTTTCTTCCAGCAGCGCCAGCATCCGTTTCTTCTCGACGATCAGCCCGTCGATGCGGGCGGTTTCGCGGTCGAGGTAGTCGGAAACAAGTTTTTGAAATGCAAGATCAGGCTGATGTACCTTCAGCTTGATGATATCGCTCGGGTTCACTCGCGAATGGCTTCTCGTCGCGGATTCCGATAACGACATCAAGTGTTGAATGGTTTCTTCGCTCTGGAACATGTACTTCAGGTATCTGGATTCGATACCTATAGGCGTAAACGATACAAATTCAGTCGACGAGAGCAGCGGCAGATCGCCATGACGCTCCACGATAGCGACGCAGTTCTTGTGGACGTTGAGTTTGGAGACCAGGACTTCGCCACCTCGGAGAACCCATTTGTTGCTGGCGATTTCGCTGGCAGATTCAATAATTGGCCCGCCACTTTCTTGAAGTGCGGGTATTGAGTAGTGAACGACCTCCGCATCACCTAGATCTTCAGGGTTGACCTGCGAGGTCAGGACCTCAGTGGCGTACTGAACCCTCTTCAAGGTCGATAGGCTCACTCCGTCACCTTCCGCAGCAACGCCAGAATCCGCTTTTCTGCCACTTTAACTGGCCTGCCATCAAATACCCATCAATTACACTCCGGGGATCTATTACTAGTTTTTTCAGCGAATTATGTTCGGCATCGGTCTTCATGTCATGCTCTTCATCAATTACCCGTCAATTAAACCGCTTAAGCCCAAAAGGGTACATATTTCATCATCTTGCGGGCAGCATCCTCGTTGACCGGTCTAATCATGCGAGCCTCGACCGCCTCGCGGATGTAGCGTGACACAGCGGCTTTGTTCTTCTCTTCGACCGCGAAACGCTCCCGGAGCGAGGCATTGGTCAGAAAATCCCGCTGAACGTAACGCAGGCAGGCGTGCAGATAGCAGGCGCGAATGCGGTCGGCCTTATCCATCTCCCTGAACTCGCGATAAGCGAACAGGACGGCGCGGGTGTGTTCGCCGGTGGTTTCAAACAAAGGGGCGGGAAGTTGATACCGCTCGGTTTGCATGACCACCTTGTCCACGCCGCTGCCACGTTCCTCGCAAACGCCGATGCGGCGCATGAAGGAGGCCAGCGCCTCGTTGCGGGAGCGGGGTGGACTGTCGAGAAAGCGGTCGGTCTGCACCAGCGGCAAGCCGGGATTGGTGATCTCCATGCGGCCCGCAAATATCTCCACCATGGGGCCGGTGCCGGTCAGGTGAAAATCCTGATGGATGATGGCGTTGGCCACCAGCTCGCGGATAGCCAGCTCGGGGAACATGGGCACCTGCTTGCGCAGGGCCTGGCCGATGACCTCGTTACTGGGCAACAGGTTGGTAACAAGGCCGATCAACCCTTCGAATCCGGCGGCGTAACCCTTGCTGCCCTCCTGCTCGCGCACGGTTTCCACCCGGCTTTCGCCTTTGTAGAGCACCACCCGCACCGCTTTGCGAGTCAGCGCGCGGAAGTCGGTTAGGCGTTTGGCGAACAGCACGGCGCCGAGCTGAGTAATATTCCATCTGCCGGCCTTGCCCGGAGCGATCAGGTCGTCGGCCTGCAAAGCCGACAGAATGCCGTCCCGCCCTGCGGGAAGCGGCAAGGAAAGCAGATCGAAATAGGCTGGGTAATCGAGCAGCCGGAGCACCTCTTCGGCGGCGGTGTCTTCGGCAGCGACCTCCCTTTCGAAAGGCGTGAGGTCGAATACCCGCCACAACTCGCGCTCTTTCTCCGGGAAGTCCTTCAGCTTCTTCTTGTAGGAGCCGACGCGAATGAACTCCGTCCCCTTGAACTGCACTGGATGGTGAAAGGCCGATCCAATCTCCAGCAGTACCACCGTTCCGCCCTCAGCCCGAACAACGCGGAAGCGGAAGTTGATCTTGGGCGAGAGCAAGTGCAGCAGCCAACTTTCCAGTTCCTCATTGCCGACCTTGACGGATGCCGGGTCGAATGTGGTGCCGATGACCTCGTGGGTGTCGTCGTCCAGGCCCCAGACGAGCCAGGCACTGACCTTTCCGGCCAGCGCGGCGGCATTGGCCAGGGCCGAGAGGTACTCGCCGATTTCATCCGGCTCGGCACGATTGTGCTTGAACTCGGCCCATTCGGTTTCGCGGGGCAGTTTGCGCAGTTCGGCCAGGATGCCGAGCATTTCATCCTCTGGACGGTGGATGCTCACTCCGTCACCTCCCGCAGCAACGCCAGAATCCGCTTTTCCACCTCGGCCAATTCCGCGTCGATCTCGGCCAGCGGGCGCGGCGGCCGGTAATGGAAGAACACGCGATTGAAATTGATCTCGTAGCCCACCTTGCCGATGCCGCCGTCTTGCTCGTCCAGAGTCTCGCAGTCGATCCAGGCATCGGCCACGTAGGGCCGCACTTCACGAAGGAAGTAGCTGACGACGTTTTCTTTCAGCGGGATGTTCTCGGCATCGGCAACGGACCAGATAAAGTTGGCGAGTGATTGGAAGTTGGCGCTCAAGAGTGCGTCCTAAAATGCGAGAGGTTCGGTTGCGCGGCTATCGCCCAAGGCACATCGCTCGTGGTGGGTAGAACGCTTTGCTTCATCGGGCTAGCGCCGATCTATCGAAACTGTAAATTAGATTGGGTCAATGCTCCACTGCGGGCGCTGACACAAACGCCGATCTGACCCTCTGGGCCTCCCAAGTCCATCCAAATGGTGAAGCTGGGCGATGACGGGCCGCTTGCACCAGTTTTGCACGATTCTGCCTCGCTTTTGCACGACTGCGCCATCAGGCGCGCACCTTCGCTTTTCATACTGCGCTGGCGATTTACTGGAGTCCCGCCATGCGCTATCCCCTGCTTCCCCTACTCGGTCCCGCCGCCCTGATCGCCGGGCTGGCGCTGCTGGCCGCTCACCCGCTGCTGTGGCTGGTCAGGACGTGGTTCGATCCCGCCTACGATTCGCATGGCGTTTGGGTGGCGGCGCTGGCCGGTGGACTGCTGCTGTGGAGCGCGACCAGCCCCCCGCAAGGCGTCGATGACCGGCAGCGGTTGAACGGCGCGAGCTTGCTGGCGCTGACCGCCCTTTTGCGCCTGCTCGGGCAATGGCTGGGCGTCAACACCCTCGGCGCGGCGGCGCTGGCGGTGGATGTCTACGCCATCGGCCTGCTGCTGGGCTTGCGCCAGCGCGCCCGCCCGCTGGCTCCCGGCTGGCTGGCGGTGCTGTTCGCCTTTGCCTTGCCCATCGAGCGCATCCTGCAACGCGGCTTCGGTTTCGCCTTGCAACAAGCATCCGCCGCCGGCGCTTGCGGCGCGCTCAAGCTGGGCAACGCGCCGGTTCGTTGCGAGGGGCTGCAACTCCAGTGGCACGAACACATCGTGCTGGTCGATCTGCCCTGCTCGGGCACGCGCGGCTTGCTGCTGTTGCTGTTGCTGTTCGTCACGCTGGCCGCGCTGTCGCGACCGACGCCGCGCCAAGCGGTTTGGGGCGCGCTGATCGCGCTCGCGACGGCGGCGCTCGGCAACAGCTTGCGCATCGTCGCCTTGGCCGCCGGCTTGGTCTATCGCGATGCCTTGGGCGGCGTGGATGTGTTCGCCGAGCCTTGGCACAGCGGTTTGGGCCTCGTCACCCTGGGTCTGTCGGCCTTGCCGCTGGGCTGGTGGGCGCAACGCAATCGCGCTTTAGCATCGCCGTCGCTGCCCAGTTCGCCGCCGACCGCCGCCCCGCGCTCCCTCTCGCGCGTCCGGCCCGCCGTCGGACTGGCGTTCCTGATCGCCTGCGCCGGCATCGTGAGCGTGCCGCCGCAACCGCTGGACGTGGCCCGCGCGCTGCCCGCGCCGCAACTGCCCGAGCGCATCGCGCTGTTCGCCGCCCAGCCCGGCGCGCTGACCGAAAAGGAACACGCCTATTTCACCCGCTACGGCGGCGGCGCGGCGCGGGCCGCTTACGGACCGTTCGGCCTGCTGGTGGTGAGCACCTCCGCGCCGCTGCGCCACCTGCATTCGCCGGAGGAATGCTTGTCGGGCAACGGCCACACGGTGCGCTACCTCGGCCAAACCGGCGGCGTCGCCCCCAGCGCAGTCTATCGCAGCACCGACCCGCAAGGCCGCGACTGGCGGATCACCGTCAGCTTCGTGTCGGAGCGCGGGGAATGGACCCCCCACGTCGCCGAGGCGATCTGGCGCTGGCTGCAAGCCCCCGGCGCGACCTGGCGGATGATCCAGCGGATCGCCCCCTGGGAATTGCCGGAATCCGCCGTGGAGCACTTCGATGTCGCGGTGTGGCGGGCGTTGGACCTCTCCCCGTCCGCTTACCCCGGCAACCCGCAACCCCTGACCGTGAAACTCTGATCTGACGATCCTTTAACCCCTGCCCCGAAACCCCAACTTTTTGAGGACTGCATCATGAAGAAAATTCGACTGCTGTTCATCGGCTTGTTGTCCTGTTTGCCCTTGGGCGGCGCGCTGGCCGTCGTTCCCGACGATCTGGGCGGGCGCATCGAAGCCCAAGTGGACGGCAAGCCCGTCACCTTCCCGCTGCTCAAGACCGACATCGACGCCGACGTGCAAGGCGATCTGGCGGCCGTGACCGTGACCCAGACCTTCGCCAATCCGCTCGATCGAGCGGTCAACGCGACTTATCTGTTTCCGCTCAACGAAACCGCCGCCGTCAACGCCATGACGATGGAGGTCGGCGACGAGCGGGTGCAAGCCAAGATTCAACGGATTGAGGAGGCCCGCGCCACCTTCAAAAAAGCGCAAAGCGAAGGCCGCAGCGCGGCGCTGCTGACCCAGCACCGCCCCAACATGTTCACCCAGGACATCGCCAACCTGATGCCGGGGTTACCGATTAAAGTGACGTTGAAATACGCCCAAACCGTGCCGCGCGTGGATGGCGCGTACGAACTGGTGGTGCCGCTGGTGGTGGGACCGCGCTACCAGCCGCAGGGCGCGGGCGTCGCGCCAGGTGAAGCCGCGCCGCGCGGCGGCGTGCGGCATTGGGAGGCCAAAACCGGAACCTCGGGCGGCGCGACCGGGGCGGACAGCAAAACCGCTTACGGCCAATGGGAAGTCGAGCAGTTGCCCGCCTACCCGCCGGTGTTCGAGCTGAGCGCGCCCGATCAAATCGACCCGGAGCGGGTGGGCTTGGTGATTCATCTCAACGCGGGCATGGCGATCAATACGGTCGAAAGCCGCACCCACCCCATCACCACCCAAACCCCGGAACCCGGCAAGGCCGACGTGCGCTTGACCAACGGCCGCACCCTGGACAACCGCGATTTCGTGTTGCGCTACACCTTGGCGGGGACGCGGACCCAAGCGGGATTGCTGGCCTACCGCGACCCGCGCGGCGGCTTTTTCAGCCTGCTGCTCGAACCGCCGCAAGCGCCGGCCGACGCCGAGGTCAGCTCGCGCGAAATGGTGTTCGTCCTGGATTGTTCCGGCTCGATGAACGGCTTGCCGATGGACGCCAGCAAAGCCTTCATGCGGGCGGCGCTGCGCAAGCTGCGGCCCGCCGATAGCTTCCGCATCATCCGCTTCAGCGACTCCGCCAACGAATTTTCCAGCCAGCCGCTGCCGGCCACTGCGCAAAACATCGCGGCGGGACTGCGCTACACCGATTCCTTGAGCGGCGAGGGCGGCACCGAAATGAGCACCGGCATCCGCCAAGCGCTCGCGCCGCCGGTGCCCGCCGGGTCGATCCGCATCGTCACCTTCCTGACCGACGGCTACATCGGCAACGAAGCGGAAATTCTGGCGCTGCTCAAAGCCAACCTGAACGACGCCCGGCTGTACGCCTTCGGCGTCGGCACCGGCGTCAACCGTTACTTATTGAGCGAAATGGGCCGGGTCGGGCGCGGTTTCACCCGTTACATGGACCCTACCGAGGATCTGGAGAAGGTGACTGGCGAACTGGCCGAGCGCCTGCAATCGCCGGTGTTGACCGACATTCGGATCGATTGGGGCGGCATGGAAGCGAGCGAGCAAAGTCCCGACCCCATTCCGGATTTGTTCGCCGGCCAATCGATTCGCATTCAAGGCCGCTACAACCGCCCCGGCCCGCACCAAATCACCGTGCGCGGCTTGGTGCGCGGCCGCCCGGCGACGCTGCCTTTAAACATCGACTTGCCGGAAAGCAGCACTGAGGGCGAAGCGGTGCCCATTATCTGGGCGCGTTCCGTGATCGGCGATTTGCACTATCAAATGACCACCGGCGCGCACCGGCCGGGCGCGGAAACGGCCGACAAGGACGCGCTCAAGCAACGGATCACCGATCTGGGTTTGAACTTCGCCCTGGTGACGCCGTGGACCGCCTTCGTCGCGGTGTCGGAGAAGATTTACAATCCCGATCCCGCGAAAACGCCGACCCTCCCGGTGGCGACGCCACAGGTCAAGGGGGTTTCCGAAAAGGCGTATGGCGAAGCCGCCGCGCCGATCACCAGCGCCGGCGCGTTTACCGGCCACGGCGGGCCGGAACCGGAAACCTGGTTCGGTTTGGTGCTGATGGGGTTGCTGCTGGCCCGCTTCGGACGGCGGCAAGCCGCGAAGCCCTCGGATAGAACCGCGTGAAGCCACCGCCGCGCCCCGACCGAGCGTCGGGGTTCGGCGCGGAATGCCGACCTCATCATCTCGGACCTAACGGCTCATCCACCGAGCACAGCAACAAACGCGCCGCCAGCGCCTTTCGGCGCTGGCGGCGCATTCGAGCACCAGCGATTAGATCAACGGCCGTCGCCGTCAGCGTCGCCCGGCAACGCGCGTTCGACGTGGTCCCAGGCATCGCGAGCGGCGGATTTGGCCTGTTCCCAGGTCAAGCGCGACTTACCCTTGATGCGCTCCCACTCGACCGCGAGATCGCGTTCGGCTTCGTTAAACGCGCCTTTGACCCGACCGCGCGCATCGTAGCCCAAGCGATAGGCGGGCGCGTAGTCGTCGTCATACGAATAACCGCTGACATAACCGGGACGGGCGGTGTAACTATCGCGCCAGTACCGATCCTCAACGGCCGGATTGACGACTTCAGCCGTGTTGTGACCCGCCGCGCCTCCGGCAACCGCACCGATCGCCGCGCCGGCCAAAGCGCCGACCGGACCGCCGACCGCCGCGCCGACCGCCGCGCCGGTGGCCGCGCCCGCGCCCACTCCGGTGCCCGTGGCCAAGTTATGATCCTTAAGCTCATCACCCGACTTCGGGTTGACGACTTCGCCCGCGCCCTTGCCGGCCAGTCCGCCCGCCGCCGCACCGATGGCCGCGCCCACGGCCATGCCGACCGGACCGCCGACCGCGCCGAGCGCCGCGCCGGTGGCCGCGCCCGCACCCGCGCCGACGCCGGTGGCCAACTTATGATCGCTGCGGTCGTCGGTCGCTTTCGGGTTGACGACCTCGCCCGCGCCCTTGCCGGCCAGTCCGCCGGTCGCCGCGCCGATGGCCGCGCCCACGGCCGTCCCGATGGGGCCCGCCACCGAACCGATCGCCGCGCCGGCCAGCGCGCCGCCGGTCGCCCCAGCGCCGGTCGCCACCGGATGATCGCCGACGACGTCATCGACCGTCCCTTCAAAGTGGTCCCACGCATCGCGGGCGGCGACCTTGGCCTGTTCCCAGGTCAAGCGCGACTTGCCCTTGATGTTTTCCCATTCGGCAGCCAGCTCGCGCTCGTGCTCTTCATAGGAGCCTTGATAGCGTCCGCGTCCGGCATAACCGAGCCGGTAGGCGGGCGCATAGTCGTCGTCGTAGCTGTAGCCAGTCTGATAGCCGGGACGAGTGGCGTAAGCGCCGCGCCAGTAAACGTCTTCGTCTTCGACAGTCGGGTTCACCGCTTCGGCCGCGCCCTTACCGGCCAGTCCGCCGACCACCGCTCCGACCACCGCGCCGATGGCGGTGCCGATGGGCCCGGCCACCGAACCGACGGCGGCTCCCGCCATCGCGCCGCCCGCCGCGCCAACTCCGGTGCCTACCGGATGCGCGCCGGCTTCGCCGCTGATCGGATCTTCGTTGCGAGGGTTGTCGTCGATCATGTGAATCTCCTAACTAGTAGATGTGAAGGTGAACCGTTGTATTCCACGCCTCTTCATCGTCATTCGGCGAGGCGTCGACCGAGTTGATGGGGCGCATGGTAGGGATCGCCCTCCCGCCATCACAGTGCCGAAAGGCATGTCATGGTCACAACTTCATCCTGTGACGAAAGTCACTCAGCGCGGATACAGCCTTGCGGGCAGCGCGGTAGACGATCATCGAGAGCCTTTGCAAAACGCGGAAGCGAAACGTCGGCGGAGCCGGCTGTCGGAAACAGGCGCGGTCATGCCGGATGCAAGAAATCGGGAGGATTGCGGTGAGGGACTAAAGGGCAAGGCGGTCGCGAGGCCATCATGATGGTGGCCCCGCGCCAAATCTTAAAATCGCGGGCCTCAGCCCCGCCGCTTGGCGGCGTGCATCGCCAGTTCGAGCCGGTTGCGGGCATGGAGCTTGTCCATGATCCGGCTCACGTAATTCTTGACGGTACCCTCGGCCAGGAAAATCTCGGCGGCGATCTGCTTGTTGCTCTTACTTTCAGCCAGCAGATCGAGAATGCGCTCTTCTTTTTCGGTCAAAGGATCGACGTCCGAGAGCGAATCCGAGGGCTTTGCGGCGGGCGCCGCCGCGAGCGGAGACGACGGCGGAACTGAAACGACGCTGGCGCTGTTCTCGGTTGCGATCTGTTCCAGGGCACTGGAAGCCGGCTTCGCTTTGGCGGGCGAGCCGGCAAAGGCGCGGAATTGATCCATCACCTTGCGGGCGACAGTCGGCGACAGCCGCGACTCGCCGCGTCGCACCGCCCGCAGCGTCTCCAGCACGTCCGCCTCGGACGCATCCTTCAATAAGTAAGCTTGCGCGCCCGCGCAAATCGCTTCAAACACCAAATCGTCATGATCGAAGGTCGTCAGCACCACCACCCGGGTCGCGGGCAGCTTCGCGGTAATTTCGCGGGTGGCGACGATCCCGCTGGCGCGCGGCATCTGCAAGTCCATCACCACGATATCCGGCCGGGTGGCCAAGGCTTTTTCGATGGCTTCGAGGCCGTCCGCCGCTTGGCCCACGACTTCGATATCGGCTTCGGTCGCCAGCATCATCGCCAGCCCGCGCCGGATCAGCGGCTGATCGTCCACGATCAACAACCGCAGGACGGAGTGGTTAGCGTCGCTTTGAGTCACGCTCATTCGCTCGGCTTTGAGGATGGCGAAGCGGGCGGTAGAACCGCATATTGCGCGTACTGTTGCGACGGACTCGCACTTTTCAGACAGGCATGTAACTCGCCGACCAAGCGGGAGGGCAAGCGGGCGGTAAAAAAATTCAACATGGCTCTAACCGCCAAAGCGGCTTGCGCCGGCGGTAACTGAGCAGTGCGAGCCACCGCTTGGATCAATTCATCTATCATGGTCGCACCTGTGATGATTCGAAGCGCTAAGATTTCAAGACTGCCTCGAAGGGTGGAAAATCATGCGGTTATTTTGCAGGTATCCGTTCAGTTAGCCCAGTGACTAAAGTCATGTCATGGTCACGACATTCCTTAAGCCATCACTAAAGTCATTCGCTTGAACCGCGCGGCCGAGGAACCCCGCCTGAGATCATGAGCTTCTTTCAACATCTGCATCCGCGAAGGCGCCTCGCCGCCGCCATCGGCTGGTCGGTCTTCGCCATTATTGTGGTGGCGGCGCTGGTGGGGGCGAATTTGGCCGCCAAGGAAGCCAGAGATCGCGCGCGCGCCGATGCCGAACGCCTGTTGGCCCAATTCGCCACGCAAATCCGTCATGCGATCGACACGAGCCTGGCAACCCGGCAGGCGATTCTTGAGGCGACCGCCGCCCAGATCGTGGCCGATGATCAAGAGGGAACCGGCCCGCCGCGTTATTCCCGCCATCTCCGAGCGCTCCAAGCGCAATTCTCCGAATTTCTCTGGCTCGGCGTGGCGGACAAGGATGGGCGCCTGGTAGCCACAACCAGCGATCTTCCCCAGAATCAGACGGTTGCAACGTGCGCCTGGTTTCAACAAGGCCGCAAAGGTCGATTTCTCGGCGATGCCCGCCAAAGCTCCTTGTTCGACCCACCGTCGCCATCGTCTCTCTTGACCGAGCGCTCGCCGGGGTTCGTGGTCGCCGTGCCCATAGCGCGGCCTTCCGGCGATCTGGTCGGCGTTCTCGGCGCGCGGCTGTCCTGGACGTGGATTGAGGGTCAGGAAAGTCAGTTACTAGGCCAGTTGGAGGCGCGCCGATCCCTCGATCTTTTGGTGGCGACCGCCGACCGGGTGGTGTTGCTGGGCCCTGAAGCTTGGTTGGGTCATACGCTGGCGGCGGATTCGGATCTGAGTGAAGCGGGTCGATACGTCATTGGCCAGAATGTCGTACCCCCGCAGCTGCAGAAGGGTCTGGGTTGGATCGTGGTGTTGCGCCAGGATAGCGGTACCGCCCTGGCGCGCGCCCGCTTGGCCCACCGCACGGTCTTTTGGACGGTGCTGCTGGCGGGCTTGCTTTCCGCCATCGCGGCTATTTTCGTGACCCGCGATCTGACGAGCGGCCTGAGTGCATTGGCCGATCAAGCCCAAGCCGTCCGCCAAGGGGCGCGGGAACAGCTCTCGGTTCCGACCGGAACCGATGAAATCGGCCGTATTGGGACGGCTCTCGGTGATTTGGTCAGCCATCTCCAGCAAGAAAAACACGCTCTGGCCACCTTAAACGCCGAGCTGGATGCCCGCGTGGCCGAGCGCACCGGCCGCATCGAGCGCTTGGCCGAGGAAGCGCGCCACGCCGCCATCACCCGCGAACGGCTGCGGCTGGCGCGCGAGCTGCACGACACGCTGGCGCATTCGCTGATGGCATTGCTGACTCAGATTCGCTTGATCCGCAAGTTGCGCGACCGCCTCGATCCCGAGGAACTGAACGCGGAATTGGCCCAAGCCGAGGAGGTGGCGGCCAGCGGCTTGGCGGAAGCGCGGGCCGCCATCACTCAAATGCGCCACAACAGCGTGCGCGATGAGGGCCTCGGCGCGGCCTTACAGCCGCTGTTGAATCGCTTTCGGGAGCGCTCTGGAGTCAACGCCGCGCTGCACGCCGATACCCAAGCCGCCGGTCTGGCCGACGAACGGGCCGAAACGGTGTTCCGGATCGTTGAGGAAGCGCTGAAGAATGTCGAACGCCACGCCAGCGCCAACACGGTGGAAATCCGTTTGCAATGGATCGAATCGGCCCGCGACGACTGGTCGCATTGGAACCCCGGCGAACCGGCGCGCGTGCATGTCGAAATCGTCGATGACGGTGTGGGTTTCGATCCGACCGCGCCCTGTCCGGGACATTACGGTTTGCGCGGCATCCACGAGAAAGCAGAGCTGATCCGAGCGAGCTTTGAACTGTATAGCCAGCCCGACGCCGGCACCCGCATTGTCCTCGAATTCGAGGTTTGATCGGTTCGCGGCCCCCGCGCCGCGCCCGCCGACCGACGCCGGCGACAGCCCTGAGCCCGCTTTCATCACTGCATCAGCGTCAGCACCAGCGGCGTGGTGATCGCCGCCAGACCGGTGGAGAGCAAAAGACTGCTGGCCACCGGACCTTCCAGCGTCTGAAACTGGCGCGACATCAGGTAAACGTTGGCCCCGACCGCAATCGACGCCAGCAGCACCACCACCTGCGTCTCCATCGCCGGCAATCCGAGCCCGCGCGCCAGCAGCCAGACCACCAGCGGTTGCACCAAAAGCTTCATCGCGCTGATCGCCAAGCTGATCCGCCAACCGTCTCGCACCCCGTATTCGGCCAAGCCCATGCCCAGCGCGACCAAGGCCAGCGGCGTGGCGGCGTGGCCGAGCATCATGAGCGGCGTATCGACCAATGCCGGAATGGGCAAGCCGGTAACCCCAAACAGCGAACCGGACAAAATCCCGGCGACGATGGGATTGGTCAGCACGGCCCGCGCGGTCTGCGCGAAGCCCCGCACCGAAAAATGGCCGTGCCGCGCCCATTCCACCGACACCGTGACCAGCGTCCACAAAATCAGCGCGTTGAACACCAGCACCAGCGCGACCGACGGCACCGCCGCCTCTCCTAGCGCCACCTTGGCGAGCGGCAAGCCGAGCATCACGTTATTGGAAAACACCCCGCCCAGCGCAAACACCGACTGGCCGACGCCGTCCAGCTCGAACAGCTTCCACGCCACCAGCCGGCCGATGGCGAACACGATCAAACACCCGCCGAAAAACGCCAGCAGCAAGCGCGCGTCGACCGGCGGCAATTTGGAAAAATCGCTCACCAGCCGAAACAGCATCGCCGGCAACGCCACCGTGAAGACAAAGCGCGTCAGATTATCCGACATCGACTTCGGCCAGCCCGATAAGCGCATCAAGCCATAGCCGACAAAGACCAGCACAAACAAGGGCGCGGCGAGCGCGATTTGTTCCAGAAAAGCATTCATCGAAAGCGCTTCAACTTTAGGGGGTGGAGAAAAAAGCGGCCGCCGACCGCGCGCCGCCGCGAGCCTCGCACGCGCGCGCCTGTCACAACCGAGCGGCCTGCGCTATCATCGGTTTAGCGCATCGTAGCGCCTTTCGTCCGCTCCAACAGGGCCGCTTTGCACCATGACGTGTTCCTTCACCCGCCGTTCCTTTTTGAGCAGCGCGCTGCTCGCCCCTTGGCTTTCAAACTGGTTGGGCCAGACGGCATGGGCCGATCAGAAACCGCCGGCGGAGCTTCAGTTCGGGCCGGCGCACCCCTTCAGTTTCGAGGGATTGCGCCAGCAGGCCCAACAGTTGGCGGCTCAGCCCTATCAAGCGCCTCCGCTCCCCCACGCCAAGCTCGTGGATCGAATCGACTACGACGCCCATTTGGAAATCCACTATCGGCCGGACGCCGCGCTGTGGCGTCAGGGCGAGGGACCGTATCCGGTTCGCTTTTTCCATCTGGGCCGGCTGTTTCCCTCGCCGGTCAAAATCCACGTCGCGCGCGAGGGCCAAGCGCGCGAGGTGCTGTATTCCTCACATTTTTTCAACTTCGGCAAGGCGGATTTCGCGGCGGCGCTGCCGGACGATCTCGGTTTCGCCGGCTTTCGGGTGATGCACTCTAAAACCGACGAACGCGACTGGCTGGCGTTTCTGGGCGCATCGTATTTCCGCAGTTCCGGCGAATTGGATCAGTATGGAATCTCGGCGCGCGGCGTCGCCATCGACAGCGGCCTGCCCACGGCGGAAGAATTTCCGAACTTCACCCAGTTTTGGCTGGAGCCGACCGCCGATCCCCAAGCGCTCATGGTCTACGCCTTGCTGGACGGCCCCAGCGTGACCGGCGCGTACCGCATCCAGGCGATCCGCCACCAGCGCGTCATCATGGAGGTCGAGGCGGCGCTGTTCTTCCGCAAGGACGCGCGGCGGCTGGGGATCGCGCCGCTGACCAGCATGTATTGGTTTTCCGAAACCAACCACCAGCCCAGCTGGGACTGGCGGCCGGAAGTGCACGACAGCGACGGATTGGCGCTGTGGACCGGCTCGGGCGAACGGATCTGGCGGCCGATCAACAATCCGCCCTTCCTCCAAACCAGCTCGTTTTACGACCGAGATCCCAAGGGTTTCGGCCTGGCCCAGCGGGACCGCAACTTCGAAAACTATCAAGACGACCGGGTGTTTTACGAGCGCCGGCCCACGCTGTGGGTCGAGCCGCTGGAGCCGTGGGGCGAGGGCTCGGTGCAACTGCTCGAAATCCCGACCGATTACGAAGCCAACGATAACCTGGTCGCCTACTGGGTGCCGCGCGACCCGGTCCGCGCCGGCGACGCGCGAACCTTTAAATACCGGCTGCACTGGGTAAGCGACGAACCGTATTCGCCTGCCCTCAGTCGGGTGGTCGCCACCCGGACCAGCTGGCGCGGCATCGCCAAAACGCCGCTGCGGCCGGCCCACCGCCTCTGGTTCGCCATCGATTTCGCCGGCGGCCCGCTCGATCAGCTCGACCCCAAAGCGCCGGTGCGCTTGATCGCCAGCACCACGCGCGGCGCTCTACGCAGCCCCGGCGCGTTTCAGGTGGCCGGCACCCGCCGCTGGCGGGCGGATTTCGAAATCGAGCTGGAAGGCGGCGAACCCATCGACCTGCGCGCTTATTTGCGCCTGGGCGATCAGGCTTTGTCGGAAACCTGGCTGTATCAGTTCATCCCGCGCGCCGCCGCCGGTTAAGGCCGAACGGCCGCTCAAGCCGGATCGCGCCCGGCGTTGGAGACGCGGCCCACGATCGGATTCCAAACGCCGAGCGCGTCCCGCCAGGTCTCGGTCCAATAGCGAATGGCGGTCATCGGCAGCGAGGCCCACAACCGAAACCAGTCGGCGTTAGACAGATGGCTGCCGAAGTCGCGCGATTCAAACGGGGCCATCCCCCGCGCCGCCAGCTCGCGGTAGCATTGCACCAGCGCGCTCTTGATCAGCACCTCGTCGATGGACATCTGACCGGAAACGTCGTTGAGCACGCCGCTCAAGGTCAGCAAGGTCTTGCGAAACAGGGTCAGTTCCTCGGGAAACTGGATCGCGCCGGCGACGCCCAGTCCGTCGAGCAAACCCATCAGCCAATCGAAACCGGGGAAAGTCCCGCGCCGCACTTGGCGCAAGCCAGCCGCGACGGCGGCCCGCACCGCGGCCGGATCGGACCCGCTCCCCAGCGTCTCGATGGCCTGCGCGGTCGCCGCCTCATCCTGGGTCAGCGCTCCGGCCACGGCCTGCACCACCGCCACGCACTGCGCCTTGTTCAAAATCGTCACCAGCGCCCAATCCAGGATCGCCAGCCGGCCGTCGCGGGTCACCAACAAATTGCCGGCGTGCGGGTCGGCGTGGAACACCGCCGCCGACGGCGCGGGATGCCAGAACGGCTTGGCGACCAGGGCCGCGATCAGGTTTTTTGCCAGCTGCTGGCGCTGGCCGAGCGGCAAATCGGAATCGGTGACCTTGACGCCGTCGACCCGCTCCATCGCGGTCATGCGCGGCGTGCAAAACGGCAGCAGTTTCGGGATCAACACCGCCGGCGTGTCGGCGAAAAACGCGGCCGCCCGCGCCAGATGCACCTGCTCGTGATCGAGCTGGACTTCCCGCGCCAGCAGCTTGCGGATGCTGTCGAGGGTGTTGCGATAATCGAGCACCGGCAACCCCAGTTCCGCGCAGCGCTCCTCCAAAAAAACCCCGAGCGCCGACCAAATCTCCAGTTCTTCATGCAATTGCTCTTCGACGCCTGGCCTGAGCACCTTGAAAACGCCCTGGCGCGGTTCACGAGCGCCGGCCTCGCGCCACGAAAACGGCACCACCACCGCCACGCTGGCCTCGGCCAGCGCCGTCGATTCGACCTGAAGACCCTCCACCCGGCCCCACTCTTTTTGGATCAGCGCGGCGATTTCATCGAGCGGCGTGGTGGGTTCGAGCGATTCCAAGCCTTGCAGGTTCTCGCGCAAGTCCGGCGCGAGCCGCCGGTCCCGCGCCAGCATCTGACCGAGCTTGTGCAAGGTCGGGCAGCGGCGGAACAACAGCGCCATCCGGCGCGTCGGGCGGGTATCCTCGGGCAGGTTCAACTGCTCGGCGACGATGGCGGTCAACCGCGAGGGCGAGAGGCGCTCCAGAAAAAAGCTCATCGCATCCACCACCAACGGCCGATAAGCGGCGTGCGCCTCGGGCACGATCTCCGACAAGCCCAGCGCCTCGGCCAGCGCCTGACCGTCTGAGCCGTTCACCTCGTCTATCAAATCCAACATGGTTTTGAACCTTTCAGCAGCGGCCTCGATCTGAAATTCGAGTTGCCGTAACCGGCTGTCAACATAAAATATTCCTCGATAAGAAGGATGGGTGTGGAACGCGCTTTAACCGAACCCAAAAGGAGGCTCCGATGATTGTCACCTTTAAGACCAAAGCCCACGCCGACATCATGATGTTCGGCGACATCGCCGTTAAGCTGCTCAAGCTGATGGGCCACAGCGGGACCGTGCCGAGCGCGCTGGCGGCCGAAGACGTACCGCCGGCGCTGGCCAGTTTAAAAAAAGCCATCGAGGCGCATAAAGCGGCAAAGCCGCAACCCGTCAAACCCGCCAAGAAGGAAGACGACGAACCGGAGGAGATTCCGGTCGATTTGGCGCAGCGCGCCCTGCCGCTGATCCAGTTGCTCGAAGCGGCGGCGGCGGCCAAAACCGAGGTGATGTGGGATCAGTAGCCTGAAGGCTCGGGCGTCAAACCCGAGCCCAGGTGACGCTCAGTTCGCGAGAAAGGCGCGAATGGCCTCGGCCACGGCTTGCGGTTGTTCCCAATGGGTGTTATGGCCCGCGCCGGGAAACGCGATCCATTGCGCGCCCGGCGGCAAGGCCGCCAGCAAGGCGTCTTGATCGGCTCGACTGAACAGCCCGTCGAATTCGCCCCAGATCACTAGCACCGGCGCGGTGATGTCCTTGAGAAAGTAGCTGTGGTCATCGGATAGCAACATCCGGAAAACGCCCTTCCAGACATGCGCCGGAACCTTGGCGGTTTCCGACAGCACCTTGGCGAAGAAGGCCGGGTCAACCGGGTTGGGTCCGGTTTGCCACGCCTCGATAAACGCCGGGTCGATGGGATCTTGGAAGCCGGGCAATCCGATCGGGTCTTCCCATAGGCTAGTGATGACGGGATTGCCCACCACGGTCTTGGCCGAACCGATCAGCACCAGCTTGCTGACTCGATTCGGATAAACTGACGCGACCTGATGGGCGATGAAGCTGCCCATCGAATGGCCGACCAGCACCGCTTGCTGGATACGCAAGCGGTCCATGAAGGCGATAACATCGTCGGCGTAATGCGCGATGCTGTAACCGTCAGCCGGCTTGTCGGAATCGCCGTGACCGCGCTGGTCGAGCGCGAGGGCGTGATAGGCGTCGCTCAAAAACGGCGTGACCGCCGACCAGGAATGGCTGGAATCGGTGGCTCCGTGCAGGAAGATGATGGCTGGCGCGTCTCGCGGGCCGGTATCGACATAGTTCAGCTTGACGCCGGTCGGCAGGTTGGCCTGCTTCACGTCCGGATCGGCCGAGGCCACGGTCCACGACGCGAGCAGCACGACCGCGAGCAACGCCTGTTGGAGCAGCCGGCTCATTGAATAAACATTCATCGTTGAATAGTCCTTGCCAGTTCGATTGTTAATGGAATGAATGACCCCGCCCTCGACAAGGCGGGCAAACACTCCAGCAATTAACGTTCCCATGCGCTCGCCTCACCAACGGCCCCGCCAAAAAGCCAACCGGTCGGATCAACCCGGTCAGTCGATGCCGATCTCGTCTCCTTCCCCCAGCAGCAGGGCCGGTTCGGAGCTAAATTCGCGCCGGTACAGCACCAGGACCACCCAAACCGAGGCGACGGCGAAGGCGACGGGGTGGATGAACCACGCCAGCAGCGCCATTCCAAAATAATAAGCCCGCAGCCCCAGATTGAAATCGTCTCCGGCAAGCGTATTCAACCGACCGAGCCGCCGCGCCCACGCTTGCCGGCCAGCGGCGTCGGCCTGATCGGGCAGCGGCGCGGCTCCGATCAGAATCGCGCAGCGATTGAATTGGCGCAAGGACCACGTCAGCTTGAAAAATGCATAGATAAACACCGCGATCAGCGAAAAAAGTTTGAGCGTCCACGTTTCCCGGCTGGCGGCAACCAGAAAGCCCAGATCGGCGGTCAAGGCCATTTCGCGGTCGATGGCCCCGAGCGCCGCGATCAAACTTCCGATGATCAGAATCGTGGTCGAGGCGAAAAACGACACGCTGTGCATCAGCGTGCCGAGCAAGGCGGAATCCACGATGCGGACCTCGCGTTCGAGCATTCGCTCCATCCAAACCGTCCGCAACCGATCCGTGCCGCGCATCAGGCTCTGATGCGACCGCCGGCCATAACTGGAATAGGCGGTATAACCCACCCAGCACAGCGCAAACCAAACCAGCGCCAGCCAATCCAGACGGGGGATGGCGGCGAGAAAGCGATTCAGACTTTCCAGAAAATCCATAGGCGGATCGTTGCGAGCAGGCTGAACTCTTTATAATTCAGGCGCAAGCGGGTTCGGCGCGCGGCGCGCTCGACCGCTCCCAGCGCTGGAAGCGGTACGGGTAGGCGTGCCTGGAATCGGCCGGATGGGCCTCCTCCCAATCCAAGCGCCACCGCCGCGCGTCCCAGTCCGGAAACCAGACATCGCCGGGCATTTCAGCCTCTACCCGCGTCAAATACATCCGCTCGGCCAGCGGCAGGGTTTGTTCGAACAACACCGCGCCGCCGATCACCATCAACTCCGACGCCGCGCCCGCGCCGGCCAGCGCCTCCTCCAGAGAATGCGCCACCGTACAACCGTCCGCCCGATAAGCGGGATCGCGGCTCACGACAATCATTTGCCGGCCCGGCAGCGGCCGGCCGATGGATTCCCAGGTGCGCCGGCCCATCAGCAGCGGCTTGCCCATGGTGGTTTGTTTGAAAAACCGCAAATCCGCCGGCAAATGCCACGGAAGGCCGTTGTCGCGTCCTATCACCCCGTTGCGCGCCAGCGCTGCGATCAGCGTCAGTTGCGGAACCCTTTCGAGGTTCGCGCTCACCTCGAACAGCGAATCATGCTCCGCTTCGGGAGCGTTTGGCATCGGTTGCGACATCATGAGGCTGGCGCGGGGGGCGGGCGGACCGCCGGAACGCTCCAAGCCGGTACGCCGGGTTCGTCCAGGCGGATGGCGGTCAGCCGGTTGCCCCAGACGCAACCGCTATCCAGCCCGAAAATGCCCGGCGCGCGATAGTAGCCGAGCGCGGCCCAATGTCCGAATATCAGCTTGAGGCCGCAACTGCGCCGGTCAGGGGCGGCGAACCAGGGCAGCAAATCGGGACCCTGGCTGCCGGGCGCGCCTTTCTCATCGAAGCTCAAGGCGCCGTTGGACGCGCAAAAGCGCATTCGAGTCAGCGCGTTGACGATAAAGCGCAGCCGGTCGTAGCCGCTCAGGTCATCCCGCCAGCGGCGCGGCTCGCCGCCGAACATCCGCCCCAGAAATTCCTCGCTCAACGGCCCGCGCAGCACCCCTTCCACCTCGGCCGCGCACTGTTGCGCCAGCGCCAGATCCCACTGCGGCGGCAAGCCGGCGTGGACCATGGTAAATCCGAGCGCCGGGTCGTGATGGAGCAACGGACAGCGCCGCAACCACTCCAGCAATTCGGCGCAATCCGGCGCTTGCAACACGCCGTCGAAGGTATCCTTGCGCTTGGGCTTGACCCGGCCGGCCGCGACCGCGAGCAAGGTCAGATCGTGGTTGCCCAACACCGCCACCGCCCGCTCGCCCAGGCCGCGCGCCAGCCGCAGCACCTCCAGCGACTGAGGGCCGCGATTGACCAGATCGCCGACCAGCCACAGAACGTCAGCGGCCGGATCGAACCGCAGCAGGTCGAGCAAGCGCTGCAAGGGCTCGTAACAGCCCTGAACGTCGCCGACGGCGTAAACGGCCATGTCACTTGTTAACGGGCGTGGCCGCGGTCGCGGGCAACGGCGGCAGTCGGTCGAGAATGCGCCGGGCCACGCCTTGATAATCCTCATCGAAATGATGGTCGCCCGGCATCTTTTCGGCGATCACTCCCAAGTCGGCGAATTTGGGGCAAGCCGCACCGTCCTCCTCCGCTCCGTAAACGCACAACCGTTTTAAACCCGACATTTTTTCCAGTTCCGGCCGGACAGGCCGATCGCTCTTATCCGGCTGGTCGCTGATCCAGTCGCTCAGATTGAATTCAAAGGAGGCGTAATCCGACAACCCTAACAATACGACTAAATCGATGCGCTCGCGCAGTTCTTGCGGCAGTCGGTTCACGATAGCCGGCAGCACGTCAGCCCCGAAAGAATAGCCGATCAACACGATCCGCGACTTTTTCCAAAGGCTCAGGTAATGGCGCAGCACGCGCTCCAGATCCAGCGCGGTTTCTTCCGGCTGGCGGGCTTTCCAGAAATAGCTCAGCGAATCCCAACCCACGGTCGGCAGGCCGTTGTTCGCCAGTTCCGCCGTCACCGCCCGATCCAGCAGCGCCCAGCCGCCGTCGCCCGACAGCATGAGCGCCAGTTGCGGCCGCTCGGGACCGCCGGCGATAGGGATTTCGATCAGCGGGACGCCGGTGGCGCTGGCGTCGGGTTGCGCCTGCTGGCTGATGCCGGGGTCCAACCATTGCAGCAAGGCGGACACTTGCGGGAGCCAGGTCTTAACCCCTTCGGTTCCCGGCAAGACGGTCAACCGCGCCAGCGGCGTCGCCTTGATTAACGTTTCGGCCGCCTCGGCGGCGCAAGCCGGCCGGTTTTGGAACACGAACCAGGTGGTCGGCAACCGCGCGACCGGTTTCAACAACACGCCCTTGCCATCGGGTCGCGCGGCGGCCGTCAAATGGGCCGCCCCCTGACAGAGCGGTTTTTGCAGCGGCAGTTCCGGACAGAAATCCACCCCGAGGCCGGCGTGAAAGCGTTCGGGCGGGGCTTGGGCCAGCGCCGCGTAAGCCAGCGCCGCGCCGGCCCCGTAACCCAGCAGCACCGACGGTTGCTGCGTGGCGATGGGGTAACGTTGCTCCAGCGCTCGGTTCAGCCGGTCAAAATCCGCCGACAGATCGACGCACGCCGCGTCAGATCGCTCCAAACGGCTGAGATAATCCGCTGAATGGATGGCGGCCACCACGTAATCGAGCGCCGCCATCTCCTTGGCGGCGGCCAGTAAATCCGGGGTCCATCCCCCCGCGCCGGACGCGAACAGCAACACGCCCTTGGGTTCGTCGGTGGCGCGGTAGACCGTCAACTTGCCGAAGGCGGCATCGTCCAGCGTCTCCTCGACCAGTTCCGCCCGCGCGCCGGCGACGAGCAAGACGGCGGCCAGCCCCACCATTCGCGCTGATAACCTCACGCGGGTTCACTCACGGTTTGATTGCGCGTTGCGCTCATTTGACCATCACACCCTTGAGACCGCCGGCGATCAACGCCGTCAGGTCGGTCAGCACGCGCGGCAGCATCAAGCCGCCCGGCGTCGCCAGATACCGCGCTTCCCAGCGAGGATCGAATTTAGCCTTGTACTGATACAAGCCGCGAAAATTGTAAAACGTCTCGCCCTGCCCGAACACCAGCGACCCGAACCGATTCCAAAGCGGCGCGAAACTGCGATTTTCCAAACCGGCCAAGGGCGCCATGCCCAAATTGAACCATTCATAGCCTCGGTCGCGGCCCCACAACATGATTTGCACGAACAGATAATCCATCAGGCCGTTCGAGCTGTCGGGCGGATAGCGCATCAAATCCACCGACAGTTCCTCGCCGCCGCCCTGCCAGAGATTGGCGAACGCCACCAGCTCCGAAGCGCGCCAGACCAGCGCGACCGATCCGCCCTGTAAGTACGTCTCGTTGAAAAACCCCAGCGAAAACCGCTTCTCGCGACTGCCTTTTTCGCCGAGCCAGGCGGCGGAAACCGCGCGCAGCCGGGGCAACAAGGCCGGCACGGCGGCGCTGTCGACGACTTCGAAGCGGTGGCCTTCCCGCTCCAGCCGGTGCAGGTTGTTGCGCATCGCCTTGCGCGCCTTGCCCTTCAAGCTGAAATCCGCCAGCCGCACCCGCGCCTCCTCGCCGAATTTCAGCAGCGTCAGCCCCAAATCGAGATACAGGCCCAAACAGTCCGGATGCACCTGATAAAACACCGGCCAACCGCCGTGGCGCTCGCACAGCGCGCGGAAGGCCCAGGCCAGCTCGCGGCGGTCCTCCTCGCGGGCGGCGACCGGATCGCTCATCGCCACCCAGGTTCGGCCTTCGACGGCGTACATCAAAAAACTCTGACGGTCTTGCCCGAACAGCAACGCCTTATCGCCCAGCAGCGCCAGATGGGCGTAGCTGCGCGGGAAGTCGCGGGCGATGGCGCGGGCCTGTTCGATGTCGTCCGCCCCCGGCGACGCCGGCTCGAACGGGGCCGGCCGCAGCAGCCGCGCGATCCCCCAAAACAGCGCCAAGCCCGACGCGCCCGCCACGGCGCGCAAAAATCGCGGGGCGTCGCCTTCGCCGCCGAAGCTGAAGGACCACCATAAGGCGTGGGAATAATCGACGTGCTTGTAGGAGAAAACGCCCAGCCAAATCGCGCCGAGCAGGACGGCGGCGACCGCGCTGATCCAGGCGACGGAAAAGCGCTCGCCAAACAGCGACGCGCGGCGGTAAAACTGCCGGTGAGAAGGCAGCAACCCCGCCAGCAACAAACTCAGAAACAGCGCTTCCTCGTAATCGACCCCTTTGAGCAGCAAGGCGACGATGCCGACCGCCAACAGGCCGACCGCCAGCCACCACGCCGCGTCGAGCCGCCGTTGCAAGCCGCGCGCCAGCAACAGCAGGCTCGCGCCCACCAAGCTGCTGGCGAAATGGGACACTTCCAACACCGCCAGCGGCAGCGCGCTTTCCAGCCACGTCAAGCGCGTCTCCACCCCTGGCGTGACCGCCGAGAACAGCAGCACCGCGCCGCCGAGCAGCGCCAGCAGCGCGAAGACATGCGGCAGCAACACCGGCACCCACGGCCCCATCATGCGCGGCAGCCACAGGATGGTTTCCCGCTGGTGGCGCAACTCGTAGCCGCCGAGGGCGGCCGCCGCCAGCCCGAGCGGGATCAGATAATAGATCACCCGATACGCCAGCAGCGCGCCGAGCAGATCGGCGGCCGGGAGGCGGTGTCCCAAAAGCAGCAGCACCAGCGATTCGAACACGCCCAACCCGCCGGGCACCTGACTGAGCAAGCCGACGACCTGGGCGATCAAGAACACGCTCAGCACCTGACCGTAGCTGACCGGCCCCAGCGACGCCATCAGAATGTAGAGCACCCCGCTGGCCATCAACCAATCCAGCGCCCCGACCGCCAACTGCGGCAGCGACAGGCGGGGGCGGATCGCCGGCAACCGCCACGGCCCCAGCTTGAGCGGCTGCCGACGCCAACTGCCCACCAACACGTACCCCAGAGGCAACGCCAGCATCAGCAAACCCAAACGGTGGGTGTCCAGATTCAGATACGGCACGGTCCGCAAATCCAGCGGATCCCAGGCCAGCACGGCTCCGCCGACCGTCAGGATGCCCAGCCAAAAGGTCAGGGTCGTGAACGCGACGATCTTGGCGACTTCCACCGCCGTCAACCCCCAACTCGAATACAGCCGGTAGCGCAGCGATCCGGACGCCAGTATCGACAGCCCGACCGAATTGCTGAAAGCGTACGCGAGCGCGGCGGCGAAGCCGACCTGACGCCAGCGCAGCGGCCGGCGGATGTAGCGCAACGCCAGCCAGTCGTAGCCGGTGGCGACCCCGTACGCGAGCGCGGTGGCGATCAGGGCGGCCAGCAACTGCCAGGGCGGCAAGCCTCGAAAATAGGCGGCGACATCCTGGTAGCGGTATTGATTTAACGCCCGTTGCAGCAGCCACAGCGCGACGCCGAACAAGACCAGCGCGATCAGCGGGCCGCTCAAGCGGCCGAGCAGCCTTTTCATGGCAGTTGCAAAATGGCGTCGCGATTGGTCCAGGATGTCACGCGGGCGGCGGCGGCGGCGCGCGACAGCCAGACATGTTCGCTGTGTTCGGCGGGATTCAAGACGATGGGCTGGCGCTCCGGCAGGCGGGCGTGAAAGACGTGTTCGAGGTTTTCGACCGCGTCCGGCGCGTAACGGTCGCGCCAGGGCGGGACGATGGGAAAGCGGTTGACCGTCCGGCAACGGAGGAAGGTTACCTCATCGCCCAGCCCGGTTTCCTCGCGCAACTCGCGCCGCGCGGTCTGAAGCGGATCGGTTTCCTCCCACTCCAAACTGCCGGTGACCGATTGCCAGAAATCTGGCGGCTGGCGGCGGCGCAGCACCAACACTTCGCGAAGCCCGGTATACACCACCACCAACACCGATTCCGGACGTTTGTAGCGCGGCCGGGCGCGCTCGCCCGCTGGCGGCATCGCGCCCGGCGCTGGCGTGTGCTCGTCCACCCGAACGGTTAAGGCGTGCGGCGCAGGCGGATATTGAGATCGCGCAATTGCGCCTCGCTGACGGGGGCTGGCGCTTGGGTGAGCGGGCAAGCGGCGGTTTGGGTCTTGGGAAAGGCCATGACCTCGCGGATCGACTTGGCTCCCACCATCAACATCACCAGCCGATCCAGGCCGAAGGCGATCCCGCCGTGCGGCGGACAGCCCAACTTGAGCGCATCCAGCAAAAAGCCGAATTTGACCCGCGCTTCCTCGGCCTCGATGCCGAGCAGCTCGAATACGGCGCTTTGCATCTCCGGGCGGTGGATACGCACCGAACCGCCGCCGATTTCGGTGCCGTTCAACACCATGTCGTAGGCCCGCGACAGGCAGTTTTCGGGGTTGGCGCGCAGCTCGACCGGGTCCTCGATCCGAGGCGCGGTGAAGGGATGGTGCAGGGCGTTCCAGCGCCGCCCCTGCTCGTCCCATTCGAACATCGGGAAGTTGACCACCCACAGCGGCGCCCAGTCGCCGTTGACCAAACCGAGATCCGCTCCGACCCGCAACCGCAGCGCGCCGAGCGCGTCGTTAACCACCTTGGCGCTATCGGCCCCGAAGAAGATCAGATCGCCGTTTTCCGCGCCGGTGCGGTTGAGAATCTTGGTCAACACCTCATCGGGCAGGAATTTGACGATGGGCGATTGCAGGCCGCTGCTGCCGGCGCTGGTGTCGTTGACCTTGATATAGGCCAAGCCCTTGGCGCCGTAACGGGCGACGAATTCGGCATAGCCGTCGATTTCGCGGCGGGGGATTTTGCCGCCGCCCGGCACCCGCAGCGCCGCCACCCGGCCCTTGGGATCTTGCGCCGCGCTGGCGAACACCTTGAATTCCACGCCGGCCATCAAATCCGACAGTTCGGTCAGCTCCAGCGGGATGCGCAAGTCCGGCTTGTCGGAGCCGTAGCGCTGCATCGCGGTTTCGTAGGGCATCCGGGGGAACGGATCGGGCAACTCGACGCCCAGCACCTCCTGGAACATCCGCCGGATCATCGCTTCCATCAAGTCGGTGATGGCCTGTTCGTCCAGGAACGAGGTTTCGATGTCGAGTTGGGTGAATTCCGGCTGGCGGTCGGCGCGCAAATCCTCGTCGCGAAAACACCGCGCCACCTGATAGTAACGGTCCAGCCCGCCCATCATCAGCAGTTGCTTGAACAGCTGCGGCGACTGCGGCAAGGCGAAGAAGCTGCCGGGATGGGTGCGGCTCGGCACCAGATAATCGCGCGCGCCTTCGGGCGTGGCTTTGGTCAGCATCGGCGTTTCGATGTCCATGAAACCGTGATCTTCCAGAAACCGGCGCAAGGCGCTGATTACCCGAGTGCGCAACCGCAGCCGATCCTGCATCACCGGCCGGCGCAGGTCGAGATAGCGATAGCGCAACCGCACCTCCTCGGAGGTGTCCTCATCATCAAGTTGAAACGGCAGCGGTTCGGAGCGGTTGATGATTTCCAACTCGCGGGCCAGCACTTCGATCACGCCGGTGGCGAGATTGGGGTTTTCGGTGCCTTCGGGGCGGCGGCGCACCCGCCCGATCACCCGCAGCACGTATTCGTTGCGGACCCGTTCGGCGTTGGCGAAGGCGTCGGGCACATCGGGATCGATCACCACCTGCACCAAACCCTCGCGATCGCGCAAGTCGATGAAGATCACCCCGCCGTGATCGCGGCGGCGGTGCGCCCAGCCGCAGAGGGTAACATCTTGATCGAGCAAGGCTTCGGTGACTTGGCCGCAATAGTGGCTGCGCATGGGTTCGGTTTCCGTCTGCAAGCGGGGCAATTGGATCGTCGGAGAAGGACGCGCCGCGCGGCGCGCCCGTCGGAACGGGGGATGTTACGGATTCGGCCAGCGAGCCGCAACCGCGTTCAACCGGCCTGATTCCTGAGTCGGGAGGGCATCGTCACTCTGAAAATCAAACACCAACAACGTCCCTGGCTGGCTTACGGCACTGCGATGGGACGGAAATGCCGGTTTCCATTTCCCGCGCTCTCGGCCGCCATCGATGACCGATCGCTCATCAGCATTGGCCCGCCTGGCCCGCGAGAGGGGCTTACTTTACGGATACCGGTTCTTACTCCGGCACGACTTCGCAAGCCATAGTGATCGTTCGGTAACGGGGGAGCACCCGCCGGCACCCTAAGTCGCCGCCGGGGCGGGACAGGCGCCGCAACCGCCCGCGCCGTCGCCCGCTCCGCCAGAACTGCTTTCCTTGCTTTCCTTGGGCGCTGAATCCTCCTTGGCCACATTCTTTTGCGCGCCGCCCTTCTTGAAATCGGTTTCATACCAACCGCTGCCCTTGAGCCGGAAGCCGACGGCTGAAATCAGCTTCTTAAGACCGGGTTTTCCGCAGGTGGGACAGTCGCTCAATTCGGGATCGCTGAGCTTTTGCATCGCTTCCAATTCATGATTGCAGGACTGGCAACGGTATTCGTAAATAGGCATGGCGCACCTCGCGAGCGGGAAACGGTTGGTCGATCTGATAAGATTGTATGGGGATGGCGGACAAGCTTTTCAAGCCCTTCGCCCTGCCGTGCCGCGATTGCAGCTAAACTAAGAGCCATGTCGCCCTCATTTCGCCTGTGCCTGCTCGGCCTCATCCTCACCTTCAGTCTCGCCGGCTGCGATTCCGCCGACCGGTCGACCGTCGTGGAATTCTGGGCTATGGGTCAGGAAGGCGAGCAGGTCAAGGCGCTGCTGCCGGAATTCGAGCGCCGCCATCCCGGCATCCGGGTGCGCGCGCAGCAGATCCCCTGGAGCGCGGCGCACGAAAAACTGCTCACCGCCTATGCCGGCGATTCCATGCCGGACGCTTTCCAGCTCGGCAATACCTGGATTCCCGAATTCGTGGCCTTGCGCGCCATCGAGCCGCTGGACGAGCGGCTGCGAAGGTGGCCGGCGGACGCCCTGGCCGATTATTTCCCCGGCATCCTCGCCACCAACCGCTTGGACAGCCAAACCTTCGCCCTGCCTTGGTACGTCGACACCCGACTGTTTTTCTATCGAAGCGATTTGCTGGCCGCCGCCGGTTTCACGGAGCCGCCCGCAACCTGGGACGGTTGGCTGCAAGCGATGAGCGCGCTCAAAAGTTCTGACGGCTCCGGGCGCTATGCCATTTTGCTGCCGATCAACGAATGGCAATTGCCGGTGATTTTGGCTTTGCAGCGCGGGGCGACGCTGCTGCGCGACCGCCACCAATACGGCGATTTTCAAAACCCGCTGTTTCGCCAGGCATTCGCGGCTTATCTGCACTTGTTCGACCAGGGTTTGGCCCCGCCGGTCAGCAACACCCAAATGGCGAACCTCTATCAGGAATTCGCCAAGGGAACCTTTGCGATCTACGTCAGCGGCCCGTGGAACATCGGCGAGTTCGGGCGGCGGTTGCCGGCCGAATTGCAACCGCGCTGGAGCACCGCCGCCTTGCCCGATTTCGACGGCAACGCCGGCGTGTCGCTGGCCGGCGGCGCGAGCCTGGCGCTCAGCCGTACCTCACCCCGCCGGGAAGCGGCCTGGAAACTGCTGGAATTTCTGGCCGAGCCGGCGCAGCAGGCGCGGTTTTATCAATTGACCGGCGATCTGCCGGCCCGCCAATCCGCCTGGAACGATCCGGCGCTGGCCGGCAACCGGCACGCGCAAGCGTTCCGCCAGCAGTTGCAACAGCTGCGGGCGACGCCGCCGATTCCGGAATGGGAGCGCATCGCCAACCGGATCGCCTATTACGCCGAAGTGGCGGTACGCCGCGAAATGACGGCGGACGCCGCCCTCGCCGCCCTGGATCGGGACGTGGATCGGATTCTGGAAAAACGGCGCTGGCTGCTGGCGCGGGGGGTGACGCCGTGATCGGTCCCGAACGCCACGCCGCGTTGAGCGCCTGGGCCTTCCTCGCCCCGGCGCTGGCGCTGATCGCCGTGTTCTTTTTTCTGCCGGTGCTGGCGGCGCTGCTGTTGAGCTTCACCGATTTCGACATCTACGCGCTGGGCGATCTCGATCGGCTGCGCTTCGTCGGCTTGAACAACTATCTGCAACTGCTGCAAAGCCCGCTGTTTTGGACCGCGCTCGGCAACACCTTTTATTTTGTGGCGGTCGGCGGTCCTTTGTCGGTGGCGGTCTCGCTCGGCGCGGCGCTGTTGGTCAATTCGCGCCTGACCCGGTTTCCGGGCTTTTTTCGCACCGCCTTCTTTTTACCGGTGGTGACGACGCTGGTGGCGGTGGCGGTGGTGTGGCGCTATCTCTACCACCCGCGCTACGGGCTGCTCAACTACGGCCTGAGCCTGATCGGTATCCAACCCATCGATTGGCTAGGCGATCCGGCCTGGGCGATGCCCGCGATCATCCTGATGGCGGTGTGGAAGAATTTCGGCTTTAACATGATCATTTTCATCGCCGGCTTGCAAAATATCCCGCCCACGCTTTACGAGGCGGCGCAAATCGACGGAGCCAGCGCCTGGCGGCAGTTCCGCTACATCACGCTGCCTTTGCTCGGCCCGACCTTTTTGTTCGTGGCGCTGATGACCATGATCGGCTACTTTCAGGTCTTTGCGGAACCCTACGTCATGACCCAAGGCGGCCCGGCCAACCGTACGCTCAGCGTGGTCTTGCTGATGTACGAGGAAGGTTTCCGCTGGTGGAATATGGGTTATGCCTCGGCGACGGCGTTCGTGCTGTTCGCGCTGATTCTGGCCGCAACCCTGTTGCAACTAAAATTGCGTCGTAAAGACACCTTCGACGGTTGACCGTCGAGCTTTAAACCGAGGGCTAAAAAGCCCCGTTAAGCTGCTCACTCGGGAGGATTCGATATGCTTAAACCTTGGTCCTTGGCTTTCTTCTGCGCCGGTCTGTTGCCGCTCGCCGCGACGGCGGCCAGCTACGATTGCACCCGCGCCGACACCGCCGCCGAAATCGCGGTCTGCGACAATCCGAATCTCAATCGCCTGGATGAAGACTTGGCGGTGGAATACCGTTCGCTGTTAAAACGCCTGCCGCCGCGCCGCGCGGAGATGGTCCGGCAGGACCAACGCTCCTGGATTGTGGCCCGCGATAGCTGCGGCGCGGACGTGCGCTGCCTGCGCGCCCGCTATCAGGAACGCAGCGCGCGGCTGAACGAATATTGATGGATCGCGCTTTTGAAGCTTTTCGTCCGTTTTTTTAACCCTCTGGAAGTTTGTTCATGGCTGATTTGACCGTCTATTTCAAAAAACCCGCCGACTGGGCCGAGGATCTCCACATCCATTTCTGGGACACTCGCCCGCCCGTCCCTTTTATCGATTGGCCTGGCGCACTGATGCGGCATGAGAGCAACGGTTGGTTCGTCTATCAATTCAATGGCGTCACCACGGCCCGCCTGCTGTTTCACGACGGACACGGGCGACAGACCCCCGATCTGCAACGGGATCGGCTGGGTTGGTACACCCTTGAGGGCGGCTGGTCAGATCACAATCCAGAAGAGTCCGCATCAGAAAATTTTAATTTAGGGGGCGGCGATTCCGGCGGCTCGCGCGCCCCCACCGCCTCCATGTCCTATCCCGCTACCCTGACCGGCCAGGATTTCCGCGAGGAGACGATTTATTTTCTGCTGACCGCCCGTTTTTATGAGGGCGATCCCAGCATCAGTTTCTTCTGTCGCGACCGCCTGAAATTCAACCGCGAAACCGGCCAACCGGAAGACCCGCACTGGCGCGGCGACTTTAAGGGCCTGATTCAGCGGCTGGATTACATCCGCGATCTCGGTTTTACCGCGATCTGGATCACCCCACCGGTGGAAAACCGCAGCGGTCTCGATTATCACGGCTATCACGCCTACGACTGGACCCGGATCGACCCCCGCCTGGAATCGCCGGACGCGACTTATCAAAATTTGATCGACGAAGCCCACAAGCGCGGCATCAAGATCATTCAGGATGTGGTGGTCAACCATTCCTGCCAGTACGGCATTCGCGGCAAGGTGCACATCGACCATCTGCCGATCAAATACTACGTGCCGCAAGGCTCCGAACAGGGCCGGGTCAACCACGGGCCGTATCAGGGTAGCCTCGGCAATTACGCCTGGCCGAATCGGGACGACATCGACAACCCGGTCGCGCCCGATTGGTACAAGGAGCGTCACAATCGCGACCCGGAAGGTGTAGAGCCGCTGGTCGATCCCAAGACCGGCGAGACCGTGCCGAAATCCGGCTATAACCCCGGTCGCTTCTTCGGCATCGACGCCAACAATCTCGATCCCGACTGGTACATGCAAGAGGGTTTTATTTGCGGCGGCGACTGGGAAAGCGCTGCGGTGCAACGCAAGCATATCGCGGGTGATTGCATCAACCTCGCCACCGACCGGCAGAATGTGAAGGATTATCTGATCGGCTCGATTAACCACTATCTCGATATGGGGGTGGACGCGCTGCGCATCGATACGGTAAAGCACGTCGAGCGCGACAACCTGCTGGAGTACGTCAACGCCTGGAAGGCGCACAAGCCGAATTTGTTCGTGTTTGGCGAAAATCTGGTCAAAGGCTACGGCTTTGGCGATCTAGGCCACGGCGACAACGGCCCATCCTTTATCCGCCCCTGGTGGTATACCCGCCTCGGCCACGACTCGCGCGACCCCAACTCCGGCGGCGATTCCGGCTTTGCGGTGCTGGATTTCGGCCTGTTCTCCACTTTCCGCGATAACTTAAGCCGAGGCAGTTTCGGCGGCGTCAAGGCCGTTCTGGAAATGGACTGGATTTTCGGCAACCCCTCGACCCTAGTGACCTTCCTGCAAAACCACGATGTCGGCCCCGACAACGATTTCCGCTTCCGCTTCAAGGGCGACCAATGGATGGCGGCGGCGGCCTACAATCTGCTGTGGACCGTGCGCGGCATTCCCTGCCTGTATTACGGCGAGGAAATCGAGTTCATGAAAGGCGCGCCGCAGGATGTGATCGGCAATGACGATACGCTGGACACCACCGGTCGGGCCTATTTCGGCGATCATCTGACCGATGAGCGCATCGGCCAAACCCAGAGCCATCCGCTCTACCAGCACATCAAGCGGCTCAATCAAATCCGCCGCGCCATTCCCGCGCTGCAAAAAGGGCCGATGAGTCAGGTCAACGAATGGGGCAGCGGCATCAGCTTCGTCCGCGATCACAACAACGGCGAAAGCTACGTGGTGGTGGGATTGACCATCGGCGGCGGCCAGGATATCCGCGTCGGCAACATCCGCAACGGCCATTACCGCGATGCGGTGACCGGGAATGAAATCACCGTCCACCACGGCGAGATGGGTTTCCATGTCCAAGGCAATTCGGCGGGGATTTACGTTCTGGATGGACCGGGCAAGATTGGGGTGGATGGGGCGTATTTGCATTAGAGGGTTGAAACTCCTTTACCGAGGATGCCCGGCCTTGGATGTTCGATAACTACCTGACGCGATGGGGCTTGGAGCGAGATGGCGACCCCATCGTCACCGCCAGCAGTCGGCTCCTTCCCGTTCGTCGGGATGGAGTTCGCGCTATTCTCAAAATCGCCCTCGAACAAGAGGAAAAATCTGGCGCGCAACTGATGGTTTGGTGGGACGGAGAAGGGGCGGCGCGCGTTCTTGCCCGCGATGATGATGCCTTGTTGCTCGAACGGGCCGAGGACAGCACTTCATTGATCGATCTCGTTTACACGGGTCGAGATGATGAAGCCAGCCGGATTATTTGCGCGGTTGTGGCGAAAATTCACGCGCTCAAAGCAAAACCTTTACCGGAACTCATTCCACTTTCACGCTGGTTTCGGGCGCTTGAGCCAGCGGCTGAAAAACACGGCGGGATTTTGCTCAAAAGCGCCGCCACTGCGCGGCAATTAATCGCCGCGCCTGAAGATATTGTCGCCCTGCACGGGGATATCCATCACGGCAATATCCTCCATTTCGGACAACGCGGTTGGCTGGTGATCGACCCTAAAGGGCTGATCGGTGAACGCGGTTTCGATTACGCCAACCTGTTTTGCAATCCCGACTCCACCATGGCGAAGGACCCGCGGCGTTTCGAGCAGCGCCTGCGGATTGTCGGCAAAACAGCCGGGTTGCAGCGCTGTCGTTTATTGCAGTGGATCTTGGCTTGGGCCGGTCTCTCGGCGGCTTGGCTGCTCGGCGAGCACCAACAATTCAAAAATGTGTTGGCAATCGCTGAAATGGCGCTGGCGGCGCTGATTGAGACGGACTCTCCTAGATAAAGAATACTTGATCGAGATTAAAAGCCTCGTCAGCCAAAAATTATCAAGAGCTAACGCGGTAACGAAGCGTCGATCAGCCGCCGCACTTGGGCGATCTGCTCGTCGCTGTAGCGGCGGCTGTCGTGGAGTTTGAAAGCGACTTTCAGCTTCAAGCGCCGCGCGAAGGCATCGACGGCGGCATCGCGCAACCGCCGGCGCGGGCCGGCTCCGGACGGAAGCCCGCCGGCAATTTCTCGTTCGTCATCCAGCGTTTTCTTGAGAGCATGCAGCACAGTCGGCGAATCGATATCGCGAAGCGCCGCCAACAAAAATTCCGCCTCCGCCAAACTCGCGCCATCAATAACGCCCAACAGCGCCTCGCGCGCCTCGCGGTCGCCCAATTGCGACAGCGCGATCCGCGCCGGCAGCGCCGCCATCACCGACGGTCCGCTGTCCGATAATTTCGTGAGTTCCCCGCCAAATTGATCGACCACTTCGCGTAGCGCCCGCTCGTTCTCGGCATCGGGAAAATAGCCCAGCAACAATAAACCCGCCGCGCTGGGGTTGCCGGCCAGGACGCTCGCGCGCAGCGCCGGACCGACCGCCTTGTCGCGCGCCAACGCGCTGGGCTGATATGCAACATAGAGGGCGCGAGCTGCGCGCTCGCGGATCTCCGCATCTTGATCGCCGAGCGCTTCCACCAATAAAGGCTTGGCCGATTCGCCACCGAGCGCGGCGAGCACCGCGACCGCCTCGCGCCGGATGTCTGCTTGTTCATCACGCAGGTATGGCGCGAGCAACGGGGCCACGCGCGGACCTAAGGCGGGTAATTGGCCGATGCGGTCGAACTCGTTGTCGCGCGCGGCCCGGAACGCCTGTTCGACCCGCTGTTCGAGATTGACCGCCTGTTTGGCCATGACGAAATTCCCAGTGATCGAATGAACCGCCAGCAGCATTAAAGCGGCTGCGGCGCGGATCGGTAAAGAAGGGACCGACAAGGACGCCAAACGCATTTTTAAGCTCAAGGATTGGCGGTGTTGGCGTGATCCTTGGGGATAAAGATTCCGCTAGGCGACCCGTCGAACATCAGATCGCGCTGGTTGTTGGTGTGATCGACGCCCAAATGATGGACCAGTTCGTGCGCCAGGACCAAGCCCGCCGGATCGATGGTGTCGTCCTCGAAGATACAGCTGCCGCCCAGCGTGCCGGCTTCGGCATCATCGCGCAGCGGCGTCCGATCCTGCTCGTATTCCTTGACGAAGAACACGTTGAAGTCGGCGGTCCTGTCGGCGTGGCCGGTCACGATATCCCATTCGTGCTGCCGGGCCGCGACGCCGGAAAGATGCGCGGAAAAACGCACCACCCGCCGCAGGTTCTGGGCGATCCGCAGCGGCGCGGCGCCGTGGCGCGTGAGTTCGACATTGGCTTGAGGCAAGACAATCTGATTGGCGGCCGCGATCATATCGTTCAGATCGCCGATGAGGCGCGAAGTCTTTTGCACTCGACCGTCATCAACATAATGAAACGAGGTGCGCACCCGCTTCTTATTTTTGACCGACACATCCAGAACAACGTCGAAAATCGGCCCCAAGCCGACTTGAATTTGACAGCTTCCCGCCCGCACGCCGTTGATTCTGACGAATCGGACGCCGAAAACCTCCGAGACCGATACGGTGGCGATTCGGGGATTGCTGCTGGCGACGGGGACATCGCCCACCCCTTGCAGCAGCAGGGTCCTGGAGCCGATAGCCGGCACCATCTGCCAGTTGGGGTTGGCGAAGCGGTCAAATCCATTGTGCGGTTGGAGCTCCACGAAGCGTGCGGCCATGGCAGGTTCTCTTTTGATTCACACAGCGGAGGCAAAAAGCACACTCCGTGCCAGATCCATTTGCAACGTCCACCGCAGGCCATCGCCGCGAATGGAGGATGGCGACAGCCATTCCGGAAGTTATTTTGGGCCGCGATGGCCCGTTCGGTTCATTTTGACGCGGGTCAAAATGAGTATGTCCGCCCCATGACGTTGGATCGGTTGATTAGATATTGCTCACGGCAACACATCCTCGCTACGCAAATGCGATTCTGGCAATTGCGGCCCCGGCTGGCCCAGTGGTTCGTTGACGAACAGCGGACAGGGCTGCGCGCTGGCCTGCCAGCGGTCGAGGAATTCGCCCCAATGGGAATAGGGCTCTCGACCCCGCTCAAGATAATCCAGTAAATCTTGCACGCTGGCGTTGTGGCCGCGCGGGCTGAGGCGGGTGCTCAAATGCGCCCAGCGCAGATAAAGGACGTAAGTATTCAGCACGTCCCCTTCGCAGTAACGGTCGACGGCGGCGTAATCGCCAGCGGCGACCAAATCCGCCACCTCGGCGCCGTGGCCGTTCCATTTTCCCGGCAGGCCCAAGGCTTGCGCCGCCTCATCCAATCCCAGTCGGGGCGACGCGCCATAATCGCACAGCACGTCCATCAAATCGCAGTGCCATTCGGTTTGAAAGCGATAGTCGTAGCCGAAGCGGGGATCGGTGCGATGCCAGTTGTAGGCGGTCAGCCCGTGGATCAGCGAGCGTTGCTTGAGCACGGCGGCGTCGAAGCCACGCCCGTTCCACGTCACCACACGGGGCCGGTTGCGATCCACCATCTGCCAGAATCCCGCCAGAATTTCCCGTTCTCCCCGGTCGGCGATGCTGGCCGATCCCAGCTTGCGCACCACGTAACGCTCGCTCTGTCCGTCGCGCTCGATGCGCGCCAACAAAAACCCGAGCGTGATGATTTGATGCTGGATCGGTTTGGGAAACGCCTCTGGATCGCGGCCGGCCGGCAGGATCGCCGAATCGGGGCGGGTTTCGAGGTCGATGACGAGCAGATGGAGCGGACTGGCCATTACGTTGAGTTACCGTGGCTGGTGAGAGTCAAATAACTGGCTATTTTCATTCAGAAAATTAACTGCGGATACTATGATCGCAGTTCCACATTTCGTTAGCAATCAGGAAATTATCTATGTCAGAAAAATCTTCTGTTTTTCTCGCTCACGTCCGACCAGACAGCAATGGACAATGGCTGCCCCATCATCTTGAGGATCATTTACGCGGAGTGGCGGATTTGGCCGAATCATTCGCTGCCGCCTTTGGCGCAGGTGATTGGGCCAAGTTGGCCGGTCTTTGGCATGACCTCGGCAAATATCGAGAGGCGTTTCAACGCTACATTCGTAGTGCGTCCGGCTACGAGGCTCATATCGAAACATCGCTTGGCAAAGTCGATCACTCGACGGCGGGCGCACTGTACGCCATGGAACGCATGAAAGGATTGGGTAGGATCCTCGCTTACCTCATCGCCGGACATCATGCGGGCTTACCGGACTGGCAAAGCGCCGAAGCGCCGGGGTCCAGTCTGATTAATCGCCTGCAACAAGCCAATTTGTTGGCCGATACGCTCGCCGCCGCACCGCCCGCCGACATCCTCAACGCCTCGTTGCCAACCTCGAATCCCGGCGGCGAACGCGATCATGCGCTGTGGATCCGGTTGCTGTTTTCCTGCTTGGTGGATGCTGATTTTCTCGACACCGAGCACTTCATGGCTCCCGATAAAACCGCGCGGCGGGGTCGCTATCCCACGCTGGCGGAACTGGAGCCGCGTTTTGAAGCGCATATGGCGAGATTGGCCGGTCAAGTGGAAGATACGCCGGTTAATCGGACACGGGCGCAGGTGCTGGAACGCTGCCGGAACGCCGCCGAACAGTCGCCGGGCTTGTTTTCGCTGAGTGTCCCAACCGGCGGCGGCAAAACGCTGGCCTCGCTGGGGTTTGCTCTACGTCACGCCCGCCAGCACGGCAAGCGTCGAATTCTCTACGTCATCCCCTACACCAGCATCATCGAGCAGACGGCGGACGTGTTCCGCAAGGTGTTCGGCGCGGACGCCGTGCTTGAACACCACAGCAATTTCGAAACCGACCAAGAAACGCCCAGCAGTCGGCTGGCCTGCGAGAATTGGGATGCGCCGTTGATCGTGACTACCAGCGTGCAGTTTTTCGAGTCACTGTTCGCCAATCGCACCAGCCGCACTCGCAAGCTGCACAACATCGTCGATAGCGTGGTGATTCTGGATGAAGCGCAACTGCTGCCGCCGGATTTTCTGACTCCTATCCTGAAAACGATCCGCGAGTTGAGCCGTTATTACGGCGTCAGTTTCGTGCTTTGCACCGCTACGCAGCCAGATCTTTCCTCACGGCACGGCTTTGATTTTTCTCTGCAAGGGTTGGATGACGTGCGTGAAATCATGGGTGATGCAGCGGCGGTGCATGAACTGCACGAGGGATTGCGCCGAGTGGAATTGCTGCTACCCGATGACCTTCTAAAGCCGGTAACGTGGGAAACACTCGCTGCCGAACTGGCAAACCATCCCCGCGTGTTGTGCATTGTGGATCGGCGCGACGATGCGCGCATTCTGCATGGCTTGTTGCCGCCCGATACCGTGCATCTCTCCGGCCTCATGTGCGGTCAACACCGTTCCAAAGTCATCGCCGAGATCAAGCAGCGGTTAAGAAATCCTAATACGCCGCTACGGGTTATCAGCACCCAATTGGTGGAAGCCGGGGTCGATGTGGATTTTCCGGTGGTTTATCGAGCGCTGGCGGGGCTGGACTCCATCGCGCAGGCGGCGGGACGTTGCAATCGTGAAGGGCGCTTGTTCACTTTGGGACAGGTAGTGGTGTTTGTGCCGCCGACTCAGCCCCCGGCTGGTCATTTGCGCCAGGCGTGCCAGGCCGGGCGACAGGTGTTGCAACGGCGTCCCATCGACCCGTTAGCTCCTGCCTTATTTACCGAATATTTCCAAGGGCTGTATTGGCAAAAAGGGACAGAACAGCTTGATAAGAAAGGAATACTGTCGCTACTTAAGAACAACCAGCGGTTGGAATTCAGCTTTCGCACCGCCGCTGAACGCTTTCAACTGATCCCGGAAATCCAGGCGCCAGTCATTGTTCGCTACGGCGATAACGAACGGTTATTGGCTCAACTGGCCCGATCCAGCGATGGGTTGGACCGAAAACTGCTCCGGCAATTGCAGCGCTACGTGGTGAATATCCCGCGCCGGGTTCATCAGCAGCTACTGAAAGAAGGAACTATTACTGAGCAACAGCCCGGCATCTATGTTCAGGTTGCGCCGATTTACGATCCGGTGCTCGGTTTACGGGTCGATAACGCGCCAATAGGGCACTACGCACCGGACGATTTGATTACCTAATAGGGGGTGGAAGGATGCCGATTAACTCGGTTTGTTTACGAGTATGGGGCGATTACGCCTGTTTTACCCGCCCGGAAATGAAAGTCGAGCGGGTTTCCTACGATGTGATGACGCCTTCCGCCGCCCGTGGCGTGCTGGAGGCGATTTTCTGGAAACCGCAAATCGTTTGGCGCATTACCCAAATTGATGTGCTCAAGCCGATTCGCTGGGCCTCGGTGCGACGCAACGAGGTTGCCAGTGTGATCTCGGCTGACAATGTAAAAACCGCGATGAAGCGAGGCAAGGGCGCGCTGGGGCTGTATGCCGACGACCCCAAAGAGCGGGTACAGCGGGCCGCATTACTGCTGAGGGAGGTCGATTATCGGATTCATGCCCGCTTTGAATTAACCGCCCACGCCGGCCCGGACGATACCCCTGGCAAATATGCCGCCATATTCCGCCGCCGCGCCGAGAAGGGCCAATGTTTCAATCAACCTTACCTCGGCTGCCGGGAATTTTCAGCGGCGTTTGCCTGGGTCGATAGTGCTGAACCAGAGCCAGCACCCATTGCTGAAACCCGCAATTTGGGCTGGATGCTGTATGACCTGGAGTATGGCGGCGCTGAACCCACGCCTTGTTTTTTCCGCGCTCAGCTGAAGAACGGCACCCTGCGGATACCCGATTGGGATAGCGAGGAGATTGCCCGATGATTCTGCAAGCACTATCTGATTATTACCAACGCCAAAAAGTGGATTTACC
>DJIW01000045.1 GCA_002433805.1 Competibacteraceae bacterium UBA6584 | reverse complement strand
TGTGTCGTTCTACAGCGGCGGCTGGCGGAGGTGGCGGACGAGCCGCAACTTAATATCGCGCTGCGGGACTTCCGGCGTTGGGAAATGATCCGCATCGCCTGGCGCGATTTGACGGACGCGGCTGGATTGGAAGAAACGCTCGGCGATTTGAGCGATCTGGCCGAACAGTTGATCGAACAGGCGCTGGCGCGGCTGCATGAAGGGCAGTGTCAGCGCTACGGTCAACCGCGCGACGCCGACAGCCAGCCGCAACGGCTGGTGGTGTTGGGGATGGGCAAGCTCGGCGGTCGCGAGCTCAACTTTTCCTCCGACATCGATCTGATCTTCACCTATCCCCGGCAAGGGCAAACCGACGGCGCGCGTTCGGTCAGCAATGAGGAATTTTTCCGCCGGCTCGGCCAGCGCCTGAGCAAGCTGCTGGCCGAGCCGACCGCCGAGGGTTTCGTCTATCGGGTCGATCTGCGGCTGCGGCCGTTTGGTGATTCCGGGCCGGTGGCGATGTCGTTTTCCGCGTTCGAGGACTATTACCAGAACCACGGCCGCGACTGGGAACGCTACGCCATGATCAAGGCGCGGGTCATCGCCGGCGACCGGGAAGCGGGCGAGCGGGTGCTGGCCGGATTGCGGCCGTTCGTCTACCGGCGCTATCTCGATTACAGCGCCTTTGCCTCGTTGCGCGACATGAAGGCGCTGATCGCGCAGGAAGTCGAACGCAAGGGCGTGCGCCGCAACGTCAAGCTGGGGCCGGGCGGCATTCGCGAAATCGAATTCATCGGTCAGGCATTCCAGTTGATCTACGGCGGCCGCGAGCCCGCGCTGCGAGAGCGCGGCATCCTGCGGGTGCTCGATCTGCTGGACGCCAGCGGCCGGTTGCCGGCGGCGGCGGTCGAACAGCTGAAGCAGGCCTATAGGTTCCTGCGCCGGGTGGAAAACCGCTTGCAGGCGTGGGCCGACCAGCAAACCCACCTGCTGCCCGATGACGATCTGGGACAGCGGCGCTTGGCGTTCGCCATGGGCTTTTCGAGCTGGAGCGCGTTCGATCAGGAACTGGCGCGGCACGTTGAGGCCGTCGCGCAACAGTTCGCCCAAGTGTTCGGCGAGATGGGCGATGCCAAGCCGGTTCCAGCGAAAACCGGTCTCGCGACGCTCTGGCAAGTCGAACCCGATGAAGACCGGGCGTTGGCGGTATTGGAAGACCACGGTTTTGAGGAGCCGGCGCTGGCCTGGAACCGGTTGCGGGCGCTCAAGCACGGCTTCAGCTATCGATCCATGAGTTTGCGGGGCCGCGAGCGGCTGGACGGTTTGATCCCCCGAGTGTTGGAGGCCGCCGCCGTCGCGCCGCGGCCGACCGCCACCTTGGAGCGCGTGCTCGATCTGTTGGAGGCGGTGGCTCGCCGCTCGGTCTATTTGGCGTTATTGACCGATCACCCGCAAGCCTTGGCCCAGCTGATCAAGCTGTGCGCCGCCAGCGGCTGGATCGGCAAGCATCTGGCGCGCTATCCCTTGCTGCTGGACGATTTACTCAATCCGGCCGCGCTCTACGCGCCGTTGGATCGCCGGCAACTGGCGCGGGATTTGAAGCGGCAGCTGGCGCGGGTTGCGCCGGAGGATTCCGAGGAAATCCTGAACGCCCTGCGCTATTTCAAGCAAACCCAGGTGTTGCGCGTCGCCGCCGCCGATGTCAGCGGCGCGATGCCCTTGATGATCGTCAGCGATCATTTGACCGAAATCGCCGAGACTTTGTTGCGCGAGGTGCTGGAACTGGCATGGGCCGATCTGTTGCCGAAATTCGGCCCACCCCGCTGCGCGGTGGACGGGGTGGAGCGAGACGCCCGCTTCGCCATCGTCGCCTACGGCAAGTTGGGCGGCATCGAACTCAACTACGGTTCCGATCTGGACTTGGTGTTTTTGCACGACAGCGCCGGCGCGCGGCAGCTGACCGCCGGCCCGCGCCAGATCGACAACCCCAGCTTCTTCGCCAAGCTGGTGCAGCGCATCATCTACTGGTTGACGACCCGCACTGGAGCCGGCGATTTGTACGAGGTGGACACCCGGTTGCGGCCCAGCGGACGCGCCGGCCTGCTGGTCAGCTCCTTCGAAGCCTTCGCCGACTATCAATGCCGGCAAGCCTGGACCTGGGAGCATCAGGCGCTGGCGCGGGCGCGGGTGGTGGCGGGTCCGCCCGAGCTGGCCGAGCGCTATCAAACCCTGCGCCGCGAGATTTTGAGCGTCGAGTGCGAGCCCGAGGCGCTGCGCCAAGAGGTCTGCGAGATGCGCGAGCGGATGCGCGCCGAACTGGATACCGGGACTTCCGAGCGCTTCGATCTCAAGCAAGGTCGAGGTGGTATCGCCGATATCGAATTTATGGTGCAATATAAAATTCTGGCGCACGCCCACCGCTATCCGGACCTGCTGACCTACACCGACAACATCCGGCAACTCGACGGCCTGGAGCGGGCCGGCATCCTGTCCGTCGCCGACGCCGCCCGGCTGCGCAACGCCTATCGCAACCTGCGCCGGCGCATTCATTGGCTCAAGCTGCAAGAGCTACCCGCGTGCGCTCCCAGCGACGAAGCCGCCGAAACCCGCGAGAGCGTGGCGCGAATCTGGCGACGGCTGATGGAGCCCGCCAAAACCGGCGCGGCGTCCGGGGGATGAGGCAGCGTGGCGGCGCGATCTTAATTTGGCGAGGAGATTCGGATAATGTCGATGGCCGACCGCGATGGTCTGATCTGGTACGACGGCAAGCTGGCGCCCTGGCGCGAGGCCAACACCCACGTGCTGACCCACACCTTGCATTACGGGATGGGCGTGTTCGAGGGGATTCGCGCCTACGCCACCGACCGGGGGCCCGCGATTTTCCGGTTGCAGGCGCATACCGACCGGCTGTTTCGCTCGGCGCACATCGTCGGCATGCCGATGCCGTACACCAAGGATCAGCTCAACGAAGCCAGCCGGGAGGTGGTCCGCGCCAATCAGCTGGCCAGCGCCTATCTCCGCCCGATGTGTTTTTACGGCTCCGAGGGCATGGGCATCCGCGCCGACAATCTCAAAGCCCACGTGATCGTCGCCGCCTGGGAGTGGGGGGCTTACCTCGGCGCGGAGAATCTGGAGCGCGGCATCCGCATCCGGACCTCCTCGTTCAACCGCCACCACGTCAACATCACCATGTGCAAGGCCAAGGCCAACGGCAATTACATGAATTCGATGCTGGCGCTGGCCGAGGCCGTGCGCGACGGTTACGACGAAGCCATGCTGTTGGATACCGAAGGCTACGTTTCCGAGGGCAGCGGCGAAAACATCTTCATCATCCGCGATGGGATCATTTACACGCCCGATCTGACGTCCGCCCTGGAAGGCATCACCCGTGACACCATCATCCGCTTCGCCGCCGATTTGGGGATCGCCGTCAAGGAAAAACGGATCACCCGCGATGAGGTGTACATCGCCGATGAAGCGTTCTTTACCGGCACCGCCGCCGAGGTGACCCCGATCCGCGAGGTGGACGGCCGCGCCATCGGCATCGGCCGGCGCGGTCCGATCACCCAACGCTTGCAAGCGCTGTATTTCGATCAGGTCCACGGCCGGCGCGATGCGTACCCCGAGTGGTTGACACTGGTTTGAATGCCGGGCTTCAGGCCGTTCCGTCGCCGTTTTTCAACGGATCCAATAACGACTCATTTGAGGAGAATGCCGTCTATGGCTGCCGCCACCGCCGCTGCTTTCGCCAAGGCCATGCCCAACACCCATCGGGTTTACGAAGTCAAACGCGCCGATTTACCGGTCTCCTGCCCACTGCCCGATATGATGGTGTGGAATTCCCATCCCAAGGTCTATCTGCCGATCGAGGCCACCGGTAAGGCGAAATGCCCGTACTGCGGCGCGGATTACGTCCTGGTGGATTAAACCGGCGCTCCATCGTCCTCCAGGGGCGTCCGTGACGCCGCTCGTCATCTGGCGGTTCAGCGACGGCAAAGCCGGTCATGACAATCAAAGTCGGGGCCTGATCGACGCTATAAGCCGGCTGCGGATGGTTGAAGCTGTCGAAACTCAGCCCCTGGCAAGCCGTTCGGCGGTGGTTGCGGGCTGGCGAGGCGCTCCAGCTTGGCGGGCGTTGCCGGAGCCGAATTTATTGGTGGGCGCGGGCCATCGCACCCATCTTTCCCTGTTGGCGGCGCGCCGTCGTCGGGGCGGCAAGGCGGTGGTGCTGATGCGGCCCAGCTTGCCGCTGCGCTGGTTCGACCTGTGCTTGATCCCCGAACACGATTCGCCGCCGCTTCGTCCCGATGTCTTGACGACGCGGGGCGCTTTAAATCGCATCCGACCCTCCGACGCGCTGGAAGCCGAGCGCGGTTTGCTGTTGATCGGTGGTCCCTCGGCGCATTTTGGCTGGGATGACGCCACCCTCTATCATCAAATCGCCGAGGTGCTGGCCGCCACCCCCGCCATCCGCTGGACCCTGACCACCTCGCGCCGCACGCCGCCCGGCTTTCTAGCGGGCTTAACCCTCCAATCTGAAGTACGCTTGAGCGTCGTTCCGGTCGCCGAAACCGGCCCGGACTGGTTGCCGGCGCAACTGGCGCGAGCCGGTCAAGCGTGGGTGACGGCGGATAGCGTGTCGATGGTCTATGAGGCGTTAACCGCCGGCGCGGCGGTGGGCGTATGGGAGGTTCCGGTAAAAAAACCGAACCGGATCGGCCGGGGCCTCGAACGCTTGGCCGCGCAAGGCTGGATCACGCCGTATCGAGACTGGCGGCGCGGAGAGCGGTTGACCCGCCCCTTCGGGGCTTTTAATGAGGCCGAACGGTGCGCCCGCTTGATCGTCGAACGATGGTTCGCTTGACCGTGGCGCAACTGCTGCCGGCCTTGGACGGCGGCGGCGTCGAGCGGGGAACTTTGGAGGTGGCGCGACAATTGGTCCGGAGCGGCCATCGCTCGGTGGTCGTTTCCGCCGGCGGGCGGTTGGTTGCGGACTTGGTGCAACAAGGCAGCGAGCATGTGAGCTGGCCGCTGGGCGTCAAATCGCCGTCGACCTTGCGTTGGGTCTGGCCGCTGCGGCGCTGGCTGGCCGAACAGCGCATCGACATCGTGCATGTCCGCTCGCGGCTGCCGGCTTGGATCGGTTGGCTGGCGTGGCGCGGGATGGACCCGCTGACCCGCCCGCGCTTCATCACCACGGTGCACGGCCTGTATTCGCCGTCTCGCTACAGCGCCATCATGACCCGAGGCGAGCGGGTGATCGCGGTCTCCGAGACGGTGCGGGCTTACCTCCGTCAGCATTATCCCGAACTGCCGGACGAGAGAGTGAAGGTGATCCAGCGCGGAGTCGATCCCGTGGCGTTTCCCTACGGCTATCGGCCTTCCGAGGCTTGGCTCGCGGACTGGCGGCGGCGCTATCCGCAATTGCAAGGAGCCCCGGTGCTGACCTTGGCCGGACGCTTGAGCCGGCTTAAGGGACACGAGGATTTCATCGAACTGCTGGTTCGACTGCGGGCGCGGGGCTTGACGGCGCGGGGTTTGATCGTCGGCGGTTCGGAAGCTCGGCGGCAACGCTACGCCGATGGCTTGCGAGAAGCGGTTCGGGCGCGGGGACTTAACGACGCCATAGTCTTCGCCGGCCACCGGACTGACATGCGCGAGATTTACGCGGTTTCAACGCTGCTGCTGTCGCTGTCCGCCAAGCCGGAATCCTTCGGCCGGACCGTGTTGGAAGCGCTCAGTCTCGGCAGGCCGGTAGTCGGCTACGACCAAGGCGGCGTCGGCGAAGTGCTCCGACGGATGTATCCGGCGGGTTTGGCGCCGGTCGGCGATCCAGATCGGCTGACCGACCGAGTCGCGGAGGTGTTGCGCGACGCGCCTCCAGTGTCGTCCGAGCAGCCTTATCCGCTCCAGCGGATGTTGGATCAAACGCTGGCGTTGTACCAAGGCGTCAGCCAAGCGCCCCGCTAGCCGAGCAAATAGCGGAAAGGCTCTTGGCGGGCCGATGGCGGCTCGCCGTCGCCTTCCACCATCAGCCGGTGCCAGATGGCGAAATTGAGCAAGGCCCACAACGGACCGCTGCGATCCCCGCGCCGGCGTTGGCGTTCGATCAAGCCGCGCACCGCCGCGGGTTCAAACCAGGCCGCGATGCCCGGCGAGGCCGCCAAGGCTCGGTCGAGCGACGCCAAACGCTCGCCTTTCAGCCAATCCCGGATCGGCACGGTAAATCCCTTCTTGCGGCCCCAAAGGTGTTCTTTGGGAAAAAATCGCTCGCCCCAGAGTTTGAGGAAGCGTTTGCCGTTGCGCCCTTCGATTTTGAAGGCATCGGGCAAGCCGAGGCCGAATTCGACCAGGCGGTGATCGAGAAACGGCACCCGTCCCTCCACGCCCCACGCCATCAACATCCGGTCGGCCTTGATCAGCAGATCGTCCGGGAGCCAGGTTTCCAGATCGACGTACTGCATCCGCATCAGACGGGTCCAGGCGGGCGGCGGTTCGCTCCAAGCGCGCGCGAACGGCGCTCGCCAATCGCGCAGGGCTTCGGCCAACGCGGGCTGAAACAGTTCGGCGGCTTCGTTGGAGAACATCCCGCCGGTTCGAAAGCCGCCCGTTCCGGGATGTCGCAACGCCGTGAGCAACCGTTTGAATCCGTTCACTCGATAGCGGCCGTATCCGGCGAACACTTCATCGCCACCCTCGCCGGAAAAGACCACCTTCAGCTCCGCGCCCGCGCGTTCGGCCAGCAGGGAAACCGGCAGATTGGCGTAATCGGCGGTCAGATCGTCGGCCGCCCACACCACGTGCGGCAAGCGCTCCAACAATTCCTCGGCCCGCGCTTCATAAGCGCTATGGCGGGTATTGAGTTGGCGGGCGACCGTCTCCGCCGCCGCCAGCTCGTTATGCACCGAGGTGTCTGGAAAACCGATGGAAAAGCTGCGCAACGGTTCCTGGACGCGGCGCGCGATGAGCGCGGCGAGCAAGGAGGAATCCACGCCGCCCGAGAGAAAGAGCCCGAACGGCACATCGCTGCGCAAGTGAATATCGATGACCTGGTCCACCAGCGCATCGAAGCGCTCCAGGGCTTGATCGAGCGTCAGGTCGAGCGGTTCGGCGCGCAAGGGCGACCAGTAGCGTTGTTGGCGCGCCGCGCCATCCGGTTCCACGCGCAGCCATTCGCCGGGCCGCAATTTCTGGACTCCGGCGAGCAGGGTGTGCGGCGCGCAGGTGAAATTGTGTTGCAGGTACTGCGCCAGGCCGGTCGGATCGACCTCGCGCCGGTCGAGCCAGGGCAACAGCGCTTTTAACTCCGAGGCAAAAGCGAATCCGCCCGGTCCTTTGGTGAAATAGAGCGGTTTGATGCCCAACCGATCGCGCGCCAGCCACAGCGTTCCCTTGCGGGCATCGTGAAGGGCGAAGGCGAACATGCCCGTCAGCCGCTCCACGCCCGCTTCACCCCAGGCCGCGTAGGCGTGCAGGATGGTTTCGCAGTCGGAATGGGTGGTGAAGCGATGCCCCAGTGCTTCCAGTTCCCGGCGCAGCTCTAAATAATTGTAAATCTCGCCGTTGGCGACCAGGCAAAGGCTGCGGTCCGCGCTGTACAGCGGTTGGGCGCCGCCGGCCAGATCGATGATGGCCAACCGGGTGTGGGCGAGTCCGACGCCGTCCCGCCTGTGAAAACCTCGCCCGTCGGGACCGCGATGCGCCAGCCGCCGCGCCATCTCCTCCAGCCGGGACTGCTCCGCATCGGTCGATGTTAAATAGTAACCCGCGATTCCGCACATGGGCGCTTGCTCCCGATTCCCGCCGAACCCGATCGGCGCCGCGGCTATGATATAGTTTTCAACCCACGCGCATTCTCGGATTTGTAATCGAGCGACGGCATGAAGGCAGACAGACGGAGCGGAGGCAGACGGAACGAGAGGAGGCGGACCCGACGGTCTCGCGTCAGTTCGGATCCGCCCAACCCGGTCGGTCGATGAAGCTCGCGCCTTCCGGCCGAACGCTGGTGGTGCAACCCTTGCCGGGCATCGGCGATATGGTGTGGCATTTGCCTTACATTCACGCCATCGCGACCACGACCTATTCCGGCCGGGTGGATATCCTGACCAAGCCGCGTTCCCTGGCGCATCGCTTGCTCGATGCCGATCCCAGCGTGGAGCGGGTTTTTTGGTTGGAGCGCGATTCTGGCCGTCATGCCGGGGCCAGCGGGCTGTTGCGGCTGGCGGCTTTATTGCGCAAGGAAGCCTACCAGCGAGTGTGGGTTTTGCACGGCAGCGCCCGCTACGCGCTGGCGACCTGGCTGGCGGGCATCCCGGAGCGGATCGGCTACGGCATCGGCTTGCAGCGCTGGCTGCTCAATGGACCGGCGCGATTGTCCGCCGGCTATCGCTTGGCCCAGCCGATGGCGCGGGCCGATGCGCTGATGGCCTTGCTCGGTCTTCAGCCGCTGGAATCCGAGCCTCGCTTGACGGTGGCGGCGGCGGCGGAACAAACCGTCGCGGACCTCTTTGCGGCGTGGCCGAAACCGTGGATCGCCCTAGGGATCGGCAGCAGCGAACCCTACAAGCAGTGGGGCGCGCAACGCTTCTCCGAATTGGCGCTGGCGCTGGCTCGAACCGGTCACGGTTCGGTCGTGGTGGTGGGCGGGCCGACGGAAAGGGTGATGGCCGACGCCATTCTGGCGCGGGTTATCGAAGGCGGCGGGGCTGCGGCCGATGCGGTGGCGCTGCCGTTGGAGCACACCGCCGCGCTGCTGGCCGGGTGCCGCTGCTACATCGGCAACGACACCGGCGCGCTCAACATGGCCGCCGCGCTGCAAGTGCCGTCTTTCGGCTTGTTCGGCGGCTCGCCGCCGCTGACGCACTCACCATTTATCCAGGCTATCGTCCCCGCAGACCTCGCGGGCGGCATGGCCGCCATCACGGTCCATCAGGTTTTGGAGGCGCTGGCATGGCTGGATCGACCCGATGACATTCGCCGCGCTCCATCAGCGGGTTGAATCGGCTTTTTTTCAACACGGCTGGCTATTGCCGGCGTTGCTGCCTTTGGCCGAATTAGGCGGGCGCGGCTTGTATAACACCCTCGTCTCGCTGTACGGAGTTTGGGGGTTGCTCAGCCTTTGGAGCCGCCGACAGCGACTCGATCCGGCGGTGACTTTATTTTATTTGCTCGTGCTGGGGGTGTTTTTAGCGGGAATTCCGGGTGCGATGAGCGCCGGTGAAAGCATGCGGCTTTGGCCGGGATTTCTTGCCTCCAGTTTGAGTTTGTTGTTGGTTCAGGCCGCGTTGTGGGAATCGCCGGACGCGCTGGATCGCTTGTTGCGAGCCGTGGCGCTGGTCGGGGTGAGCGTGCTGATCGGTCTGTATGGACTGGCGCTGTATTACCGGTTGGGATTTGCCGGGCGGCCCTTCGATCCAGGGCTCCAACTTCAGGAAGATAATCTACCGTTTTTGCTGCCTTTTCTATTGGCGTGGATTTGGTGGCGGGATGAAAACATCCGCCGTCGTTACGGGGGCATGGCCGCGGCCGTCGCCATTGTCCTGGCTTATGTGGCGCTATCGGAGGGGCGGGCCGCCTTGCTGGGCCTGTTGGTGGGGTTGATCGTGTTCGGCAAGCTGGTCCTGGGTTGGCGCTGGCGTTGGATTGCCGCGCTGGCGGCGGCGGTGCTGGCGGCGGCTATCGTCTTGAACCCCGGACCGTTTCGCAAGATGAATTTAGATCCGGCGCGGCCCTTGGACGCCTTTACCGCCGGGCGAACGGCGCTGTGGCGGCAGGCGTTGGCGCATCCGCCGCAACGGCCCTGGCTCGGCGTGGGTTTGGGCAACGGTCATCGCGCCGCGGAGATTTTGAGCTTTGAGTTGAACGGTCAGAAAATCCAAGTCCACCACTTGCATAATTTTTTGCTGGAAGCTTGGTATGAGACCGGGATACTGGGGGTCAGCGCGCTCTTGGGGTTGATCGGCGCGGTGTTCGGGCGTCTGGCCCGGCGGTGGGAGCGGTTGTCGCTTCAAGACCGACAACGGGCGGGCGTGTTGCTGGCGGCCGCATCGGGGATCATGGGGTCCGCGCTGTTGAGTTTTTCTTATACTTCCCGGCATTTCGCCTATCTGTTTCTTTGCCTTGGCGCCCTGAGTTATCTGACCGGAAAAACCGGAGGGGCCAACGCGGAAAAGGTGGGCGTCGCCTTATGATGTTGCCAGTAAGTGGGCGTACAACTCCAGATAGGCGCTGACGATAACCTCTTCGCTGTAGGCCGTGATCGCCTTGCGGTGGCCGTTGGCCGCAAGGCAGTCTCGCAGGGGGGCATCTTCCAGCAGGGTGCGCATGGCTTTGGCCAGCTCCTCGGGCGCGGCGATGGGCACCAACCAGGCGTCTTCCTGATGGGCGGCGATTTCGGCGGGACCGAGCGCGAGAGTCGCCACCACCGGCCGTCGCCACGCCCAGGCTTCAAGGATGACATTGCCCAAGGGTTCGTGCCGGGAGGGACAGACGATCAAGTCGGCCAATTCCTGAAAATGTCCAGGATTGCGTTGCCAGCCGGTCCAGCGGATTCGATCGGCGATGGCCAGTTGTTCGGCCAACTGGCGCAGCGCTTGGTTGAGCGGGCCGTCGCCCACGACGATCAGATAGATCGGGCGGCCGCCGAGGCGGGCGGGCAGGCTGGCGAAAGCGCCCAACAGATCCTCAAAGCCCTTGACCGGATGCAGGCGGCCGACCGCCACCACCAGCAAGGCGTCGTCCGGAACGGCCAATTTCCGGCGCCGCTGCATCAAGCGTTCCGGAGGGCTGGGCTCGGGCGGCACAATAAAATTGCCGATGTGAAACACCCGCTCGGCCGGCAGACCGTTGCGGATCAAATAATCGCAGATGCCTTGCGTGTTGCCGATCCAGGCGTCAGCATGGCGGTAGCCGTCAAGGCTGTAGTAACCTCCCAACCGGGCCAAATGAATGGGGCGCTGTCCGACAGGCAGATGGGTCAAGCGAGTGGCCCGGCCCATGTAAGTTTGGACGATGGCCGGTTGGTATTTGCGGACGAGCTCTCGGATTTGCCAGCGCGACCACAAATCCCAAATCCCGCGCATCGGAATGGGGACTTGCGGGATTTCCGCGCAAAGCTCCTTGGCGATCAAGCTGTTGGGATGGGTGACCGCCAACGCGCAATGGCCGCGCCGGTGCAAGGCATTGACCAAGCGCGCGTAAAACAATTCGGCACCGCCCAGCAACCGGCCGCCGATGACGTGCGCCGATAGCAGCGGTTGGGTTGTGTCGGAACTCCCGTCAGGAGGATGATTGAACATTGCGAGCGAATCAAAAAGCGTCACGGAGCCGTTTTGTTTTGCGCCGGAGGGCGAGCCGTTTTCCCAAACCACGGGTCCGGACGATAAGAAAGCCTGCCGGCTCGATATAGATGATGTCATGGCCGATAAACCACTTTCGGTGTTTGTCACCACCTACAATAACGGTCGCACTTTGCCCGCCTGCCTGGAGAGCGTCAAGTGGGCCGATGAGATCGTGATGCTGGATTCGTTCAGCACCGACGACACGCTCGCCATCGGCCACCGTTACGGCGCGCGGATCACCCAGCATCCTTTCAGCGGTTACGGGCCGCAGAAGCGGATGGCGCTGGCGACCACCCGCCACGATTGGGTGCTGCTGCTCGACGCCGACGAAGTGCTGTCGCCCGCGCTCCAGACTGAAATTCGCCAGTTGTTGAAAGCGGGTCCGACGGCGGACGGCTACGAAATGCCGCGCCAAGAACAGATGTTCTGGCGGATGTACAATCCGGCGACGCGAATGAACCATTATTTGCGCTTGTTCGACAAGCGCAAGGGGTTGATCGACGATATGCCGATCCACGCCGCGCCCAAGGTCCAAGGCAGCGTCGCCCGCCTCAAATCGCCGCTGTACCATTACGGGGAAACCGATATCCACACCAAGGTCGATAAGATCAACGCTTATTCGACCGGCTTGGTCGCGGAAAAACTCAGCAAGCAGCGCTGGGGCATCCGGCTGATCATGCTCGTGTATCCGCCGCTATTTTTTATCCGCAGCTATCTGTTTAAAAGGAATTTTTTAAATGGATGGGCCGGTTTCATCAATTCGGTGATCGCGGCGTTCTACGTTTTTCTCAAATACGCCAAGCTCCACGAACACCGCCAGTTCGCCAAATACGGCCGGCAGTTGCTGCCGGATGACGCCCCGCCGCTGCCCGGCGAATATCAAGCCCGTTCCTCTGATAAGCCTTGATTCTCGACAGGGCTGACGACCGTCAGGCCGGCCAGCGAACGGTTTGCTGGAGGTGGCGCAGGACGCGCGCCGGCGTGATCATCTTCATGCAGGTTTGGTGCGAACAGGTCTTCAGATAGCAGTTGACGCACGGCAGATCGGCCTGTAAGGCGGTCACGTTTTCGCCTAGCGGTTTGACCCGGACGGGGTCGGTCGGCCCGCAAATTACCGTCATCGGCGTGGTGGTGAGTGCGGCTAAGTGCGCGGTGCCGGTATCGTTGGCCACGATAAAACAGGCGGATTCACACAGCGCTGGAATATCCAAGATGGCGGTTTGACCGCAGAGGTTCACCAGCCAGGCACCGCAGCGCTCGGCGATCTGCCGGCATTCTTCCATGTCATCCGGCCCCCCGATTAAGACCATCCGATCCAATCCTTGCTGATGGAGCCGTTCGGCTAAGGCGGCGTAACGCGCGGCGCCCCAGCGCTTGAGCCGGCCGCCGGCGCTGCATCCGGCTAAAAAGATCGCGTAACGCCCCGGCGCTAGCTGATGAGCCGCCAGCAACTGGCGCGCGCGCGCCTGATGCCGTTCCGGGATCTGCAAAACCGGTCGGTCGGTCTCCGTCGGGATGCCGCCGGCGTTCAATGCGGCGCGCATTCGGGTGAGGATCGGGGTGGAACGGGGAAAATCCGTCTCCGGAACGAGGTTGTACGGCCAGCGCCGGTTGATGCCGATTAGGTGGGGAATGCGCGCGCCGCCCAGGCGCAGCAGCGCCAGCAAGAGTCGGGAACGGTCGTTCGACTGCAAGTCGATGATCAGATCGTAACGTGCTCGTCTCACTCTCAGCAGCCATTCCCGAAGCGGCGCGAAGGGCCGGGGTGAATTTCGAAAATCGACGGCAAACACCCGCTGAAACCGACTATCGCCAACGAACAGCTGTTCCCAGGCCGGCGAGGTATTGAGATGGAGTTCGCGCCCTTTAAAGGCCCGAGCGATGTCCTCGAACAGCGCGGTGGCGATCATGACATCGCCCATGGCGCTCCATTTGATGATTAAAATGCGCCGGACCGTGGGATCGGCGGGCAGATCGGCGCGGACGAACATCATCGAATTCCGGCTTTAAGGATCATAAGGGCTGGCCGCGCCCGGCGGTTGCGTCTTGAAGCGGCGGTGCACCCACAGATACTGCTCCGGCGCTTCGCGGATGTGCCGCTCCAGCAGTTCGTTAATGCGGCGGGTATCGGCCTCGATATCCCCGCTTGGAAACTCGGATAGGGCGGGCAGGATGACGACTTCATAGCCCGCCCGTCCGGGCAGGCGCTTGGGAAAATAGGGCACCACCGCCGCGCCGCTGAGCGCCGCCAGCCGGGAGGTGGCCATCACCGTGCAAGCGGTTACTCCAAAAAAAGGCACGAAAACGCTATTGCGGATGCCGTGATTTTGATCGGGGGCGTACCAGACAGCGCGCCCCTTTTTGAACGCGCGCAGCAGACCCCGCATATCTTCATGCGGCAACGGCGGCAAGCGGGAGCGGCGCTCGCGTTCTCGACGCATCACAGCTTCATAGAGCCGATTCTTATGGGATCGATACATCGCGTGAAACGGCTGGTGCCAGGTAATAAAGCGAGCTCCCAGTTCCAGCATGGTGAAATGACCGGTCAACAACAGTACGCCCTTGCGCTGGGCTAGAGCATGTTCGAGGTGTTCGGCCCCTTCCACTCGGGCCAAGCGGCGCAATTGGTCATCCGACGCCCACCACGCCATAGCGGTTTCGAACAAACCGATGCCCAGAGCGGCAAAATGCGCCTCCAGCAAGCGGTTTCGTTCGGCGGGGGACCATTCGGGAAAACACAAACTCAGATTGATTTCAGCGATGCGCCGTCTGCGGCGGGCGATTTTGCCGAGCCAGAGGCCGACTTGTCCGCCCGCCGCCAGTTGCCAGCCAAAGGGCAGGGCCGCCATTATTTTCATCAGTCCCAAACCCAGCCAAATCGGCCAATAGCGCGGCAACAGGAAATGCGGATGAAACAGCGAGGGGGAGGTGGTCACGATTGTGCGATCATCCCTAAAATCGCTATTGTAAGCACCCCTCGCGGTACAAGCATCCCGCCTTTTACCATCGCGGACTAGGAGCAGTCGATGACATCCAGCTATTTAGTGACCGGCGCGGCCGGATTTATCGGTAGCCATTCGGTCGAATGGTTGCTCGGCCAAGGACAGCGGGTCGTGGGAGTCGATAATCTACGAACCGGCCATCTGGAAAATCTCGCCGCCGCCCGCGCTTCGCCCAACTTCGTGTGGGTGCTCGCCGACGCGGGCGACGAGGTAACGATGCGGGCCTTGTTCGAACGATATCGTTTCGCTGGCGTGCTGCATTTGGCGGCATTGGTAAGCGTTCCGGAAAGTTTTCGCGATCCTGCGCTAAACGCCCGACTTAACTTGATCACCACCGACACGCTAGCGCAGCTATGTCTTGAATTTTCCTGCAAGCGCGTGGTGTTCGCCTCGTCCGCCGCCGTTTATGGGACGGCCGCGGCCTTACCGAACCAAGAGTCCGCAACGCCGCAACCGCAATCACCCTACGCCGCCGCCAAGCTGGCGTCCGAGGTCATGCTCCTCGGCTACGCAGCCAGTTTTGGAGTGGAAGCGGCCTGTTTGCGTTATTTTAATGTTTACGGCCCGCGTCAAGACCCTTCTTCACCTTACTCGGGCGTCCTCTCCCTCTTCACGGACCGGTTTCAGCGGGGTTTTCCGGTGACGGTTTATGGAGACGGCGAACAGACCCGCGATTTCATATCGGTCAAAGATGTGGCCCGAGCCAACGGTCAGGCGCTGACCGGGGCGCGGCTCGCCAGCCGTCGTTACAACGTTTGCACGGGCCGCGCGGTTTCCTTGAATCAGGTCTTGGCGATCTATCGCGAGCTGTTCCCCGATGTCCCGCCGGCAGAATATGCTGACGCGCGGGTCGGCGATATCCGCGAA